>JBOIDR010000014.1:0-54012 GCA_050740695.1 Gammaproteobacteria bacterium | reverse complement strand
GATGCACCATGGACATCTGCTGAGGTTCGACGGAAAAAGCTGGCGGCTGAAGGAATCAGCCGCCCGCCTTGCCAAACGCGCACAGACCGCCTAAAGTCCACACGTCTCGCCCCCTCAGGGTGGGGGATTTTGACCCGGCCACAAGTGGGGGACTTTGAGGTGGCCACCGGGGGTGTGGATGGTCCAAGCGAGATCCGGCTACCAAGACGTTCACATCGGGCGTCATTCCGCATCCGGATCATCGGCCGCATCTAACAGGGCACGGTTGGTCAAAGGGCCGGACACAGCCGCCATCAACCCACCGCTCGCGGCATATACGGGTAGCGGCGGTCGGTCACTGTCCGACCGTCCGGCTTGCGCGCGCAGCCGAAGGACGAGCCCCTCCTCGATCAGGCGGGTCAGGGTGGTCTGTTCCTGTGCAGCTACGGCCTTGGCTTTGGCCAGCAGCGCATCGTTGATATCGAGCGTGGTTCTCATGGGGTCCAAGTGCAGATTCCTGCATGACTTTAACGTGGGCACGACGTTCGTTCAAATCGCTGTGCAAGCTCACGATACGTGACAGTATTTATGAAACGCCCAAGGCATGGAACCGTGGCGAACCACTGCGCGACGCTTACCGGTCCACGACCGGCACCGCCGCGCCCTGCACCCGGCCGGCCTCGAAGATCCCCGAGCGCCTCGTTCGCGGACTCGAAGGGGTAGGACACCACGGTGGTCCGCATCGGGATGCGTGGCGCGAGGCGCGGGAACTCCGACGATCTCATTGGTTATGTTCTCACGTTGGCACTGCCTCGGCCCGTTGCACCCGATTGCGCGCCCTTGTTTCCGTAGCTACAATAACTAGGCGCGCATCACCTACGACCCGGCCAAGCGCGCGCGAACACTTGCCGAACGGGGGCTGGACTTCGAGGACGCATCCATCGTTTTCGCAGGCGCCACGCTTGAGGTCGAGGATACGCGCAAGGACTATGGTGAACGCCGCATCATCTGCTACGGCACGCTCGGCGGCCGTATGGTCGTCGTCGGCTACCCCCCGCGTGGCCGGTCCGCCACATCTTCAGCATGAGGAAGGCCAATGACCGTGAAGAAACGCGCCTCGCGCCGTACCTTGAAGTCTGATCTCTCCCGCGTAGATGCCCACGTCATTCAACCGAACGAGTACCAGGAGCTGCCGAAGCTCACGAACGAGATGCTGGTTCGTGCCAAAGTCAAGAAAGGTGGCCGTCCGGTCTTTGAAGCCGCGAAAGCTGATCTCACTTCGGCTGCCAGAGGATGTTATCGCACGCTGGAAGGCGACCGGCCCGGGCTGGCATACCCGTATGGCTGAACGTCTGAGCAAGGTCAAGTAGGTCGGGCCCGTGAAAACGAAAGGTAAAAAGCGGCATGGCTCAACGAGCGGGGTCAGAAAAGGGATTGAGGAGGACGATTCCGCAGCCCTCGAAGTCGGACAGGTTGCGGGTCACGAGCGTTCGCTGGTTAGCCTGGGCCGTCGCCGCGATGAGCATGTCGGCCTGGGTTCGGGTTTGGCCCCGCGCGGTCATCATCCCCCGGAGCGCACCCGCACGCCGTGCGATATCGGCGGTGACGGGGCAGATCTCGCAATATCCCTGCAGGAACTCATCGAACCACTTCTCGACCCGCGGATTGGGCTTCCAAGTCAAGCCGAAGAATATCTCTTCCACGCTTATTACGCTGAGGGAGATCGCCGAGACGGTCTGGGCCCACGCCACGACTCCGGGATCCGGATCTGCGCGGGCCAACTCGCTGAGGACGTTGGTATCAGCGAGGTACCTCATCAAGGGTTTTGGTCAAAGGATTATGGCGGTCCGACCGCGACCCGAGCTCGAATACATAACCCTCGCTCTCTGCGATCTGCCGGAAATCTGCGAACCGATCCGCGAGCGACGACCGGCCCTCTGCCCGCCCCTGCCAAGTCCGAAATACCTCGAACGTCTCGGCACCCACGACTGCTGCCACCAAGCGGTCGCGGTTGTAGATGAGCTGGGGTTCCGTAGTGGCGTTACGCACTACCTCGGACAGGTTCTGCTTGGCTTGAGCAATGTTCCACCGCACGGTGCGCCTCATATGTCCATAAGCTACACCCAGTATAGACCTGTTGGATATGCACGGCAAGGCGCTGACCCCGGTCTTGCGGCCTGGCTTGCGCCGCGCTACGCGCATAATGACGCGAGCAGCGCGACCGCGTACGGCCTACGCGTCCAAGACCAGCACCGCCGCTCCCTGCACCCGCCCGGCCTCGAGATCCCCGAGCGCCTCGTTGGCAAGCGCCAAGGGATAGGGCATTACGGTGGTCCGCACCGGGATGCGTGGCGCGAGGCGCAGGAGCTCCTCGCCGTCCCGGCGGGTTAGGTTGGCCACCGAGCGCACGACGCGCTCGCCCCAAAGGATCCGATACGGGAACGATGGGATGTCGCTCATGTGGATCCCGGCGCACACCACCGTCCCGCCTTTGACGAGCGCCCTCAGGGCCGCCGGAACCAGCGCGCCGACCGGTGCGAAGAGGAGCGCGGCATCGAGCGGCTCGGGCGGCAAGGTGTGCGCATCGCCGGCCCACACGGCGCCGAGCGCCATAGCGAAGCGCTGGGCTTCGTCATCCCCACGCCGGGTGAACGCGTATACCTCGCGGCCTTGGTAGCGCGCGATCTGGGTCACGATGTGGGCCGCGGCCCCGAAGCCGTAGACGCCGAGCCGTCGCGCATCGCCCGCCATGCGGAGCGCGCGGTACCCGATGAGCCCGGCGCACAAGAGCGGCGCGGCCTCGACGTCGGAGACCCCCGGCGCGAGGGGGAAGCAGAAGCGCGCATCGGCCAGGGCGTACTCGGCGTAGCCGCCGTCCTCTCGGTAGCCGGTGAACCGGGCAGAGTCGCAGAGGTTCTCGGCGCCCCGCTCGCAATAGCCGCATCGCCCGCAGGTGGACCAGAGCCACGGCACCCCCACGCGATCGCCCAAAGCGAACCCGTTCACCAGAGGTCCGAGATCCGCGATCTGACCGACGATCTCATGTCCCAGGACGAGCGGCAACTTGGGATCTGGCAGTTCCCCGCGCAGGACGTGCAGATCGGTGCGGCACACCCCGCAGGCCGAGACGCGCACCAGGACCTGACCGGAACCCGGGTGGGGGAGCGGGATGTCCGCGAGGCAGAGCGGCGTGCCGGGGGCGCTGAGGAGCATAGCGCGCATCGCTTAGAGTTTGTGAAAAAACCTACTGCGCTCGGGATCTCGCGTTGCGTCCTCGGCGCGCCAAGCAGGGCCACTCCCTGGCCCTGGCTTCCCGGCGGTGCTCGGAATCCTCATGTATTTCAACATGCAGTCCGGTTGCTCGTCCCATCCTTGGGACTCACCCTGCTGGGCTTGCCCTCCGTTTCGCTCCCGGCGAAACGGTCCTGCGCTCCGGCGGAACGCGACCTCCCTTCGCTCGCGACGGTTTCTTCACAAACTCTCACGCTCCCTGGCGACCTAGCGCGCCGCGCTCTGCGCCGCCTCCGGCTCATCGCGATAAAAGAGATACACCAACTCGTTGAGATAACGATAGCCCCACTCGGTCGGTCTGATCCAACCGGCCCGGACGTCGATGAGGCCGCGATCCTTTGCCTCATCCAGCCTGTCCGTTATCGCCTCGAGGGGCAGACCGGTGCGCTCCGTGAAGAGCGAGAGCGGGAAGCCGGCGCAAAGCCGCAGGGCGTTCATCATGAACTCGACCGTGAGCTGCGCCGCGGTGAGCGGGGATCCCTCGACGATGGCCGCGGGAGACCCAGCGCCGTTCATATAGGAGAGGGGCTTCGCGCGTTTCGCGGTGCGCACGATGCGCCGGTTTGCGAGATCGCTGAGCTTGCCGTGCGCCCCGGCCCCGATCCCCAGATAATCCCCGAACTCCCAGTAGTTGCGGTTGTGACGGCACTCAGCCCCGGCGCGCGCGTAGGCCGAGACCTCGTATTGCAGATAGCCGCGCTCGCGCAGCAAGGCGCGGCCCGCTTCGTAGGCCGCGTATACCTCGTCATCGTCGGGTAGCTCGGGCGGGTGGCGATAGAACGCCGTATTGGGCTCGATGGCGAGCTGATACCAGGACAGGTGCCCGGGTCCGAGCGCGATCGCCTGCGAGAGGTCGCGAAGGCTGCCGTCTACGTCGTCTTCCGGGAGCCCGAACATGAGGTCGAGGTTGATGCTGGAAACGCCTGCCCGGCGCGCCGTCTCAAAGGCGCGTAGCGCGTCGTTGACACCGTGGATCCGACCCAAGGCGGCGAGCTGCCGCGCGCGAAAGCTCTGCACCCCGATGGACAGGCGGTTGACGCCCGCCTCTTGGTAATCCACTAGGCGGCCGCCGTCCACGCTACCGGGGTTGGACTCCAATGTCACCTCCGCCGCGGTTGCCACCGTCACCCGTGCCCGAACCCCCGAGAGCAGACAACGCACGGCCTCTCCGGACAGGAGACTCGGCGTGCCCCCACCGATAAAGATGGTCTGCACCTCGCGCCCGCCGATCCGGCCGGCCTCCTGCTCCAGATCACGGAGCACGGCTGAGACATAGGCCGTTTCGGGGAGCGCGCCCTGGAACTCGTGCGAGTTGAAATCGCAGTACGGGCATTTACGCACGCACCAGGGGATATGAATGTAGAGGGAGAGCGGGGGTGGCGGCGCCCCGGAAACCACGTTCGGACCCGTCATAGCACACACGGTCGAGAACCCGCTTTTTGCCCCTCATCCTAGCCCGGAGGGAAAGGGACCGAAGGAGGCGATGGAGGACCCTGACCATCGTTGTCGGTCTTCAGGAACCCCCCCAACATGCGGTGCAACTGCCGCAGCGCCTGGCCGCGGTGACTGAGCCGATTTTTGACCTCAGGCGGCAGCTCCGCGGCCGAGCATCCGCGGCTCGGTACATAGAACACCGGGTCGTAACCGAAACCGTTGGTGCCGCAGGGCGCGTGCAATACCCGCCCTTCCCAAACGCCGTGGGCGATCAATGGAACGGGGTCCTCTGGGTGTCTCAGATAGGCCAAGAGGCAGTGAAAACGCGCGCTGCGCCGCTCGTCGGGGACGTCCGCCAGCTCGGTGAGCAAGCGCGCGAGGTTGTCGCCATCGCTCGCCTCCTCGCCCGCATAGCGCGCCGAATAGATCCCCGGGGCTCCCTGGAGCGCATCCACCTCCAGGCCGGAGTCGTCGGCGAGCGCCGGCCGGCCGGTATGCAGGGCGGCATGGCGAGCCTTGATCAAGGCGTTCTCCACGAAGCTCCTACCGGTCTCGGCCAGCCCCTCGGGCACGAAAGGCACGACCGCGATCCCGAGCGCGCCAAGGACCTCGGTGATCTCATGGAGCTTACCGGCATTCCCGGTGGCGACCACGAGCGTCCCGTCAGGCATCGCCGGGACTTGCTCATTCATCCCTGGGGCATTCATCTCTGGCCGAGCGCCGCGCGCTGTATCTCGATGAGCGCCGCGATGCCGCCGCGCGCGAGCCCGAGCATCGCCTCCAGCTCCTCCATCCGGAACGCATGCCCCTCCGCGGTGCCCTGGATCTCGACGAAATGCCCCTGGTCGTTCATCACCACGTTCATGTCGGTCTCGGCATCCGAATCCTCGGCGTAATCGAGGTCCACGACCGGGATACCGCTGTAGATCCCGACCGACACCGACGCCACGAAGCCGTGCAGGGGGCTTTGGGGCAGGACCCGCCGCCGTTGTAGCTCCGCTACGGCTTCGACCAGGGCCACATAACCACCCGTCACCGAGGCGGTGCGCGTACCGCCGTCGGCCTGCAGCACGTCGCAGTCGATCACCACGGTGCGCTCGCCCAGGGCCTCGAAGTCCACCGCCGAACGCAGGGCGCGCCCGATGAGGCGCTGGATCTCGAGCGTCCGCCCGCTCTGCCGGCCATCCGCCGCCTCGCGCCGCATGCGCGTCCCGGTGGCGCGCGGGAGCATGCCGTACTCGGCCGTGACCCAGCCGCGGCCGGCCCCGCGCAAGAACGGCGGGACTCTTTCTTCGACACTCGCCGTGCACAGCACCTTCGTGTCTCCGTATTCGACCAGCACCGAGCCCTCCGCGTGCCGGGTGTAGCCGCATCGCAGGGCAACACGGCGTAACTCGTCGGGGGCGCGACCGCTCGGGCGCATGGCTCTCGCTCCGGCTGGAAAAAGGGCGAGCATTATAACGCCCGGAGGTTTGCGGACCGTGCTCGAAACGCTACCATGAGGCCTGATTGCCGAGGACGGAGGCGCGGGGATGGCAGATAGCATGACGGGTTACGCTCGTGAATCCGCGAGTGGGGCGTGGGGCCGGGCGATCTGCGAGCTGCGCTCCGTCAACCACCGCTATCTCGAGGTCACGCTGCGCCTCCCCGAAGAGCTGCGCGCGCTGGAGAGTCCGTTCCGCACCGCCATCGGCCAGTACCTGCAGCGAGGCAAGGTCGAATGCACCCTGCGCTACGAGCCGGCCGCCGAGGCGAGCGGGGGGGCCACGCTCAGGCTCGACCTGGTGCGACAGATCGTCGCTGCCTGCCGTGAGGTCGAGGAGATGATAAGAGCGCCGGCACCGCTCAGCGCGCTCGATCTCCTCAAATGGCCTGGGGTCATGGATCTGCCCTTACCCGATCTCACCCTGCTCCAGGGACCCTTGGTCGCGCTCCTCGAGGCCACGCTCGCCACCCTCGGCGAGGGCCGGCGGCGTGAGGGCGAGCGGCTGGCTGCGCTCATCGCCGAGCGCTGCGACTCGGCCTTGGTGGAGCTCGCCCGGGTACGGGAAGGGGTGCCCGGCGCCCTCACGCAGCTCCGCGAGCGACTCCTAGCGCGCGCAGAGGAGCTGTCGGCGGGCCTCGATCCCGGGCGCCTGGAGCAGGAGATGCTGCTCCTCGCCCAGCGTCTCGATGTGGCCGAGGAGCTGGACCGCCTCGGCATCCATATCGATGAGGTCAAGCGCCTCCTGGCCGACCGCCAGCCGACGGGGCGGCGCCTGGACTTCCTGCTCCAGGAGATGCACCGGGAGGCCAACACCACGGCCGCCAAGTCCGCGCACCCCGACACCAGCGGCGCCGCCATCGAGCTCAAGGTGCTAATAGAGCAGATGCGCGAGCAGGCCCAGAATATTGAATGACAGTCAAGTGGTTAATCGCTTCGTTGCGTGGTCCCTTCTCTTTTGAGAGAGAAAAAGTCAGGATGGAGGAGAATAAGCGAAAGGGCGCCCACGAGGGGTGTCCCTACCATGCTCCCGCAGGGAGAGAGGCTTTTTCGAGATTTCTGCAGGGCAATTGACTCGGAAGCAAGCGGTGATCCCCGCCGGAGAAAAAAGGGCCCCGGGCCGTCTCTACATCGTCTCCGCGCCCTCCGGTGCGGGCAAGACCAGCCTGGTCAAGGCCTTGGTCGCCACCCATCCCGACATCGCCCTGTCGGTCTCCTACACCACCCGCCCCCTGCGCGTCGGGGAGCGCGAGGGCAGCGACTATCACTTCGTGGATCTCATGACCTTCGAGGCCATGGTGGAAAACGCCGCCTTCCTGGAACATGCGCGGGTTTTCGACCACCGTTACGGGACCGCGAAGGAATGGGTCGCGTCGCGCCTCCTCCGGGGCACGGACGTGATCCTGGAGATCGACTGGCAGGGCGCCCGCCAGGTGCGCGCGGCACGGAGCGACTGCACCGGGATCTTCATCCTGCCGCCCTCCTGCGAGGTGCTGGAGGAGCGTCTGCACGGCCGCGGCGGCGACCGGGAGGAGGTCATCCGGCGCCGCATGCGGGACGCGGTCGCGGAGATCTCGCATTATGCCGAGTACGATTATCTGATCGTCAACGACGACTTCGACCGAGCGCTCGCCGATCTCGAGGCCATCGTGCGCGCGGACCGGCTCACCCTAGGTCGGCAGCGTTTTGCGCTGGCCCCGCTGCTCCCGGACCTCATGCCCTGATCGCTCCCCTGCAAGGCAATCCCGTGACCATTAACACCGACCACCTCGACAGTTGCGCCCGCACCCTCGGATCATCGTTGGACCGCTACCGACAGGCTCAACTGGGCAGCATCGATCAAGAGATCTTCCGAAACGCCATTATCAAAGGTTACGAGCTCACCCAGGAAACCGGCTTCAAGCTGCTCAAGCGAGCGCTCCAGGACTACATCGCCATCCCCAAGGCCAACGGCCATCAATCACTGCAGGCATCCGCGTCGTTCCGGCGCACGCACGCGACAGGGTGCCGCTCCGTTTGCGGGAATCCGGGGTTGCGCCACCGTCCGACTCCGGCCTCACCCGTAAAAACTCCCGGTGCCGGGACCACGGCCCTGGGGACTTCGTGTACCAACCGGATCAATCGATTCGGCCCCGATCAAGTCCTTCTCGCCTCAGACTGCGATCTTGTCGCCGTCGTCCTTGGTGATGACGATGGTCGCCGTGCGCGGGCGTGAGAGACCACCATCCGGCCAATGACTTCCGAACGCGCCGGTGGCAAAGTCCGGCGTGGTATTTTCGCCCGGGTGTTGGATGTTGACGAAAATCGCCCTGCCGTCCGGGGTTTCCGTGATGCCGGTGATCTCGCACTCCTTCGGGCCGACCAGGAAGCGGCGCAGGCGCTTTTCGCCCAGCTGCTTGCCGACGTAGGTATCGACGGATTGGATGGTGGTGCCGCTGGAATTGGTCACGGTCCTCCGGGCGCCGTCTCCCACTTCGCCCGGGACAGCGGCCAGCAGCATGCAGTTGGTAACGTCGGTATACGCGCCGTCGTCGGTATGGAACCACAACAACCCGGGATTCGCACGACTGAACCACACGCTGTCGGGGCTGGAGAAGTCGTTCGCGTCGGTCAGACCGGAGATATTGATGTTGGTCGCGTCAGCGCTGGCACGCGCGCCGAACAGGAACACGTCCCACGTGAACGAGGTGGCGTCGACCTTGCTGTGGGTCTCGGCCAAGCGAATGATATGGCCATTGGGGTTGCCTAGCTGATCCTCGCCGGTGGTCTTCTGGTCGTTATAGAAGCGTGGATTGGCGGCGTCGACACTGGTGATCGGACGGCTAGAGGCGTTGGTATTGGTCAAGGTGACATACACCTCGCCGTTCTTCGGATGCACGGCCGCCCACTCCGGGCGATCCATCTTGGTGGCGCCCGCCGCGTCGGCGGCCAGACGAAGGTTGATCACCACGTCGGCCTGATCGGCGAAGGCATAGGCCGGGTTGGTAGGTGTGATATTGTTGATCCCGAAGCTCAGCTCTCTCCATTCACCGGTACCATCGGCGTTGAACGTGGCCACGTAGAGCTTGCCGTCCTCCAGATACTTGTCGCCCGCAGCCATCCCTTGGTTGGCGTCGCGGGGATCCCAGCGCCGGTTCGACACGTACTTATAGAGGTACTCGTTGCGCGCATCGCAGCCCATGTAGGACGCGAGCGGCGCGCCCTTCTTTGCCGGCCCGAGCCACGCGCCTTCGTGCGCGAAACGGCCAAGCGCGGTGCGCTTCTTGGGGATTGACTTTCCATTGAACGGATCGATTTCCACCACCCAACCGTACGTGTTCGCGACATTGCGATAATCGTCGCTGCCGTCGGTGAGGCGCCGAGCTTCATCGCGTTCCAGCGACCATAGAAATAGAAGTCGTCGGCCGTATCGGGGGTCACCGTCGCCCACAGCTCGCGGCCATTACCCACCACGCCGTAGCGCGCGAACGAGGCCAGCTCCTTCGCCGTGCGCTTGGAGTCATCGGTCGCGGCCATACGCCGGAAATACCCGGCCCAGTTCTCCTCGCAGGTCAGATAGGTGCCCCACGGCGTGGCGCCGTTCGCGCAGTTATTGACGGTGCCGCGCGTTTCCGACCCATCGGGCGAGAATTTGGTGATCATGTACGGGGTTTTCGCCGCGGGTCCGGACAGCTTCATTCTCGTCAATGTGTGAATGCGGTGGTTGAAGCGGGATTCTTGCTTGTAGCTCCACTCCCCTTTCTTCCCTCGCTTCTTAACTACCTCGATGACGCTGACGCCATGCACGTAGAATTCGCGCAGCACTTCGTCCGCTACGGTTCGCGCCCCGTCGACGACGGTTTGGCCGGTCGGGTGCAGGAAGGCCGGTGTGATCGCTTCATGGTTGACGCACAGTAGACCGCGGGCCGAGGAGTTCTCGTCGCGCTCACCATTGCGGCTCAGGCCGAAGTAACTCATGCCGTCGTGATGATCGCCGGCACGATGCGCAAAGCTCTCCGGATCGTCGGTGCCATCGTTCGCGTATTCGGCGACTCCGGGCGCGATCGGATCGCCCAATCGGTACAGGACGTCATGGCGGTAGCCGAACGGCACGGTAACGACGTCCGCGAGACTCTTGGGTACGGCGGCGAACCCGAGCTTCACGGCGCGAGCCCCGTGACCGTGGCCTCTCTGGTGTCTACCGGTCGCCCAGGCGGGACCCAAGCCGACGCCGCCCAAGACCGCCATGGCGGCGGCGCCGGCGGTTCCGCGCAGCAACTGGCGGCGCGAGAAGCGCTTCTCCAGAATGCTCTCGAAAGCAAGGTTGTCCGAAGTGTTGGTTATCGCGTCTTCGTCGTGCTCAGGGGAAAACGTAGATTGCTTCTCGGCCATTGTCGCCTCCTGACAGGTGGAGATCCGCGGAGCAACGCCCGTCGCTGCCCCTTTCTTTGAGGAGGTCCACGATAACGAGGCTTGGTTAAGGAATCATGACGGGCGGCGTTCAGGGTGCAATCCGCGCGAGCCCCTCGGGCGAACGTAGGTCCTCGAGGGCTTCGGTGATCCACGCACCCACGACGGCGCGGGACTATGCCGGATCGGTGCGATCGCCGGGATTCCGGGTGATGTGTGGGATCTCTGGCGCGTGGCGAGACGCTCGACGCCTTTTCCGCGATGGCCGACCAGTCGAGACGTTCCTCACTTGTCCCGTGAACCACTGGATCCGGCCATGAAGCGAGGGGGGTCGGTGTACGGGCAAGGCGAGCGGAGCCCGAGGAACGTTTTCACTGTGTCGTGAAACTGCCCTGCCGCGAAGGGTATTCTTCGAGCAGGGTCTTTGATAACCTAGATCGCTTCGACTGTCGGCGCGCCGGCGCCCTACGGAGGCACCCGATGGCCAGGATCACCGTGGAAGACTGTCTTCCCTTCGTCAAGAACCGCTTCGAGCTCGTGCTCCTGGCGAGCAAGCGGGCGCGCCAGATCGCCATGGGCTCGCGGCCGCTGGTCCCCGACGAGAACGACAAACCGGCCGTCATCGCGCTGCGCGAGATCGCCGCGGGGCGCATCAGCATGGCAACCGTGGACGCCATCGAGGCCAAGGAGAAGGGAGAGGACCCTTTCTCGGTGTTTAACGACCCCACGGGCTGAGCCCGACTGGGGACCGCGAGTGCGTTTGCATGGCGATGAAACTCTGGCCCCTGTCCTTGCCGTCCCTGTGGTCCGCGAGGCCCCTGGCCTCGCCCGCCCCGCCGGAGGCCTCGGCGCCCGAGATCGAGGACCTGTGCCGGCGTGCCGGCACGTACCTCAAACCCGTTGAGGTCGAGGATCTACGCCGCGCCTGTGAGTTCGGCGCCAAGGCCCATGCCGGCCAGCGGCGCCTGAGCGGCGAGCCCTACATCCACCACCCCCTGGCCGTGGCCGGGTTCCTGGCCGGGATGCGCATGGACCGCGACACGTTGATCGCGTCCGTCTTGCATGACGTGCTCGAGGACACCCCGACGCTCAAGGACGATCTGCGCAAGGGCTTCGGCGCGGACGTGGCGATGCTCGTCGATGGGGTCAGCAAGCTCACGCAGATGGAGTTCGAGTCCTACGCTCAGGCGCAGGCCGAGAACTTCCGCAAGATGCTGCTCGCCATGACGCACGACATCCGCGTGATCCTGGTCAAGCTCGCCGATCGCCGGCACAACATGCGCACGGTGTTCGCGCTGTCGGCGGACAAGCGGCGCGCCGTGGCGCGCGAGACCCTCGACATCTATGCGCCCATCGCGCAACGGCTCGGCATCAACAGCGTGCGCTTGGAGCTCGAGGACCTGGGCTTCGCGGCCTTGTACCCGAGACGCCATCGGGTGCTGACCAAGGCCATTCAAAGGGCGCGCGGCCACCGCAAGGCGCTGGTCGACCAGATCCTGCGCTCGATCCGGCGGCGCCTGCGGCAGGAGGGTCTGAGCGGCGAGGTCTCGGGCCGGGAGAAGCACCTCTACAGCATCTTCAAGAAGATGCAGGCCAAGAAGCTGCCGTTCTCGGAGGTCTTCGATGTCTATGGATTCCGCATCATCGCCGACACCGCCGATACCGCCTATCGCACCCTCGGCGCCGTCCATCAACTCTTCAAGCCGGTCCCCGGTAAATTCAAGGACTACATCGCCATCCCCAAGGCCAACGGCTATCAGTCGCTGCACACGGTCCTGTTCGGTCCCCACGGGGTACCCATCGAGGTCCAGATCCGCACCGAGGATATGGACGCCGTCGCGGAACGCGGGATCGCGGCCCACTGGCAATACAAGTCCGGAGAGAGCGCCAGCAACTCGGCCCATAGCAAGGCCCGCGACTGGCTCACGGGGATCCTCGACATCCAGCGCGAGGCGGGGAACTCGGTGGAGTTCTTAGAAAACGTCAAGATGGACCTCTTCCCCGACGAGGTCTACGTGTTCACCCCCAAGGGCGACATCATCAAGCTCCCTCGCGGGGCGACCGCCGTCGACCTCGCCTATTCGGTGCACACCCAAATCGGTAACCGTGCAGTCGCGACGCGTATCGACCGCCGCCTGGCGCCGCTCAGCAGCGCGCTCATCAACGGTCAGACGGTCGAGATCATCACCGCGCCGGGTGCGGCTCCGAGCCCCGCCTGGCTCAACTTCGTCGTCACCGCCAAGGCCCGATCGCACATCCGCAGCTTCCTCAAGAACCTCGAGCGGGATGACGCCTGCGACCTCGGGCGGCGCCTGCTAAACCGGGAGCTGGAGCGCTTCGGGACGACGCTGGAGCGGGTGCCCGCCGCGGGCATCGACGCCGCCCTCGCCGATCTCCACCTCAAGAGCACCGATGCGCTCCTGGAAGACATCGGCCTCGGCAAGCGGCCCGCGCCGATCGTCGCCCGCCACCTCATCCCAGCGGGCGCGGGAGAGGCGGCGCTCGCGGCCGGCACGGCACGGCCGCTCGCGATCAAGGGCACCGAGGGGATGGTGGTGTCGTTTCCAAAGTGCTGCTATCCGATCCCGGGCGATGCCATCCTCGGTTATGTCTCCGCCGGTAGGGGCATCGTGATCCATCGCCGTACGTGCAAGAACGTCGCGGAGTTCAAGAACCACCCGGAGAAATGGGTGGACGTCGAGTGGGGCGGCGACATCGATGCCGAGTTCCCGGCGGCGATCCGGCTCGAGGCCATCAACCGGCGCGGGGCGCTCGCGACCATCGCGGCTGCGGTCGCGAAGGAGGATGCCAACATCGAGTTCGTCGGCATGTCGGAGCGTGATGAGGGTTCGGCCGGCCTCTCCCTGATCGTCGCGGTTCGCAACCGCCGTCACCTGGCGCGCGTGATCCGCTCGGTGCGCACCACCCAACCGGTGTCGCGCGTGGTGCGCCTCAAAGGGTGAAAGAACGGACTCCCTCCCCTGTCCGTGCTTTTTGCGGACGGGGGAGGGTGGGGTGGGGGTCCGGCGGGCACGGATCGACGAAGGCATCCACCCCCAACCCCCTCCCTAGCCCTCCCCCGCTACGCAGGGGAGGAGACCAGGTGGATCCGATTGAGCGGCGTCTCCTAGCCCGCCAGGGTCTCGTAGAGCGCCTGATATTGCTGCACGATCCGCTCGCGGCTGAAATCGAGGGCCAGTCGCTTCCTGCCGGCCTCGCCGAGATCATGGCGGGTGCCTACGCCCTTGAGCAGTCGTTCGAGCCCCTGCGCGAGAGCCGCCGGGTCCTCGGCCGGGACCAGCGAGCCGTCCTCCCCGTGGGTGATGATCTCCAAAGGTCCCGCCGTGCGGGTAGAGAGCACGGCCCGGCCGTAGGCCCAGGCCTCGAGGACTGTGTTTCCGAAGGTCTCTTGGCGCGACGCACAGACCACCAGATCGCAGGCTCGGTAATACGGACCGGGATCGATTTGCCAACCGACGAGATGGACCCTCCCAGAGAGTCCGAGGGCATGGGCCTCCTGGTCCAACACCGCGTGCAGCGGGCCGTCCCCGACGATGACCAGGTGCACTGGCCAGTCTTCGATGTAGCCGGGGGCGCGGGCTAGTGCCGCGAGCAGCACATCGAGGCCCTTGACCGGGTGCAGGCGGCCAACCGTTACCACCACCCAGGCCTCGTGCGGCAGGCCGAGGCGCTCGCGCCAGTACCCGAGACGGCCCCCACCCTCCGGCTTCGGGGTGTCCACGAAGTTCGGGATGTGAAAGACGCGCCCGGCCGGGATCCCGTTCTGCACCAAGTAGTCGCAAAGGCCCTGGGTCACGGCCACGAAGGCCTGTGCGTGCCGATAGTCCTCGAGGTCGTAATAGCCGCCGAGGCGCGCCAGGTGGATCTGGTCGGGACGGCCCTCGAGACGCGTCAAGCGGCTCGCGCGGCCGAGGTAGGTCTGGACGATCGGGGTGGCGAGGCGCCGCAAGAGGCGCGCTATCCGATGACGCGCCAGGATGTCCCAAGTCCCCAGCATCCGGACCTCGAAACGCGACACGGCACCGCCCAGGGCCGGTCCCACGGCGCTTCCGGGGGGATGAACGGCATAGACCGGCCAGGCCTCGGCCGCGAGCGCCTTCACCAGCCGGCAGTAAAAGCCCTCTGCCCCGCCCGGCCGCCGGCTGGCGATGAGGTGTGCCGAAGGGATCATCCCAAGGCGCCAGAGTCAGGGCGGAAGAATCGTTCGCGCAGGCGTTCGGCGACCGCGTCACCGGTGAGCGCCGCGAGCTCGCCGCCCGGGGCGACCACCCAGGCGGCGCGCGCGCCCCAAGGGTGAAAGCGCAGCGGATCGGTCGGGCCGAACACCGTGAGGGTGGCGGTCTCGAGTGCGGCCGCCATGTGACCGGCGCCGGAGTCGTTGCCGACGAAGACGGCACAGCATGTGAGCACCGCGCAGTCTTCGAGGAGGCTAGTGCGGCCGCAGAGATTCACGTACGGCAAGCGGATCCCCGTCGCGACTCGCTCGGCGCTCTCTGTATCCCCTGGACCGCCCAGGATCACGACCCCGGCGAACAGGTCCCGCACGGCCTCGACCATCTCGACGAAGCGCGCCGGGGGCCAGGTCTTGGGCGGCCATTTGGCGCCGGGCCCGAGCGCCAGCCGGGGCCCGGGCGGCAGCGCCTGAAGCATCTGTGCGGCGATGGCCTGCAAACCATCATCGAGCCACAGCCGCGTCGCGGGAATGGGCTCTGTGCCGAAGAGCGGACCCACGGTGGCGAACAGACGCTCGATGGCATGGGGACCGCGCGGAGGTCGCGCTCCCCATTTCGTCAGGCGCCGCCGGGCCCTGAGCAGATAGGCCAGGCCGTCGGTGCGGAGATCGACCACCAGCTCATAGCGCGTCCGCCGCAGGTCCCGTATCAAACGCACGAGCCCCCGGACGCCACCGTGTTTGTCCTTGTGAAAGATGTGCCCGCGATACGGGCAGAATTGGAACAGCCCGCTGGAGCGCCGATCCCCGACGATGTCGATCACGGCCGCGGGATAGTGCTGGTGCAAGGCCTCCAGGACCGGGGTGCTCATGACTGCATCGCCGACGTTGCTGAGCGAGACGACGAGGATCCGTTCCGTCGGCCCGGCCCCCGTCATGATGAAGCGCCCTGTCCGTGGTAGGACTTCTCCTCGATGAGATCGGAGCCGAGCTTGAGACTGATGGCACGCTTGACTCGCGCGCGCCGATCGTTGAGCCGGTAGACACTGCGAGCCAACGCGATGAACTCGCGGTCGAACTCACCCCTCCGTTCCTTGATCCGGATACGCTCCTCGACCTGCCAGAGCTCGGCGTTGACGAGCTTGAGCTCTCTCTGCTCACCCTCGATAGATACGCCAAAATAGCTGGAATCGCTCCAGATCTGGCGGAGCACGGCGCGCTCGTGCTCGATGTTACGGAGCTTTACCGGGTCGTCCACGCGCTCTGACTTGATGTCGAGGATGGTGAGGCGATCGATGAAGTCGCCGACCGGCAAGGGTGTGTCGATGCTCATGGGGCAGGCCAGGCTACTCCCGGGAATGACGTTCGGAGAAAAGCATCGCCATTGCGGATCCTATACCGGCCACGGTGATAAATCGCGCCCTGAGGTCCCTGTCCCCGGGAGCGGGCTCGAAAAGCGCGATCTGTGACCGTGCGGGGTAGGGTAGGAAAGCGCGGGCCGCGAATCGGCCCTCGGGATGGGGATCTCCTATCAATCGTGTGTCTTGCCAGCGATCGTTACAGGAGCCTCACCAGGGTCGCGACAAGTGCCGCTTGAGCGAGCAGGAGTCCGGCGACCCATTTGATTATCTCGCCCTTGAGGGCGGCTATCTCGGCCCTCATGCGATGCTCGAACTCACGCAGATCGGCCTTGGTCGCGACGTCAACCTCGCCCTGGGCGTCCTTGAAGGCCTGGGCCATGGCCTTTGCTTGTGCCTCGGAGACCCCCGCCGCCCTGAGCGTCTCGACAAACTTGAGCGTGTCGAAGGTGACTGCAGTCATCGCTCCCTTCTCGTTCCTGTTTTGGGGATCTCGCACCCCAGGGCGCGTCCCAACGGCCTCGGCCTCGCTGGGCCATTCGCCGATTCGCTTACGCTAAATCAATCCAGCGCCCATGACAATGGACGGGCTGATGCTTGGGGATCAACCGAGGCCCCTTTCCCGGCATGGCTCGCGGCCATCGCGAGCTTCCGGCCGCATCGCGCAGGCTGGCCTCGGCATGCCAGAGATCATGCGCGCGCTGCATCCTATTAGGCTTTTAACTGAACAGGTCATCAACGGGCATGCGCCAGCCCGGCACGGCCGGTTCAGCGCCAGCTAGCGGTTCGGCAGGCTTACAGCGAAGCCGCAATTATCGGTGGTCGCTATCCCTGCTCTTGTACGGCGCGCGTACTCACGCAGACCCGCAAAAATCTCACCAGCGGCGTATCCTGGCAAGTATCCCATCCGTACAAGCTCTCCATTGACGATTTCTGCTTTACCATCGCCAGGTACTTTATAAAGGTCTTCGATGGTGGCTTGAGATTTGGTAGTCATAACAGAACCTCATGGCTGAATCTTAGCAGTCCCCGCGGAGACGCCTCCGATGAGCGCCGCCGCCCTTGAGCCGCCAGTTTACCCGACTGCCCCATTTGGGTTTTGTTGGCGATTGCCTTACGTCTCAATCCCGGCTTTTAACAACCTTCCACAAACCACCACAACGGAGCGGATCACCCAAAGCTCAGCAGGGATAGACCTGAAAGACCATAAGCTGCTATCGCTTTTTGATATCCCGGCCCCGGACATCCCCTGGAGGGGGCTCGAAGATCGCCCTGTGTACGCGCGCGCCCTTCATTTCCCGATACAAAACGTGGAAAATATCTCGCCGAGGAGCTCTTCGCTGGTGAACTCGCCCGTGATCTCGGAGAGCGCTTGCTGGGCCATGCGTAGATGCTCGGCAATGATCTCTTCCCCGGCACAGGCTTCGGCAGCGTCACGGGCGTCTCGCAGGGCGTCGCGCGCCCGCCCCAGGGCCACGATATGGCGCCGCCGTGCACTGAAACCCCCGGTTCCCTCTTGACACAGCCCCGCGGCCTCCAAGAGGTGGCGCTCCAGGAGAGGCAGTCCGGCGCCGGTCTTGGCGGACAAATAGACGTGCGGGTGTCCCGGACCGGGATCGAGGCGGGGCTCCATGCCGACGAGATCGATCTTGTTGTGGACCTCGCTCACCCGGCAAACGTCCCCGAGAGCCCTCATTGCCGTCCCCAAATCCTCCGTCGGGTCCGCAGCGTCGCTCAGCCACAAGACGTGATCGGCGCCCTGCACCACCGCTTCGGCCCGGCGGATCCCCTCCCGTTCGATAGGGTCCTCGGCCTCGCGCACCCCCGCGGTGTCGAAAAGCTCTATCGCGAGCCCGTCGATGTCGAGCTGGACATGGATGGCATCGCGCGTCGTGCCGGGATACTCGGTCACTATTGCGCACTCGCGGCGCGCCAGCCGATTCAAGAGGCTGGATTTTCCGACGTTGGGGCGGCCGGCGATGGCGACCCGCGCCCCGTCCCTCAAGACCTGGCCCCGGTGGGCATCGGCCATGAGCCGCTCTACCCTGCTCAGGATGCCGCACAGCGTATCCACCAAGGCCCCGCTATCGAAGGTCGCCACGTCTTCTTCAGAGAAGTCCAGGGCCCCCTCGATCCGGGCACGAAGCCCGATGAGGGCCTCCAACACCTGCCTCACCCTGAGCGAGAATTCCCCTTGCAGCGCGTGGAGTGCCCCTTGGGCCGCTCGTGTGGTGAGGCTGCCTATCAGATCCGCCACGGCTTCGGCCTGGGTCAGATCGATCTTGCCGTTCAGGAACGCCCGTTCAGAGAACTCGCCGGGCCTGGCCAGCCGAGCGCCGAGGGCACAGATGCGATCCAGGAGGAGACCCATGACGATCGGGTTGCCATGACCCTGTAGCTCCAGGACGTCCTCGCCGGTGAAGGAATAGGGTCCCTCCAAGAAAAACGCCAGGCCCTGGTCCAGGGGTTGACCGTCCTCATCGAGAAACACACGGCGACTCACCCGCCGCGCGGTCAACGTGCTACCCGTGATCCGGCTCGCGATGGTCCGGACCAAGGGGCCGGAGACCCGGACGACGCCAATGGCACCACGCCCTACCGGGGTTGCCACGGCCGCAATGGTGTCGAGGTCCGCGCGCATTTGCGCACAAGCGCGCCGCGGGGGCGCCTCAGACCTCAGAGCCTGTGAAAAAATAGTCGCGAGCGAAGCACGGTAGATTTTTTCATAGGCTCTCAGGATCGGGCGTCGGCCGGCGCAGGGCTCTCACCGTACTGGCGGTTGATCATCCATTGCTGGGCGATGGACAGGACGTTGTTGGCGAGCCAGTACAGGACCAGTCCGGAGGGAAAGAAGGCGAAAAAGACGGTGAACACCACCGGCAAGGTCTGCATGATGCGTTGTTGGATGGGATCGGTAGGCGTCGGGTTGAGCTTGTACTGGATCACCATGGTCACGCCCATGAGCAGGGGCAGCACGAAATACGGATCCGGCGTCGAGAGATCCTTGATCCAGAACCCGAAGCTCGCCTGGCGCAGCTCGACGCTCTCGAGCAGCACCCAGTATAAGGCGATGAACACAGGGATCTGCACGAGGATAGGGAGACAGCCACCGAAGGGGTTCACCTTCTCCTCCTTGTACATCTCCATGAGGGCCTGATTCAGGGCCATCTTATCGTCCCCGTAGCGTTCCCGGAGGGCGGTCATGCGCGGGGTAAGCTTCTTCATCTTGGCCATGGATCGATAGCTCATGGCGGAGAGCTGGTAGAACAACAGTTTGACGACGACCGTCACTAGGATGATGGCCCAACCCCAGTTGCCGGTCAGGCGATGCAGCTTCTCCAGTAACCAGAAGATGGGTTGCCCTAGGAACCACAGGAAACCATAGTCGACGGTCAGCTCCAATCCGGGCACCAGCCCTTCCAGGACGTGTTGGAGCTTGGGCCCGACATAGAGATCGATGCCGGTGATGGCTTCGTTCCCGCTCGGCACCTGCACCTCCGGTCCCAGCATCCCGACCACATAGCGATCGCTGCCCTTGGGGACGAGCGAATAATAGTGGTGGGGAGTTTTGGCATCCGGTATCAGGGCCGCCAGAAAATAGTGCTGCAGGATGGCCGCCCAGCCGCCGGCGATGTCTCTCTCGATCGGAACCTCCACCATATCCTCGTAGTCGATCTTTTCGTAACGCTTTTCGGGGCTCGAGACGGCGACGCCGGTATAGGTGTAGATCATGCCGCCGCTGTCCGTGGCGGTGTTTCTTTGAAGCTGCGCATACATCCGCCCGGACCAAGGTTCCGTGCCTTCGTTCTTGACCTCGTAACGGAGATGGACCAGGAAGGTGCCGCGGCGGAAGGTAAACACCTTTCTGACTTCCAGCCCCTCCGGAGAGTGCCACCGTAGCGTGACCTCGAGCTGATCCTCGCCTTCTCTCAGCGCGTACTCGCTCGCCTCCGCCTCGTACAGCGCGTGGTGATCTGGGGCTGGTTGGTTGCTGCGAAACCCGCCCTGAGCAACGAAATAGCGTTCGGAGGTATTCTGCAGGAGCACGAAAGGTTGATTCGGCCTATCGGCCGCCACGGGGTAGGTGAGTAGCCGGACCTGCTCCATGACCGCCCCTTGCTTGTTGATAACCACATCAAGCACGTCGGTGCGGATACGGATCAACTGGGCCGGATCGGACAGGGGCGCATCCGGCTGCGGGGTACCCGGTGGGGTGGTGGCCGGCGTGGGTGCGGCGGGCACATCGGAGCGTTGTTTGTCCGGATTGACGGGGGAGGGTTGTGTCGCAGCGATCTCCGGGGCTTTCACTTTCCCGTAGTCTTTCTGCCAGGCTTGCCAGATCAGCAAGACCACGAGGCAGAGGGCCGTCAGGAGTATGAGCCTGATATTATCCATCAACGATCATCCTCACGAGCCGGAACGGGATCGTACCCGCCGGGGTTCCACGGGTGACAGGAAGCGATACGCCGAATGCCGAGCAAAAGCCCGCGGCCCAAGCCATGCGTCCGCAGCGCTTCGGCGGTATATTGTGAACAACTGGGGACGAAACGGCAGCGGCGACCCAGGAATGGGCTCAGGTAGCGGCTGTACCATCGAATGACGGATGCGAGGGGGGGCATGATCACAAAGGGCGATCACCACAATGCTATCACAAAGCAGATGAGCGCGACGCGGAAACGCCGCCGAGGCTGCGCCAAGATCTTTCCAGCGAAATCAGGAATCGCGCATTGCTCGACCGACTGGCGGTACGACGGGCAATGACGACGATATCCCACCCGCTCAAGCGGGTCTTCCAATGACGGAAGCTCTCGCGCGCCAGCCGTTTCAGCCGGTTTCTGTCGACCGCATGGCGGATCTCGCGGCGCGGAAGAGAGAGCCCGAGCCGCGCCCTTCGCAACCCGTTGCGGAGCGCCAGTACCCGTACCTGCTCATCCGAGAGGCGGATCGCCGATCGGAAAACCGGCCCGAAATCCGCTTCTGTCTTGAGCCGACAGGCGCGTGTGAAAGTGACGTCCGGCTCTTCGCGTGTGCTCCTCAGACGCTCAAGCGCTTGCGGCCCTTGGCGCGCCTCGCCCTCAAGACCCTCTGCCCCCCCTTGGTCGCCATGCGCGCGCGAAAGCCACACCGGCGCTTGCGCTTGATCCTGCTCGGCTGATAGGTTCTTTTCATAGGAGTGCTCGTCGCTCATAGCCACCGGTTCGAGGGTTGGCACCATGATCCACATTGGCCCAGCCCTTGTCAATTTGATCCCGCGGTTTCGGGTGATGGGGAGTGGCGGATGAGAGACGCCGGGGTTACACTCAGCGGCCCCGGAGATCCTTGGGTGGGCGGCGCGGGTTGGGGAGCGGTCGGTCGACCGCCCAGCGGTGCCTTGGTAATAATTCACGAAGAGGGCCTAACCACCATGGGAGGTTCCCTGTGGCAGCGGTGCTTGACACGGCTCGAATCGGAGGTCCCGCCCCAGCAGTTCAACACCTGGATCCGCCCGCTACAGGCCGTCGAGGCGGATCGGTCACTGACCCTGCTCGCCCCGAACCGTTTCGTGCTCGAATGGATCCGGGATCGCTATCTGAACCGCATCGTCAACCTGGTCTTGAGCGTCGCGGAGGAAGGCGCCGTGGACGTGCAACTAGGGGTAGGGACCCGCAGGGGTATGGCCGATCCGCCGGCCCAAGCACGACCGGTGCGATCCCACGCCGAAGACGCGCCGGCTTCGGCTTCGAGCGGACTCAAGACGGGCTTCACCTTCGACACCCTCGTCGAGGGCAAGGCCAACCAACTGGCGCGCGCCGCGTCGGTTCAGGTCGCGGAAAACCCCGGGCTCGCCTATAACCCGCTGTTCATCTGTGGTGGGGTCGGACTTGGAAAGACGCATTGCATGCAAGCGGTCGGTAACGCGATCTGCCGCCTGAAGCCCGATCGCAAGGTCGTGTACCTGCATTCAGAGCGCTTCGTGGCCGAGATGGTCAAGGCACTACAGCACAACCGCATCAATGAATTCAAAGGCTTCTACCGCTCCGTCGACGCCCTGCTCATCGACGACATCCAGTTCTTCGGCGGCAAGGAGCGCTCTCAGGAAGAATTCTTCCACACCTTCAACTCGCTTTTGGAAGGACAACGGCAGATCGTCCTGACCTGCGATCGCTATCCCAAGGAGGTGGACGGGGTCGAAGAACGACTCAAGTCCCGGTTCAGTTGGGGTCTCACGGTGGCGATGGAACCCCCGGAGCTCGAGATGCGTGTGGCCATTCTGATGAACAAGGCCACGCAGACCGGGATCACGCTCGGCGACGACGTGGCCTTCTTCATCGGGAAACGCTTCCGCGGCAATGTCCGGGAGCTGGAAGGTGCCTTGCATCGGGTCTTCGCCAAGGCCCGGTTCACGGGACTTCCCATCAGCCTGGATTTCGCCAAGGACGCACTGAAGGACCTACTGGCCCTTCAAGACAAGTCCGTCACCATGGAAGGGATCCAGAAGGTGGTGGCGGAATTCTACAAGATGCGGGTGTCCGATCTCTTGTCGCGCCGCCGCAACCGCTCGATCGCCCGGCCGAGACAGCTCGCGATCGCCCTCGCGAAGGAGCTGACCAACCACAGTCTGCCGGAGATCGGGGACGCCTTCGGCGGGCGCGATCACACCACCGTCCTACATGCCTGCCGCAGGATCGCGGTGCTCCGCAGGAGCGATACCGGGATCAACGACGATTTTATGACCTTGACGAGGATCCTGACGACATGAGTTGGATAAGCTGTGGATGACACGGGGCGGCAGCGCGCGTAAGGGGGGTTATCCACACACCGTCCACCGGCTCGGCGCCCGACGCCAACATCCTATCCTAAGGCGTATTGTAACCGTAACTCATTGTAAAGTATAAGTATTTAGTGGATTCCCCCCAGAAACCGCTGCCTTTAGTAATAAGGATCATTCTTAGATGAAGAACTGTTTTGACAGAGACGAGCTACTTTATCCTCTGCAGTCTTTGATCGGCGTGGTGGACAGACAGCAGTCGATGCCCATCCTGGGGCATGTCTTGATCGACGGTTTGGCTTCGGGCATAACCTTGGTGGCAACGGATGCGGAAGTGGAGCTGTCGATCGAGGTCCCTCATCGTACCGAGGAATTGGGTGGGTTCACCTTACCCGGGCGCATGCTCTACGAGGTCTGTCGAGCGCTGCCGGAAGGCGCGAGCGTGGAGATAAGCGTTTCCGAGGGTCAGGCGACGATCCGTTCGGGCCGTAGTCGCTTCAGCCTCATGAGCTTCGCGTCACCGGACTTCCCCCGGATCGGGATGTGCCCGGAACGCGCACGATTGTCGGTCGCGAGTGGAGATCTCAAGACCCTCCTGGAAGAGACGCATGTGGCGATGGCCGTACAGGACGTGCGCTATTATCTAAACGGCATGCTGTTGGAACGTCACGCGGGGGGCCTGCGGGGCGTTGCCACGGACGGGCACCGGCTCGCGATCCGGGATATCGACTTACCACAGGAAGGCCGGGACCCGGTGCAGGTCATCGTGCCGCGCAAGGCGGTAACCGAACTCTTGAGGGTGCTGCCCGGTGGTAGCGATGAGGTTCAGTTGATGATTGGGGAGACCCATCTGCAGGTGTGTCTGGGTACGCTCACGTTGACGTCGAAGCTCGTCGATGGACGTTATCCGGACTATGAGCGGGTGATCCCGAAGGACTGCGAGCGGGTGGTCATCGCACCGCGGGAACTCCTCCGAGACTCCTTGAAGCGCGCCTGTATCGTGTGTACCGATCGCTACAAGGCAGTTCGGATATCAGTGGCCAAGGGGATGCTGAGCGCGACGGCGCAGAATGCCGATCGGGAACACGCGGAAGAGGACATCGAAGTAGATTATGACGGTGGCCCAGTGGAGATAGGATTCAACGGGACCTACCTCTTGGATGCGCTGGATGTTATCGAGTCGGAAAGGGTCCGGATAGAACTGAAGGACGCCGGCAGCGGGTGTATCCTGGTTCCGGAGGAAGGTAGAAACCCGACGCTCGTGGTGATGCCGATGCGCCTGTGAGCTGGCCGCGCTGGGTGATCTAGCCTTAGCTCCGCCATCCGGATCCCAACCAGGATGTTTCACGTGGAACGTCCGCCGCCGTGGTAAAATGCCCCATGAGCGAGCCTGCCCGTTACGACGCCACCAACATCAAGGTCCTGAAGGG
The DNA here is from genome assembly GCA_050740695.1 of Gammaproteobacteria bacterium. Classification (GTDB taxonomy): domain Bacteria; phylum Pseudomonadota; class Gammaproteobacteria; order JACCXJ01; family JACCXJ01; genus JACCXJ01. The sequence continues at coordinate 29,708 of JBOIDR010000014.1, read as the reverse complement.
CCTGGATGCCGTCCGCAAACGCCCCGGCATGTACATCGGGGACACCGACGATGGGACCGGCCTGCACCACATGGTGTTTGAGGTCGTCGACAACAGCGTCGACGAGGCCCTGGCCGGTCACTGCACGGAGATCACCGTCCATGTCCACAACGATGGCGTCGTGACAGTCACGGACAATGGTCGCGGGATCCCGGTGGACATGCACGAGGAGGAAGGCCGGTCGGCCGCCGAGGTCATTATGACCACCCTGCATGCCGGCGGAAAGTTCGACGAGAACTCCTACAAGACCCCGGGCGGGCTTCACGGTGTCGGCGTATCGGTGGTGAACGCGCTCTCGGAGTCGCTCATCCTCACGATCCGCCGGGACGGGGCCTGTTACCGGCAAGAGTACGCCGATGGGATCCCCGTGGCGCCCATCGCATCCACCGGGCCGGCCTCGGACACGGGTACGGAGGTCACTTTTAAACCGAGCCCCGAGGTCTTTTCCAACCGCGAGTTCCATTACGACATTCTCGCGAAGCGCTTTCGTGAGCTGTCGTTCTTGAATCCCGGCATCAAGATCGACCTCCTCGACGATGGCGCCGCTCGTATGGATACCTTCCGGTATGACGGGGGCATCGCGGCCTTCGTCGAGCACCTCAATAAAAAGAAGACCCCGCTCCACGACAGTGTGATCCACATCCTGGCCACTCGCGATGATGTGGAGGTCGCTGTGGCCATGCAGTGGAACGATTCCTATCAGGAGAACATCTTCTGCTTCACCAACACGATCCCGCAGCGCGACGGGGGAGCCCATCTGGCCGGCTTCAAGGCGGCGCTGACGCGCACCTTCAACCAGTACATGGACCGCGAGGGGATCGCCCAGCGCTCGAAGGTCACGGTAGTCGGTGAGGACGTGCGCGAAGGCCTCACGGCGGTCTTGTCCGTGAAGGTCCGTGATCCGAAGTTCTCTTCTCAGACCAAGGACAAGTTGGTATCGAGCGAGGTCAAGGCTGTGGTCGAAAACGTCGTGGGGGAGAAACTCGACGAGTTCCTGCTGGAGCGGCCCGGTGAGGCTCGATCCATTACCGACAAGATCGTCGAGGCCGCGCGCGCCCGTGACGCCGCGCGCAAGGCCAGGGAATTGACACGCCGCAAGACGGCGCTCGATATCGCCGGTCTGCCCGGGAAGCTCGCCGACTGCCAGGAGCGTGATCCACGCCAGTCCGAGATCTTCCTGGTCGAGGGCGATTCCGCCGGCGGGTCCGCCAAGCAGGCACGCGATCGGCGCTTCCAGGCCATCCTACCACTCAAGGGCAAGATCCTGAACGTCGAGAAGGCGCGCTTCGACAAGATGATCTCGTCCGTCGAGGTAGGTACGCTCATCACGGCACTCGGCTGCGGGATCGGGCGGGAGGAGTACAACCCCGACAAGCTCCGCTATCACCGGATCATCATCATGACCGATGCGGACATCGACGGCTCGCATATCCGGACCCTGCTGTTGACGTTCTTCTACCGACAGATGATCGAGCTGGTCGAGCGCGGCCACGTCTACATCGCGCAACCGCCACTGTATAAGGTCAAGAAGGGCAAGCTGGAGCGCTATATCAAGGACGATCGCGCCTTGCACACCTTCCTCTTGGGTCTAGGGTTGGAGGACGCCAAGGTCTACCCGGAGGCGGGTACCGAACCCATGGACCCGCGTCTCATCGAGCAACTGGGGCAGGATTACCTGAGCCTGCAGTCCATGCGCGACAAGCTGGCCCGCTATCATGTGCCCGCTATCCTCGATATGGTCGCGCAGGAGCTGCCACCGCAGAGCGCCGGTCCCCTGGATGAGCCCGAGCTGCGGTCGTGGTTTCAAGCGGTGCAGGACCGACTCAATGCCGCACACCCCGAGCGCCCCTTTGACGCGAACCTGCGACCGTTTGGCACCTCCGGCTACATCGGTGCCGTCACGACCGTGATCCAGGGCGTCGAGATCACCGACGAGTACGCGGCCGACTTCTTGATGTCGAGCGAGTTCCGGCGCGTCGCGGACCTCTATCGGCGGCTGGGTCGTCCCCTAGGCCCAGAGGCTCGGGTGCAACTCGGTGGCAAGAGCCACCCGATCACCTCACTCAAAGACGGCTTCGAGTGGTTGCTGCACGAGGTCCGCAGCGGCCTTCACATCCAGCGCTATAAGGGCCTCGGGGAAATGAACCCCGAGCAACTCCGCGAGACCACGATGGACGCCGGCCTGCGCAGCCTGCTCGGCGTACGCATCGAAGACGCGGTGGCCGCGGATGAGATCTTCACCACGCTCATGGGGGATCAGGTGGAACCGCGCCGCGAGTTCATAGAGCTCAATGCCCTCTCGGTCGGTAACCTGGACACTTAGGCCATGCGACCGCGGCGGGCGCTACGCTTGCCCCGGCGTCGCTCGCGCCAGTGCCCACACCTCGACCGATACGGCCCCCGCGGACAAGAGGACGCGCGCTAGCTCGCGGGCGGTGCTGCCGGTGGTGAGGACATCATCGACCAACGCGATGTGCCGGTAGGGCAAGGCCCGTGCGACCCGGAAGGCCGAGCGTACGTTTCGGGCCCTGTCGCGAGCCGAGAGACCCGTTTGGGGCTCGGTATAACGCGAGCGCCAGCATACACCGGCGCGGAGCGGGACCCCGAGCTCGCGTGCCAGTGGGCGAGCCAGCTCGAGGGCCTGGTTGTAACCGCGAGTGACGAGCCGCCGCCAGTGCAGCGGGACCGGAACCAGGCACTCCGGCGCATGAGCCCCGGCGTAGTGGAGCCGAGCGGCTAGGATCCGCCCCAGATGGTTCAGGTAATCCAGCCGGTTAGAGAATTTGGCTGCTTTGATTAGGGCATCCAATGGGTAGGCGTACAGGAACGGGACACGAGCGCGCGAGAACGGTGGGGGACGCGTGACGCACGCCCCGCACTGCTGCCCGATCGGGAGCGGCAGCGCGCAACGTTCGCAACACCGGCCCTGCTCCGGGAGGAGGTCGAGACACGCCTGGCACAGGTCCACCGGACCCGTCGCCGGGCTCAGGCACAGGATGCACGAGCGCCGCACGATGCTTCCCTAGGATGCGTTTGGGTAGATTTATTATAGAACACGGATATACCGACGAGGTTCGCAGTGTACGAAGAAACCAGCACGTCCCCGACACCGACCGGGCCGGCGGGAAGCGCCGCGACACGCCATGACTGGATGCTGGCGGAGGGGCAGGGCTTGTTCGAGCGCCCGCTGCCGGACCTGGTCTATCGCGCCCAGAGCATCCATCGCCGCCACTTTCCGGGACACGCGGTCCAGTTGAGCACCCTCCTGAACATCAAGGCCGGGGGGTGCCCCGAGGACTGCGCCTACTGCCCACAGAGTGCCCGCTTTCAGACGAACATGGAGCCGGGGCCCCTCACGAGTGTCGCCGAGGTTCGGGAGGCCGCCGTTCGAGCCAAGGCCGCCGGGGCGACCCGCTTCTGCATGGGTGCGGCCTGGCGCCGGCCGAACCCCCGAGGGCTTCGCCGAGTCACCGAGATGGTGACGGCGGTCAAGGCTCTGGGGCTCGAGACGTGTGCGACGCTCGGCATGCTGAGCGCCGAACAGGCGCTGGAGCTCAAGACGGCCGGTCTCGACTACTACAATCACAACCTGGATACCTCCCGGCGTTATTACCGGGAGATCATCACCACGCGCAGCTACGACGACCGTCTGGAGACCCTGGCCCACGTGCGGGCAGCGGGTCTACGGGTCTGTTGCGGGGGCATCATCGGCATGGGGGAGGGGCGGGAGGATGTAGTTAACCTATTGATCGCACTGGCGAATCTTCCTGAACACCCGGAAAGCGTGCCGATCAATGTACTGGTACGGGTGAGCGGCACGCCGCTCGCGTCCACCCCCCCGCCGGACCCCTTCGAGGTGGTCCGCACCATCGCCCTCGCGCGCATCCTGATGCCGGCGTCCTATGTGAGGCTCTCGGCCGGGCGCGCGGAGATGTCCGACGAGCTTCAGGCGCTTTGCTTCATCGCCGGTGCCAATTCGGTGTTCTACGGCGAACGCCTGCTCACCACGGCCAATCCCGACACCGGAAGGGATCAGCAGCTCCTCAAGCGGCTGGGGATGAGCGTGGAGCCCATTCGCGCCGGCCCCTGAGCACGCACTATGACTTGGCTGGCGCCGGAGCTTGCGCGGCGGCTCGCGAGCCGTGCGGCCGGGAGCCGCTACCGGCACCGCGTCGTCCGGGAGACCGGGCCAGGCGCCGAGGTGCAAATTGACGGTCGGCGCTACGTCGACTTCTCCAGCAATGACTACCTCGGACTCGCGCCTCACCCGCGCGTCGTCGCGGCGTTTCAACGCGGGGCAGAGCGCTATGGTGTCGGCAGCGGCGCCTCGGCGCTGGTCTCGGGATATTGCCGCGCCCACGCGCATTTGGAGGAGGACCTCGCGGTCTTCACCGGCCGGCCCCGAGCAATGGTTTTTCCTTCAGGGTATCTCGCGAATCTCGCCGTCGTGACGACCCTCGCCGGCCGAGCGAACACGGTCATTGCGGACCGGCTCAATCATGCCTCCCTCATCGACGCCGCCCTGCTCTCCCGTGCCCGGCTGCTCCGCTACCCGCACCGCGATACCTTGGCCCTGGAGCGCCGGCTACAGGGCGCCGAGGGTCGCCGGCGTTTGGTGGTCACCGAGTCGTTATTCAGCATGGACGGCGATCTCGCCCCGTTGGGCCGGATCGCGGCCCTGTGCGAGCGCTATCATGCCGCCCTGGTCGTCGACGACGCCCACGCGGTCGGGGTCCTCGGCCCCTGCGGCCAGGGCAGCCTTGCCGAGCTCGGGCTCGACAGCGAAGCTGTCCCGGTCCAGATCGGCACGTTCGGCAAGGCCTTGGGGGGGTTAGGTGCGTTCGTGGCGGGGTCCGATGATCTCATCGAGACGATGATCCAGGATGCCCGTAGCTACCGCTACACGACCGCCCTGGCCCCCGCCGTCGCCGAAGCGGTGCGTGAGGCCCTGGTACTCACTCGGACCGAGTCTTGGCGACGCGAACACCTGAGGTCCTTGATCGCGGCATTCCGGTGCGGGCTCTCCGAAATCGGCATCCCGAAGAGCGATCCCCGCTCGCCCATCCAGGCCTTGATGTTCGGACGGGACGACCGTGTCTTGGAAGCCGCCGAGCAGCTGCGACGGCGCGGACTGTTTCTGGCCGCCATCCGCCCGCCGACCGTGCCGGTTGGGAGCGCCAGACTGCGGGTATCCTTGACGGCAGCGCATACCGAGGGACAGGTCACGCGCCTCGTCGAGGCCCTGGCGGAGCTCCGGTGCGGTTATTCCTCTGGCGAGGGTCCCACAGTATTCGTATGAAACTTCCCGATCCCTACCGGCTCGATAAGCCGCGCCTCAAGGCCGCCTTCGAACACGCCGCCGGGCACTACGACGCCTACGCCGTGTTGCAGGAGACCGTGGCCATGCGCATGATCGAGCGCCTGGACCTCGTCGATATGCGGCCGCGCTGGATCCTCGATGCCGGCGCGGGGACCGGGTTTACGGCGCGGCGTTTGAGCGCGCGCTATGCGGGCAGCCGGATCGTGGTCCTGGACCTGGCCATGGCGATGCTTCGACAGGCTCGCGGCAAAGCGCCGCGTTTGTTCTCGCGGGAGCGCCACCTGCAAGCCGACATCGAGTCCCTGCCGCTCGCCCCGGGCAGCGTCGAGATGGTGTTCGCCAACCTGTCCCTGCAGTGGTGCAATGATCTGGAGGCGGCTTTCGAGGGGTTTCGGCGGGTCCTTCAACCGCAAGGGCTCTTGATGTTCTCGACGCTGGGTCCCGACACGCTCGGCGAGCTGCGCGATAGCTGGGCGGGAGTAGGCCCGGGGCCCCATGTACACGCCTTCCTAGACATGCACGATATCGGAGACCTGTTGGTGCGGGCGGGTTTCCATGGCGCCTGTCTGGATGTCGAGCGTCTCACCCTGACCTACCGCGACCTCGAGGCCTTGATGCGCGATCTCAAATGTCTGGGCGCCGGCAATGCCGCACAGGGCCGAGCTCGCGGGCTCACCGGTAAGGGGCGGCTCGCAAGGGTCCGAGAGCGCTATGAGCGGCATCGCCGGAACGGCGTCCTGCCGGCTACCTACGAGGTGGTCTTCGGGCATGCCTGGGCGCCGCTGCCCACGACGCGTCCCCAGGACGGGAGCACGGTCGCGACCTTCCCGTTGGTCAGAGCACCCCGTCCCCCCGGTGGCGGATCCGCACAGCGCTGATGGCCCCCGAACGCCAGCCGTTCTATACAAAGTGCAAAGTGGAAAATCCTTCCGAAAGGACGCGATCCGTAGTCATACCGAAATTACTGGTGGATACGGGGAGCGAGTATTCTTGGGTTTCGGGGCGAACCCTCGAAAGAATCGGAATTCAGCACGAGAAAAAGGATGTGCCTTTCGTGCTCGCGAACGGCCAGCAAGTCACTCGCAGTGTGGGTTTCGCAATCATCAGACTCGACAAGTTTTTTACCATCGACGAGGTCGTCTTCGCGGAACGCGGGGATCTCCTGCTGCTCGGGGCGCGCACGCTTGAAGGCCTCAACCTCACTATAGACCCCGCGAGCAAGAGACTCGTCGCTGCCGGGCCCCTTCCCGCAGCATCACCGACTCGCTCGGGTCTAACTTCGCACGCAAAGGGTCGCGCCACAAGATGGCGTGCCGGTTAATGACCCCCGAACCCCAGCCGTCGAGTAGGCGCGGGGTATTCGTGACCGGGACCGATACCGGGGTCGGCAAGACCTGGACGGTGGTCGGTCTCATGACCGCGTTGCGGCGGCACGGGCAGAGGGTGCGCGGAATGAAGCCCGTGGCGACCGGCTGCCGCCCCACCGAGCAGGGCCTGCGGAGCGACGATGCCCTGATGATCCAGGCCCATGCCGGGGAGCATCTGCCCTACGAGTGGGTCAATCCCTACGCCTTCGAGCCGCCCATTGCGCCGGCCTTCGCGGCCCGCCAGGCCGGGGTACGGATATCTATCAGCCGGATCCGTGCCGTGGAACGCCGCCTGGCGCGGGGGGCGCAGCTCACGGTGGTCGAGGGGATCGGCGGCTGGCGGGTGCCCCTGGGTCCCCGCTCATGCATCTCCGATCTCGCCGCCCGACTCGGCTACCCGGTGGTCCTCGTGGTCGGTCTCAGGCTCGGGTGTATCAATCACGCCTTGGTCTCTGCCCAGGCGATAGAGAGCGATGGTGCCGTATTGGCCGGCTGGGTGGCGATGCAGATCGATCGGGACTACCGGACGCTGCAGGACACCCTGGACACGGTCAAGGCGCGCATCCCGAGCCCACAGCTTGGCTTCGTCCCCTGGATCAGCCGCCTGGATCCCGAGGCCCTGGCCTCTCGTCTCGAGGCCGGGCTTAGATACATCGTGTAAGCTAGGGCAAGACCCGAGTGGCATCATCGTGGGAAAAGTCATCGTCATCGTCGTGCTCATCGCCATCCTCGCGAGCCTCGGGAGCGCGTTGGTGGCGATCCTGCGCGGCCGATCCGGGCCAACCCTGCAGGCGCTGACCCTGCGCGTCGGGCTCTCCGTCGGACTGTTCGTGTTCCTGATGATCGCCTACGCGACCGGACTGATCTCCCCGCACGGGGTGTGATAGCAGCGCAACCGCTGGATCTGCGCTTGGCGTTACGGGCCCATGAAAAGCGATTCGATTGCCTACCGGGACGCCGTACCGATGTCGATCTTTGGCCTCCTCACACGACTATTCGGCATCCACCCGTTTTATTGCCTGCGAGCAGGACCTGTCCCACGAACTACCGGACACCCTGTTGCCCGACGCGGTCGCGATGGGCGCAGAGCCTTTTCTCATCATCGGGGCCATTGCGGGCGGCCAGGTCGCTAGGAGATGAAGCTAGAGCCAAGGTTCAGCCGGTCGAATCTGTCCGGAAGCCCGGTCAGCGAACCACGAGGAGAAATGACGATGATCGATCCGAAAGTAAAGCCTGTCCCAGATGGGATGCATACTGTAACACCGCACTTGATTTGCGCCGGCGCCGCCGATGCCATTGAGTTTTACAAAAAGGCCTTCCATGCGGTCGAAGTGGGCCGCGTACCGGGCCCACAGGGCAAGCTCATGCACGCCTGTATCCGAATCGGTGATTCGGCCCTTATGCTGGTCGACGAATTTCCCGATTGGGGTAAATTCGGACCGAAGTCGCTTAACGGTTCGCCGGTCACTATCCACCTCTATGTCGAGGATGTCGACGCGATGTTCGAACGTGCCGTCGGTGCCGGGGCGAAGATCAAGATGCCACTAGAGGACACGTTCTGGGGCGATCGTTATGGCGTGCTCGAAGACCCGTTTGGTCATCATTGGTCGGTAGCCACGCACATTCGCGATGTGCGTCCGGAAGAGGCGCAACAAGCGGCGCAGAAAGCGTGTGGCTAGCACCGTGCAGTTCCATTGGGCGTTTCGTATCTGCAGACTTTCAATGGCTACGGCGAGAGCTGATCGATTACAACAAGAGCGGCACATACGTCGGCCTCGGTCTGTCACTCATCGAGTGGTATACGCCTGGCGCGCAGCGTTGAAACCTCAGAAACGGCTGTACAAGCCCAGCTGCACGATGTGGTTCATCGTATTGCGGGCACGGCCGTCGACATACTGATTGATGTAGGCCACTTCGAGATCGTACTCGGGGCTCAGCCGATAGCCCGCGCCCAAGAACGCGCGGTTCTGATCGAACAATTTGCCGTTGACGTTCTCTTTGTGCTGAACGTTCAGGAAGATCTCGTTCTGTAGCGCCAGGAACGGCCCGCTTTTAAATGACGGATCGTGAGTCTTCAGCGGAATCACCGAGCGAAACATATAGCGCGCCCGCTGTGAGAAGAGACGATCGCCGCCAGAAGCCGGTTCGACGAAGCGCTGCTCGAAACGGAAGCGATGCGTGAGCGCCGCGCGCTGCCAACTCTGCGTGTGAACGTACTGCTGCCAGATACGGTGTTCGACCAGGTTGTCGCCTGGATTATTCAGCGTCGCGACCCACGCGTATCCCAGCGTGAAGTTATTCTGCTCGTCGTGAAAGTAAGTGACGCCAGGGCGGAGGAGGACGTTCTGCACTTCCTCCAGATCATCGCCCGAACGCACCTGAGCATCGGTGAACAGACCCCAGTGCTCGTTGAGTCTGACGCTATTGAACCAGCCCGCCCAACCCGAATGTTGCTCGATTGTTTCTGCGAGGGCCGGAGTCATCGAGGTCAAAGACAGTGCCAGAGTCGCGACGAGCCGTTTCATTCCGATCGTTAGCGCTTCGTTGAGCTCGGATATTAGATAATGCCGCCTGTAAAGCGTCCCGCGTCGGGTACGCGAGTAGTCATAGCCCTTGTGCACGCCTGGGCTGGATTGCACATACGTCGATGTCGCGTAGATTCGGAGGCATCACCGCCCCGGTCAGCGGATCGGGCTTCCTGCCCTCCGTGAATGACACGCGTGCCAAAGCCTTTGTCTTGCCTTTATCCGCCACGCAAATCCCCTGAAGTGTTCTTACATACGCCGATGCAGCCGATTGAGCATGGCATAGGGATTTCAAACGCCCTTTTTCTTCAAGAGGTATGGTACCGCTGTGCTCATGAGCCGTCAAGCATACCGGTCCTCGGTCCGGAATCGGGGCATGTTCGAACACCCGCTTGAGCAACCGGGCCCAGCTCATTCGGGCAGGCGCACGTTGTAGTTCGTGCGGAAGGCCATCATCAGCTCGGGCTCATAATTCGTTTCGCGAAACGGTCGCGACAGCTCGGCGTTGTACACCTGCCAGCGGGACGATTGCTCGGCATATGCTCGGCATCGCCGATCTCGACCTCGATGCCGAGCGGCCGGGCGCACGTCTTGAGCACGGAGAGCGTCTGGGGATGGCAGTCGCGGTCCGCGAAGAACACCGCCGACTCGCTCTCAGCAACGCGCCTCGCCATGGCCATCACCTCCGCTGCAGCCGTGGCCTCATCCAACAGCGAGTCGCCACGCTGGTTCCCCGTCCGCGGTTGCATCTGATCCGCTTTCATGGCGTGCTCGCGCCCGAAGCCAGGCCCATCGAGGGGCCTGCTTGGCGCGCCGAGGATGCAGTGCCAGGCTATGTCCCGACATCATTCCGAACGTGCCGGTCAACGTCAATACCCCCTCAGCGGACCACGCTGAGGTGCCCCCTCGCGCGGCGCCTACCCCCATCAGGTAGGCCCCGCTGCTCACAAAGAGGTAGGCCCCGCTACTCACAAAGAGGTAGGCCCCGCTGCTCACAAAACCGCCGGGAGCGGTTTTGAACGGCGAACGCCGGCCCGAAGGGCGAAAGCCAGGTAGGGCTTTCGTAAACGAGTGTTCGAGATCGACATCGAGTGCGGACCCGTATGCTTGACAGCTCACCAGCCCTGCAGTATAAAAAGGGCGTTTAAACTTTCTATCCTCGATGATTGTTGAAGAGATGGAAGTACCAAGAGGAACATTTCAGGGTCTGCGGCGCTATTGGAAGTCCGACATGCTGTCCGGCTTCCTCGTCTTCCTGATAGCGCTACCTCTCTGCCTCGGGATAGCGCTGGCGTGTGGATACCCTGCGATTGCAGGCATCTTCACGGCCATTATCGGAGGGATTCTGGCCAGCGCCTTAAGCAACTCGGAGCTTACGATCAAGGGCCCCGCCGCAGGACTGATCGTGATTGCAATCGGCTGTGTAACGGACTTCGGTTTTACTGCAGGACGCGATCCCGCCGCGGACGCTCAGGCTTATCGGCTGGCTCTCGGAGTTGGAGTGGCGGCAGGCGTAATTCAAATTTTCTTTGGACTGCTTCGAGCCGGCATTCTTGGGGAGATGTTCCCAAGCGCGGCCGTGCACGGGCTGCTGGCCTCGATCGGCATTATCATCATTGCCAAGCAGTTCCCCATCACCATGGGTTTGGGATCCGAAGGCGCTCCGTTGGAGCTGCTCGCCAGCATTCCCCATTTCATTGCGAATATGAATCCTGTCATCGGGCTGATCGGCATCATCAGCCTCATCATCATGTTCACCTATCCCTTGATTAAGAATCCACGACTCAAGGTGATTCCCGCTCCGATGGTGGTCCTTTTGATTACGGTGCCGCTGGCGATGTACTTCAAGCTGGACCAGCCGCACACTTACTCTTTCAATGGCCGGGACTACACTCTCGGACCGGATTTCCTTGTTAACGTGCCGGCGAATTTGTTCAGCGCTGTGACCCTTCCTGATTTCGCCGGCGTATTTACCCTCATCGGGTTGAAATACATCGTTCTGTTTTCTTTCATCGGAAGTCTGGAGTCACTTTTGAGCGCGAAAGCCGTGGACCAGATCGATCCCTGGCAAAGAAAAACCAATCACGACCGCGACCTGCTTGCGGTGGGAGTCGGAAATACCTTTTCCGCCATGGTGGGGGGACTGCCGATGATCTCCGAGATCGTTCGTAGCAGAGCCAACATCGACAACGGCGCGAAAACCCGGTTCGCCAATATGTTTCATGGGATTTTCCTGCTGGTCTTTGTGGCGCTGGTTCCGGGGCTGATCAATCAGATCCCTCTTACCGCGCTCGGCGCCATGCTTGTGTATACCGGTTTCCGGCTGGCCTCCCCGCAGTCATTTGCGCACATGTACCACGTCGGACGCGAGCAGTTGGTTATCTTTGTGTCCACCATTATCGGAGTGCTCGCGACGGATCTGCTTGTCGGAATTGCGATCGGCATGTGCGTAAAGGTTCTGATTCATCTCATTAATGGAGCGCCTTTCCGTTCGATCTTTCGGTTGAAAGCGGACGTTCATCGAGAGGGCTCCGAAGGCGTCCGGGTTGCCGTCAAGGATGCGGCCGTGTTCAGTACCTGGATCGCCTTAAGGAAAAAATTAGAGCGATTAAAGAACGAGTCTCCTGTTGTCGTCGATCTGTCGCAGACATATCTGGTCGATCACACCGTCATGGACAAGCTCCATGAAATGGAGAAAGAGTTCAAGGAAGCTGGTTCCCGGTTTACGATCGACGGACTCGATCGTCATCGGGGACTCTCGGATCATCCGGCTGCAGCGCGGAAAGCGGTTCCACCCGCCGGCGAGCGAATTCAGAAAGAGCGTAGCGGAGGCGTGGGCAAATGAGCGCCAGGTCAGTCGAATCGGCTGCGCCACCAGCGCGGACTTCAAACGTCGAGGGACACGAGTGGCTGCGGCATCTGATTGCGGAGGCGTGCGAGCCTATCGCGCAGTTCTGGCCCATGAAGAACTTTGTTCATCACAATCCCATTCATGGGTTGGAGCATCTGCCGTTCGACAAGGCTGTTCGGGAAGCCAAGCACCTGTTGAGCGGGAACGGTTACTTATCCAACAAGGAGTATCGGCAGTTGTATCGGGAAGGCCGCATTACCGCCGAGGGCGTCATACGAGCACTGCAGCGGGTTGGGCCCCGTGTGGCCGGATACATCGTCAATCAAGGCGGCTGTCCGAGAGTTGAAGCAACCGATGTACTCCGCGCTCATCTCCTATTCGGGTTCGAGCCACTGGAGTCGACGTTGTTGAGTTGGACATTTGGCCCGGAGGGCGCCGCCCGCCGCTTTCCGCGCGATCTTCCATTCGAATCCAGGCAGCGAATCCTGGCGCGCTGGAAGCGCGAAGGCGGATCGTCGCAGGATGCGGAGAAAGCTTATCTCAGCGATTTGTGGAAAAGCACGCTGCAGGCCGTCCCCTACGGCGATGATCACGCAACCGCAGCGTCCGCCGAGGTGGTGTTACCTGCTCAGCGAACGGTTGCCGACTGGCTCGATATGCTGGCGGCGGCTTCGATCGTCGAACAGGTTAACGATCACATGATGAAGTGGGTCATGGCATTCGTTGATGAAGGCATGGCGGGGTGGGAGATGCCCTCCAGGCACGAAGGGTTCTATCACGCCTGGCGCGACCTTGCACCAAGGGACTTCTCCGGCCGCTTTCTGGGCATCAAAGATTTCTCGCAGAGAGTTCGCGCTCTGCCGGCCTGGCCCGAGGATGCGATTATCCTCAGCTTGGAGCGGCTGGAAGTGCCGCAAAAACGATGGACCGAGTATCTGTCCCGCCACCTCGCTCAGTTGCCGGGATGGGCCGGCTACATTCGCTGGCTCGGGGAGAATCCCGCTTATCCAGGTCAAGCGGGCCATCCTGTCGATCCGGTTCAATATCTGACAGTACGTCTCTTCTATGAGGTGGAGCTCACCGATGCATTGTGCCGGCGGAAGTGGGGCATTCCCGGAACGGTATCCGCTCTGGTGTCTCATTGGCAAAAGGATCCTAAAGAGTACCAGCGTCTCATCGCGCCGCGCGCTGCGGTGGAGGACAGCCATACAGAGGCCATGTGCCGCCAGGGGTGGCGGCTGTTTCGTCTCGCGCAGTTTTTGGAGTTGACCCCGGTTGCAGTGCGGGCGTTTTCTTCCGAAGACGTTCAGACGCTGCTCGGCTGGTTGGACTCCTTTCCTGAAAACGAGCACGGACCCGTGTGGCTGGAAGCCTATGAAGACAAGTATCGAGAAGACTTGCTCACTCAGCTGGCGGCCCATCGCGCGAAGAAGGCCAAGACGGAGGGGCGACCGCGAGCCCAAATCGTATTTTGCATCGATGTGCGATCGGAGTCGTTCCGCCGCCACGTCGAGGCTCAGGGCCCTTATGAAACGCACGGGTTTGCAGGATTCTTTGGTGTGGCAATGAATCATCAGGCCTTTGACAGCAAGGAGCGTTTTCCTTTATGTCCGGTTTTATTGAAACCGGCGCATGCCGTAGACGAAGCGGCGCGGCCCGAACAAATGAAGGCGCTACAGGCATACGCTTCCGGAACCCGATGGGGCCGGCTTAGGGATCATCTGTTTCACGATCTCAAGCAGAACCCGGTAGCCTCATTCATGCTGGTGGACCTTCTGGGCTTCTTCTTTAGCCTGGGATTGGCTGGGAAAACGCTCGCTCCGAGGCTGCATGAATTCATCAAGGCCAGAATCCGCAAGTGGTTTCATCCTTCTGTCGCGACTCGAATACAGGTGGACAAGATCGGCGGCAAAGAAAATGGCTCCGGATCCTTGGGGTTTACCCGCGAGGAACAGGCCAGTATGGTGGAGAACGGTTTACGCGCGATCGGGTTAACCAAAAACTTCGGGCGGTTCATTGTTCTATGCGGCCACGGCAGCATTTCGGACAATAACCCCTATTTTGGAGCGCTTCATTGTGGAGCATGCGGTGGCAAGCATGGAGATCCGAACTCCCGCGCATTCGCCGCGATGGGCAATAACCCGGAAATCCGGCGATTGCTCAAGGATCGTGGGCTCGACATTCCCGACGATACCTGGTTTCTGGGCGCTAAGCACGTTACCACTTCGGACCGCGTCGTTTTCTACGACGCGGAGGATGTGCCAGCTGCACACCGCGAGGAACTGCTCGCCATGATGAACGATTTGGAGAAGGCAGGCGCTTCGCAGGCTCAGGAACGTTGCAGCCGAATCCCGCGTGCCCCAAGGAAGCTTTCACGGCACAAGGCGTTCCAGCATGTAGCCACGCGAACTATGGATTGGGCTAACGTCCGTCCGGAATGGGGACTATCCGGCAACGCTGCTTTCCTTATCGGACGGCGGAGACTAACGGAAGGGGTGAATCTCCAAAGCCGGGTGTTTCTGCACTCCTACGATCCGGAACAGGATGCAGAAGGAAAGATACTGGAGAAGATCATGATGGCTCCGCTCATTGTGGGCGAATGGATCAACATGGAACATTACTTCTCGGGCGTCGATCCCTGGTTCTGGGGAAGCGGCAGCAAGGTTATTCACAATGTGGTGTCCGGAGTTGGCGTCATGCACGGAAGCCAGGGTGATCTTCAAACCGGTCTGCCTCTGCAAACCGTAAATAACGGCGCAGCGCACTATCACGAGCCGATGCGGTTGTTGACCGTGATCGAGGCCTCAGCCACGCTGATATCCCATGTTATCAGGAAGCATACTCTCCTCCAGCACCTGTTCCACCATCAGTGGCTTAACCTCGTTGCGATCGATCCCGCAACGTTTGCATTTCATCGATATAACCCCGATGGCGCCTGGGAAACGGCCGCGATCGGAGCTGATCGGCTTGCCAGCTTGTCCACATCATGAACTTCGGCAACTCTCGAGCCTTGGTCTACAAGACTCTGGCGCTGTTCGCCACCTGGCTTGTGTTGTCTCAGAGTTTAGGCTCTTTCAATCTGGGACTCGGTTTTTTGGCATCGTTTGCCGTGGCGTACCTGAACAGCGGCCATGGGAAGCCCATGGGCGCGAAGATTCGCTTGGGACAGACGATCCTGTATTTCCCCTGGCTTCTCTTTAAGGTTCTCCAGAGCGGAATCCATGTGTCGTATCTAATCCTTCATCCACGCCTTCCGATCGATCCGAAACTGATTCGCTATCACACGAAATTGAGCCAACCCGCGGGCATCGTGACCCTCGGAAACTCGATTACCTTGACGCCCGGCACGATCACGGCGGAGGTCAACTCCACAGAGCTTCTTGTTCACGCGATGGATGACGAGGCGGCCGACGATTTGACGGGCTTCCGGATGGAACGGAAGGTCGCCGGAGTTTTCGGAGTCGAACAATGACGGGAATGACGGTGTTTTTTCAGTTTCTTCTGACCGCACTGGCGCTGCTCGTTGGTGTGTATCTTTATCGCGTAATCCGCGGGCCTACGGTGTTCGATCGGCTGCTTGGCTTAAACGGAATCTCCACGAAAGCCATCATTATGCTGGTTGTGATTGGTACGGTCTACGATCGGGTCGACATGTTTGTGGACATTTCCACCGGCTACGCATTGCTAAACCTCGTATCGGCGTTGGCGGTAACAAAGTACTTGGAAGAACGCGGGAGTGCTTAGATGTCATTGATTGGTATCGCTTTCATGATTATCGGTCTGTTTTTTCTGGTCGTAGCGGCGATCGGCATGGTTCGTCTGCCGGACGTGTTCACCCGTTCGCACGCCGTCGGCCTGACGGACTCGGTGGGCGCATTATTTCTCCTGACCGGATTGGCGCTCTATCAGGGCTTGGGCGGGAATATGGTCAGAGTCCTCCTCGTTCTCGCCCTGATGTATTTGCTGAATCCGGTGATCACACATGCCACTGTTCGGGCCGCGCTCCGTTCCGGATTGAAACCTTGGAGTAAGGATAAACCATGACGTATTCGGTTGATGCGTTTGAATTGGTGCTGTTGGTGCTGGTGCTGATCACGGCCGCCGGGGCCATCCTGGTGAAAGATTTGATTAGCGCCGTCTTTATTCTCGGTTCCTACAGCTTCTTCCTGGCACTGGTTTGGGCGTGGGTGGGAGCCCCGGATCTTGCCTTCATCGAGGCGGTGGTAGGGGCTGGCCTCGCTACGGTGTTTTTTCTTTCGGTGCTGTTTCACACCACTGCCAGGGATAGCGTGATCCGGCGCACTCCTCCGCCCCTGGCAGCTTTGCTCTCGGTGCCGCTCCTGGGGTTGCTGCTCTTGTATGCGGCAGCGGATCTTCCCGCATTCGGCGATGCTTCTTCTCCCGCAAGCACCCATATTTCTCCTGTTTACGTCGAAGATAGTCTGAAGGACACTCTGACTCCAAATGTCGTGACCTCAATCCTCATGGACTACCGCAGCCTCGACACGCTGATTGAGACCGTCGTGATTTTCACCGCTGGCATTGCGTGCGCCGCCGTGTTGTGGAGAAAAGAAGGATGATTCGGGCTCATGATAGTATCATCGTCCGGACGCTGAGCCGGCTGCTGATTCCGCTGGTTCAGCTCTACGCCATCTATATCCTTTTCTTCGGACAATACTCGCCTGGCGGTGGGTTCGCGGCCGGAGGGATCTTTGGCGCCAGTCTGATCCTTGCGGTGCTCGTTTTCAGCCCCGACAACTATCCCGGCGCGGTCGCCAGGAAGGTTCTGCGAGGTGACGGGTTTGGTTTGGTCGTCTTCGTAGGGGTGGGAGGCCTTTGTCTGATCGGCGGAGGAGAATTTTTGAACTACGCCGCACTCGAGATTCCAGGGCTCTCCCAGCCTGCGCGGCGCTCCCTGGGTATCGTGCTGACACAGATCGGAGTGGGGATCGATATTGCCGTGACGGCCGTCTCTATCGTCTTTAGCCTGAGCTTCATCGCTCAAAACGAGGCTTCCAGTGATTGAACTTTTCGAGGCCGCCGGCAGAGCGCCAAACTTTGTTGCTTTCGTCGCTCTGTTCTTGTGGGGTTTCTACATCGCCATCACTCACCACAACCTCGTGAAAAAGCTGATTGGGATGTACCTCGTACAGACGAGCATCCTATTGTTGCTGGCCAGCTTCAGTGCAAAGCAGGGAGCGACGGCGCCTATCTTGCTCCCCACGGACGGCAAGATTAATGCCGGGGCGTACACAAATCCCTTACCACACGCGTTAACCCTCACCGCAATTGTAGTTCAGGTGGCAACGCTCGGAGTCTCTCTGGCATTGGTCGCAGGCATTTACCGAGAGTATGGTAGTCTGGACGAAGAAGAGATTCTGAAGAAAATGGGATGAGGAACCATCTTCCAGCGTTCCTGTTCCTGATCCCCCTATTGACCGGCATCTCGATGCCGATGATCGCCTGGCAGCGTCCGGCATGGTGCCGGCCGATGCTGCTGTTGGCTGTCTGCGCCATGAGCGTCACCGCGCTCGCCAATCTTTCCATGGTCTTGAATTCTGGAGAAATCCGCTATTCATTCGGTGGCTGGGCGGGTCCAGTAGGTATTGAGTGGGTCGCGGACAGGCTCGCGAGTGTGATGATGACAGCGGTCAGCGTGATTGCCACCGTTTGTCTGACGTACGGCGTCTCCATCTCGTCTGAGGCCGCGGACCGCCGGATCCTCCTCCGCTCAGTCCTGATTCTTCTCCTGCTCTCAGGGTTGACTGGCGTCGTATTCGCCGCCGATTTGTTCAACGTTTTTGTTTTTTTGGAAGTTGTGACGCTATCCACATGCGGCTTAATTGCAATGGCGGGCGGTAGGGCGCTCGTGTTTGGATTTCGGTATCTTATTCTGGCAAGTATCGGCGCCACCTTCTACTTGTTGGGCGTTGTCTTTCTCTACGCGGCTACCGGAACTGTCAATATGGCCGACTTGGCCGAGCGGCTGCCCGGGCTGATGGAATCAAAGGCTGTCCTCGTTGGCCTGGTGTTTATATTCGTCGGTCTGGCAATAAAGATGGCGCTAATGCCACTCCATGGATGGCTGCCAGACGCGTATACCTACGCGCCGGATGCCATTTCCCCGCTCGTCTCCTCTCTGGTGACTAAAGTGGCGCTGTTCGCCTGGATTCGGATTATGTACTGGGTAGTGGGTCATGGCCAGGAGGTGGGGACGGTGCAGATCCTTCACGTGAGTTGGGTCTTGGGAGCTTTGGCCGCGGTCGGCGGCGCTTCTCTGGCGCTCATTCAACAGGATCTGAAGCGGATGTTCGCCTATGGAGGCGTATCGCATGTTGGTCTGATCATGATTGGAGCCGGTCTCGGCAACCAGACAGGACTGGCAGGATCGCTGTTTTACCTGATTAATGACGCAGTGATGCAGGCCACGCTATTCATGCTGGCTGGCGTGGCGGTCTCCCACTACGGGGTTCACACCGTGGAGGAACTGGGCGGGCTGCGCGGGCGGGCGCCTTGGATGACCGGCGCTCTGATCGTCGTGGCGCTTTCGATGATCGGCATCCCGCCAACCGGAGGTTTTTTCGGAAAGTGGTACATCGTTCTAGGAGCGCTTCAGAGCGGCCAATATGCCGCCGTTGCCGCAGTAATTATCGCCACGCTTCTCACGATGGCGTATTTCATGGGACTCTTTGTCCGTGTCTTTGGCGGTAGCCAAGCAACCGCGGATGTTTCGCTGGTGAAAATGCCCGTGGTGCTGCGAGTCTCTGTCGCCGCCTTGTGCGTCGGAATTATCACTCTCGGACTCTTTAGCGACGGCATCGTGAAGATCCTGCTGGATGCGACGAACTCTTTGAAACTTTAAATGGATGTGTTAAGGAAGCATGCAGCTTTATATTCTGCTTCCTCTTCTTCCCCTTCTGGCGTCGATCGTTCTCGCGTTGGCGGGACGCCGGCTGGGTGAAGCAAGCCACAGAGTAGGGATTCCCGCGGTTGTTCTGTCCTTTGGTCTGTCGGTGGCCGCCTTCGTTGAGGTTCTGATGAACGGACCTCAGTCCATTCCCCTTTACCAGTTTCTGCAATCCGACGGCCTTGCAGTCGACTTGGGTTTCTATATCGATCAGCTCACGGTATTGCTGCTGTTGCTGGTTACCGGAGTTAGCGCCATCGTCCACATTTACTCCTCGCGGTACATGATCGGAGATCCGCGATACAGCCGCTTTTTCGCGGTGATGGGTCTTTTTACGTCCGCCATGGTCATGCTCGTGATGAGCAGGAATCTGTTGATGACGTATATGTGCTGGGAGGTTATGGGCATTTGCTCTTATCTTCTGATCTCTCATTGGGCGCAGAGAAACGCCGCCGGCAGCGCGGCCACCAAAGCATTCCTGGTTAATGCCGTGGCTGACGTAGGCCTGGGGCTGGGTGTGATCCTGACTTTCAATATCTTCGGAACGCTTGATATCCCCCAGATCCTGGAGCGTGCTCCAAGCATCAGCGGACAGACCATCAACTTGCTCGGCTGGGCAGGCTTACAAGTGCCGGTCCAGGCGACCACGATGATCGCGCTCCTGTTGTTTGCAGGCACTCTGGGCAAATCGGCTCAGGTTCCTCTCCATGTTTGGCTTCCCTTTGCGATGGAAGCGCCGACGCCGGTATCGGCGCTGATTCATGCCGCCACCATGGTCAACGCCGGGCCCTTTCTTTTGGTTCGATTCAGCCCGCTGCTCATGCTCTCCCCCTTCGCGATGGCGGTGATCGCCGGGATCGGCGCCACAACGGCGCTTTTTGCGGCGTTCGTTTCGCTGACTCAGACGGACATCAAGAAGATCCTGGCCTACTCGACTATCAGTCAAATTGGTTTCATGATCATGACGTGCGGGCTGGGAGCTTTTGTCGCGGCAATCTTTCACCTGCTGGCGCACGGGTTCCTGAAGGGCTTCCTGTTCTTGTCGGCGGGCAACGCGCTTCAGGCGCTCGCAACGCAGCATAGCCACGGAACGGCGACGGCGCACGACCATCAAGCGTCGCCGCCATGGACTGCATTCATCGGAGCGCTGATTTTCTCGTGTATCCCACCCTTGATTCTCTTCTCGGGTCCCTATGAAGCGATGTGGACTGTTCATCAAACGCCGGAAGCGAGGTTCACCTTTTGGATCATTGCGCTGGCTACTGTTTTTTTTACAGCCATGTACCTCTTCCGCGGAATCGTCTCGATTTTTCAACGAGGTCTTGCCGCTCCCGGATTAATGGTACAGCCGCGGTTGTTTTCAGCCCTGCATGTGCTTATCGTGCTGGCGGCTGCCGGGGTATTGCTTGGTTTTCTCTTTGGGTTCGGGTCCTGGTTTACCACATTTCTGGCTCCTGCCCTGGGACGGCCGGGCGTGACTCCGCCGGACGTCTCGCCATGGTTGCTATTGCCGTTTCTCGCGGCAGCTGGCGGATCGGCCGTTGCCTTTGTCCTTCATAGAAGGCACGCAGCTACGGCTTTTGCGGAGACAAGCTTGGCCAAGAGCCTGTATGTACTTTTTCTGAATAAGTTCTACTTCGACGAGATTTACAACGCTTACGTTGTTGGAGCTAACCTTCGCTTCGCAAAAATGCTTTCGTACAGGGTTGAGGTCCGGGTGGTCGACCGGGCGCTCAATCTTGTTGCGTCGGCTTCCGTAAACCTGGCGAGTTGGCTCTTGAGGGTTCTGGAGGGAGCGGGAATCGACTCGGTGGTCCGCGGTAGCGCCAGAGCTTCTGTAGGCATGGCGCGCTGGTCGTGGCGAGTTCTGGAGGGCCGCGCGATTCAGGGAAACGTCGACCGATTAGCGCAGCAGGCCGATGCTGTCGGACGCTTTCTCCAGCATAGGGAAGTGCACACGCTTCAGGAACATCTTCTGCTCGTAGTAGGTGGACTGGCAGCGCTTCTGGGGCTGTTCTATTGGCTTGTATTCAGGGGCTAGCGTGACTCAACTTCTGGCGGATCATCTTCTCAGTTGCACGATCGCGGTTCCCTTCATTGCTATCGCCGTACTGCTCTTAGTCAATAACCAGGAGTGGATCCGCCGGATTGCTCTTGCCGGCACATTGATTACTCTCGGGTTGGCGTTTGTTCTTTGGTCACGTTTCGATTTGAGCAAACAGGAGATGCAGTTCGTGGAGCGCGCGAACTGGATGCCGACGTTCAACATTCAGTACGCCGTAGGCGTTGATGGCATCAGCATTCTCCTTGTCCTGCTGACGGCGCTTTTATCCCCGCTGTGTGTCCTGTGCTCATGGAGCGCGGTCGACACCAGGGTGAAGGCGTTCATGAGCCTGATCCTGCTCGTGGAAGGCGCCATGATCGCCGTATTCACGGCCCTCGATCTCTTCCTCTTCTTCATGTTCTGGGAAATTACCATGATTCCCATGTATTTCATGATCATCCTCTGGGGTGGTCCTGACCGCATTGCCGCGGGAATCAAATTTGTGCTGTATAGCTTAACGGGAAGCCTTCTTCTGCTGGTGGGTATTCTAGGAGTTTATATCGAGGGCGGCCGCACCTTCGATATAGTGCTGCTCGCGAAAGAGACCGTCCCTGCTACCGCGCAGTTCTGGATTTTCCTCGCATTTCTGTTGGCTTTCGCTATCAAGCTGCCAATGATTCCGTTCCACTCCTGGCTGCCCGATGCCCATTCCGAAGCTCCGACGGCCGGCAGCGTGATCCTCGCCGGCGTGTTGTTGAAGATGGGCGGGTATGGCTTCCTGCGTCTTTGTCTTCCCATGCTGCCGGAGGCGTCGGCGACTTTTGCGCCGGCCATTTCATGGCTGTCGGTCGCAGCTATTTTATACGGCGGTTATCTCGCGCTGGCCCAGTCCGATCTCAAAAAGCTGATCGCCTATTCTTCGATCTCCCACATGGGGTTCGTCACGCTCGGGATTTTCGGTTTCAACGGCCAGGGAATTCAGGGCGCGGTTCTGCAGATGTTCAATCACGGCATCACCACTGGAGCGCTGTTCCTTGCCGTGGGTGTGCTGTATGACCGGACCCACACCAGAGAGATTAGCGATTACGGCGGCCTACACGACCCCATGCCCCGATTTGCCGCTTTCCTATGCCTTTTTTCAGTGGCTTCTTTCGGCCTGCCGGGCACCGCTAATTTCATCGGCGAATTCCTGGTGTTGGTGGGCACGTCGTATAAGAGCTTTGCCATGGTGCTGCTCGCCATGGGTGGAATCGTCTTAGCGGCAGCTTATATGCTCTGGATGCTGCAACGCGTGATGCTGGGGCAGGCCCCCACTCGCGCCGTAAGTCTTCTGCCGGACCTCAGCATGCGGGAAACTCTGCTTTTAGCGCCGCTGGCGGTGGTCATTTTGGGGATCGGTTTGTATCCAGGACCGCTGATGGAAACGATGGAAGTCACCGTGGCCACTCTCGTCCAGAAGTTGAAGGATGTTTCGGGATAAGACTTTCCCATAGAGGGTTGGGCCCGTGGCCAGTCAGGCCTGCGACTCGGAAGGTGGGCATGGGACGCTCTGGAAACGACCGGTATCGAGTTCCAGGGCGGTGAGCCGCCCGCCCCAGCAGCAGCCCGTATCGAGCGGGTAGACCCGGTATTGCGCCATCGTCTCGGGGTCCATCCGGAGCGTCGACCAATGGCCGAACACGATATCGATCCCGTCGCTCGCGCGTCCCGGGACTTGAAACCACGGCATCAACCGAGCGGTGCGATGCGACGGGGGCCCTTTCTCTTCCAGGGCCAGGGTCCCGTCCGCGCCGCAATAGCGCAGTCGCGTGAAGCAGTTGGTGATGAATCTCAGACGATCCCAGCCGGCCAAGCGCTCGGACCAGCGCCTCGGTGCATCGCCATACATGCGTCCCAGGAACTCCCGAAACCCATCCCCGCGCAAGCTGGCCTCGACCTCGGCGGCACAACGGCACGCCTCTTCCGCATCCCACTCGGGTGGGAGACCGGCATGGACGAGGGCATAGCCGAGAGCGGGATCCTGGTGCATCAAGGGTCGGCGCCGCAGCCAGTCGAGTAGTTCGTCCCGGTCCTTGGCCGCCAGCACCGGCGCCAGGGCACCCGAGCGGTCCTTCCGGGGGGCCAGGCCCTCGGCCACGGCCAGGAGGTGCAGATCGTGATTGCCGAGCACGGTCAACGCGGTCTCTCCAAGCCCCTTCACGAAACGCAACACCTCGAGCGAGCGTGGTCCGCGGTTGACCAGGTCCCCGGTCAACCACAAGCGAGCAGTACCCGGGTCGAAACCGATGCAATCCAGCAGGAACCGCAGCTCGTCATAACAACCCTGGACATCGCCGATGGCGTAGGTGAGCACGAGGGTTGGCCTACTTACGGCTCCCGGCCTGCGCTTCAACCGTCCCGGCCGGCCGGACGTGCGACGCCGGGGCTGGCGGTGCCCCGATCGGCCCTGTCGGCCGGCTTCTCGAAGAAGGTGTAGGCCAGGGTCAGGGTGGACACGTCCCGCGGGATCCGCGGAGACACCGAGAAGCGCACCGCTAAGGTGCGCGCCTCGCCGGGCTCGAGGCGCTGGTCGCTGAAGCAGAAGCACTCGAGCTTACTCAGGAACCGCGCCGCCGGCCCCGGCGTGACGCTGGGGATCGCCCGCGCGGTGATCGTGCCAGGCGAGCGGTTCTCTGCGTAAAAACGGACCTCGCGAAGCTCGCCTGGGTGGAGACGAATGCGCGCCGTCAGCGGCCGAAATGCCCACGGCAGCTTGGCGTGGGTCCCACCGACGAGCTCGATCGTGACGAAGCGCGAGCGATCAACCTCCCCGCCGGCCGTCACGGTGGCCTCTCTGCCGGTCTTCCCCCCGAGCCCGGTCAGCTCGCAGAACACGTCGTAGAGCGGCACCAGGGCGTAACCGAAGGCGAACATTCCTAGCGCCGCGCCCGCGAGCCTTGTCGCCAGGTGTCGATTGGCCCGCTCTGTTTCCGCATCGCGAATAGTCATTTTCTTCCGATCCCGGCGCGCATGCCCCTAGTGTAGTGCCTCGTGTTTCACGTTCCTATCGCATGGCCCTGGCGCCGAGGACGGAATGCCCGACAGGGGCACGCACTGGGATCGAGTGGCCATCCGTCCGGCACCCGGTTGAAGAGCGCGAGGGGCGGCGCTACCATCGCCACCGCTCGGAGCTAGACCGAGAACACGATGCGTGGCAGAAATAAACCAAACCGCGGGCGCGCCGCATTCGGCGCCGGCCTGGCCTCACTCGGGCCGGCGGCCGCATGGGCGGAGATGCGGGTGAACCTCCCGGAGGGCGTGACCTCCATCTCGCATGAGGTCTACGACCTGCACATGCTGATCCTCGCGATCTGCGCCGCCATCGGCGTCCTCTTGTTCGCGGTGATGTTCTATTCGATCTACGCCCACCGCAGATCCAAGGGGGCGGTGGCGGTACAGTTCCACGAGAACGCGCTGGTCGAGATCCTGTGGACCGTGGTGCCGTTCGTGATCCTGGTGGCCATGGCGGTGCCGGCGACCAAGTCCATGATCGCCCTGCACGATACCGGTGACGCCGACGTGACCGTCAAGGTCACGGGCTATCAGTGGAAATGGCAGTACGAGTATCTGGAGGACGGGATCAAGTTCGTGAGCAACCTCAAGACCCCGAGCGATCAGATCTATGACGGTGCCGCGAAGGGCGAGAATTACCTACTGGAGGTCGACAACCCGCTGGTGCTGCCGGTGAACAAGAAGGTCAGGTTTCTGATCACGGCCGCGGACGTGCTGCACGCGTGGTGGGTGCCGGAGTTCGGCTGGAAACAGGACGCGACCCCCGGATTCGTCAACGAAGGCTGGGCGCGCATCGAAAAACCCGGGACCTATCGCGGCCAGTGCACCGAGCTGTGCGGACGCGGGCATGGCTTCATGCCCATCGTCGTCGAGGCCAGGAGCGAAGCGGAGTACGCCGAGTGGGTCGCGGAACGCAAGGAGGAACTGGCCGCGGCGGAGGCGGCCAGCGCAGAGACCTTCACCATGGAGCAACTCATGGAAGAAGGGGCGAAGGTCTACAACGCGAGCTGTGCCGCCTGCCATCAGGCCAAAGGGGAGGGGGTGCCCGGTGCGTTTCCACCGCTCGCGGGCAGCGCCATCGCCAAGGGTCCGGTGGGCGCTCATATCGGCATCGTCCTGAACGGGAGTCCCAATACCGCCATGATGCCGTTCGGCGGGCAGTTGGACGATGTGCACATCGCCGCGGTCGTGACCTACGAGCGCAATGCCTTCGGGAACAGCGTGGGCGATCGGGTCCAGCCGGCGGACGTCAAGGCGGCCCGCGGGCGTTGAGCAAGCCATTCGGTGATAAAGACAGACTCGTGGGAGGTACCACGATGACTCACGCGACGATGACTCACGCGGCACACGACGAGCACCCGACCGGGCTCAGGCGTTGGGTGTTCACCACCAACCACAAGGATATCGGGACCCTGTATCTCGTCTTCGCCGCGCTCATGTTCGTGTTCGCGGGCAGCCAGGCGATGGCCTTTCGGCTGGAGCTCTTCGCGCCGGGGATCCAGTTCATCGACCCCCTGGCCTTCAACCAGTTCGTGACCATCCACGGGCTCGTGATGGTCTTCGGTGCCGTCATGCCGGCCTTCGCGGGGCTCGCCAACTGGCTCATCCCCATGATGATCGGCGCGCCCGACATGGCGCTGCCGCGCATCAACAACTGGGGGTTCTGGATCCTGCCCTTCGCCGCGAGCCTGTTGCTTCTGAGCATCGTGGTTCCCGGCACGCCGGAGGCCGGCTGGACGATGTACCCGCCGCTCTCCATCGTCGGCAGCTCGGGCAAGGTCCAACTCGGGGGCGATCTGCTGATCTTCGCGGTGCATCTGCTCGGGATGTCCTCGATCCTCGGGGCCATCAATATCATCGTCACCATAGTGAACATGCGGGCCCCGGGGATGAACTTCATGAAGCTCCCGATGTTCTGCTGGGCGTGGCTCATCACCGCCTTCCTGCTCATCGCCGCAATGCCGGTGCTCGCCGGTGGCGTCACCATGCTCCTGACCGACCGCCATTTCGGCACCAGCTTCTTCGACGCCGCCGGGGGCGGCGACCCGGTCCTGTTCCAGCACATCTTCTGGTTCTTCGGGCACCCGGAGGTCTACATCATCATCCTGCCGGCCTTCGGGATCATCTCGCACATCGTCCCGGCGTTCTCGAGAAAGCCGCTGTTCGGTTACGCCTCGATGATCTATGCGCTCGTCGGGATCGCGTTCCTGTCCTTCATCGTCTGGGCCCACCACATGTACACGACCGGGATGCCGCTCGCGGGAAACCTCTTTTTCATGTACGCGACGATGCTCATCGCGGTCCCGACGGGCGTTAAGATCTTCAACTGGGTCAGTACCATGTGGAGGGGATCCTTGAGCTTCGAGGCGCCCATGCTGTGTGCGCTCGCGTTCATCATGATCTTCACCATCGGTGGCTTCACGGGGATGATGCTGGCCATGGCGCCGGCCGACTACCAGTACCACGACACCTATTTCGTGGTGTCCCATTTTCACTATACGATGGGGATCAGCGCCATCTATGCCATCGTGGGCGCCATCTATTTCTGGCTACCGAAGTGGAGCGGGCGCATGTACGACGAGCGCCTGGCCAGGATCCAGTTCTGGATCTCCATCGTGGCGGTCAACGTGACCTTCTTCCCGCAATTCTTCCTCGGGCTCGCCGGCATGCCGCGGCGCATCCCGGACTACGCGTTGCAGTTCGCCGACTTCAACATGCTTTCGTCCCTCGGGGCCTGGGCGTTCGGCAGCGCCCAGCTCCTGTTCCTCTACATCGTGCTCAAGACCGTGTTCGCCGGCAGGCGTACGGCCGAGCCGCGGATCTGGGACGGCGCCACGGGGCTCGAATGGACCCTGCCCTCGCCCGCCCCCTATCACAGCTTCGCCACCCCGCCCGTGGTCCACTAGGGCCCATGGTCCATTAGGAGGCTGATGGACACGCCAAGGCACGGCTGCCCGGACAGAGCGCGGAGGAAGCGGGTGAGGAACGGAATACTGGCAGGACTGCTAGGGCTCCTGGCCGCGCTGTCTTATGCGATATTCATTTGGACGCACCTCTCCTAAACCCACCGCACCACCCTTGGGGGACCGCGATGTCCGGACAGCCACACAGCTACTATCTCCCCGAACCCAGCCCCTGGCCCCTCATCGGGAGCTTCGGTCTCTTCTTCACGTTGGGGGGGCTGGCCCTCCTCGTCAACGACATCAGCGGCGCGCCGTATCTCATGGGCTTCGGCTTCGTCGTATTGCTCGTCATGGTGTTTGGATGGTTCGGTACCGTGATCCGCGAGGGGGAGGCCGGGAGATACAACGAACAGGTTGATAAGAGCTTTCGGTGGGGGATGGCGTGGTTCATCTTCTCCGAGGTCATGTTCTTCGCCGGTTTCTTCGGCGCGCTCTTCTATGCCCGCATGTATTCGGTACCGTGGCTCGGCGGAGTGGGTGAAAAGCTCTCGACCCACGCGCTCTTATGGCCCGGGTTCGAGTCCGTCTGGCCGCTGCTCACCTTGCCTTCGGCGGAGGGCTATACGCAGGCCCTGGAGCCCATGGGGGCCTGGGGCCTGCCGGCCATCAATACCCTGATCCTGCTCACGAGCGGGGTGACCGTGACCGCCGCGCACTGGGGCCTCGTGCACGCGAACCGCCGCCGGCTCATCGTCGGGCTCGCGCTCACGGTGGCCTTGGGGGTCCTGTTCCTGGTGTTGCAGGGCCTGGAATACACCCATGCCTACCGCGAGCTCGGTCTCAAGATCACCTCGGGGATCTACGGCGCCACCTTCTTCATGCTGACCGGCTTTCACGGCTTCCATGTCATGCTCGGCGCCATCATGCTCGCGGTGATCCTCTGCCGCGCCATGGCCGGCCATTTCACACCCGACAGCCACTTCGCATTCGAGGCCGCCGCGTGGTACTGGCATTTCGTGGACGTGGTGTGGCTCCTCTTGTTCGTGTTCGTTTACTGGCTTTAGGGCAGACTGTCTGTACTTCGCGCAAGCGCAGCCTTCAGGCGTTACCCGCACTGTTGCGGGAGCACGGGGGTGTCGCTGTCGGCCATCGGCTTCATGCGCCGGCGCTGGTTGCTTGCAAGACACTTTTTTCGGTGGTCGCTGGAGTGAGCGAAACATAGAGGCTCACCTGATGAGCCTTGGGGGGACATGATGTCGGTGCCCAATAGCGCATTCGGGAGACGGTTATGAGCGATAAGCAACTGCCTGCCATCGGCGGCAAATCCTTTGAGGATCTCAAGAAGACTAATCAGCACGGCGCAGAGCACTGGAGCGCCCGCGACCTGCAACCGCTCCTTGGCTACAGCCAGTGGCGGCGCTTCGAGCAGGCTATAGCACGCGCTCTAACTTCTTGTACACAATCAGGAAACGACCCTAGCCACCATTTTGCCGACGCCGGCAAGATGGTCGGACTTGGCTCGGGGAGCTTACGGGAGGTGGCCGACTATCACCTCTCCCGTTTTGCCTGCTACCTCATCGCCCAGAACGGCGACCCACGCAAGCCCGAGATCGCCCAGGCGCAGAAATACTTCGCCGTCCAGACTCGGCGCCAGGAACTCTCCGATCAGTTGGTCGCCGACCTCGAACGCTTGGAGCTCCGTAAGCAAACCGGCGAAGAGTTCAAGGCGCTGTCCGGCCCGCCCAGCAAGCGGGTGTCCAGAATAAGATGTTCGGTGTGTTCCACGACGCCGGATATAAGGGCCTCTACGGGGGGATCGGGCGTGACGGCATTAAGGCGCGGAAGGGCGTTCCGGAAAAGCAAAACCTTATGGACCGAATGAATGCCACGGAACTCGCCGCCAACCAGTTCCGCATGACTCAGACGCGCGACAAGCTCGCCCGTGAAGACATCCGCAACCAACAACGAGCCATCGGCGCCCATGAGCAGGTTGGGAAGGAAGTCCGCGACGCCATCAAGCGCATCGGCGGCGACCTTCCGGAGCGCATCCCGCCGGCCGAACACATCAGGCAGGTCGAGAAGCGGATCAAGACAGCCACGCCCAAACTGGAACTGGACGAACGCGATGCTGGGGGTCTTCTGGGCGGCGCAAGCGGGAATGACGGTCGTAAATGAAATCGGGGGTTCCAATAGGCCAGATACGTAAGTGCTATGGAACAATTTTCAACAGATGCAGCAGTTCAAGGTTATCTGCCGTTGATGCATGAGCTTGCAATTCGACTTGACCTCGTTGCCCACGCCTGCGACGGGAAGCTTAATTTAACTCCGTCTTACGCACGAATATGCATATTTACAGTTTCGTCGTATGTGTGAGCTTATTGCCCTGGGCTGCCTACAACTCCATGGCGACCTTCCTTCCACCCAATCACAATCAACCAAGAAGGAATGGAATGCTGAAAAGATTATGCGAATTCTTCATAAAAGTCATCCTCACTCATTTCCACAATCTATCATAAGAGAAAAAACGCCTGCGGGATGGAAGATCGAAGCCAACTCCAAACCAAATGCGTTGACTAGACCCTCCAGTTGCATAAATATCCACGCGGATCGTCAGGAAAGGGCATAGAAGACAGGGTTTTGGTGAGTTTATTGCATCGCGCTGGACGTCACCGGCGGTGATATCCAGCCTTTAAGCGAAATA
>JBOIDR010000013.1:0-54086 GCA_050740695.1 Gammaproteobacteria bacterium | reverse complement strand
TGAAGCTTCGGCCCCCCGCGTAGTGCGCGGCAATCGTCGCGCGAACCAACGCGATGTCTACCGCACAGAGATCACGCCCACGGTAGCGAAATAGGATCGGTTCCATGAAGGCCCCCCCACAGTCGAGGAAACCTTACACGAAAGCCGACGCTGACGCCAGTGGCTCTTTCAGGAGGCTAAAGTGTTACCACGTGCCAAAGATCAAACTGCGTTTGCTGATTGAGCCAGCTTTCAGCGGACGTATCGAACGCAATGGAAAGTCGCACGGCCATCTCGGGACTTATGGCAGCCCGGCCGTTCAGAATGGCGGAAAGCGTCTTGCGGCTGACGCCTAAGGCCTCGGCGGCCTGCGTGACGCTCAAGCCCAGGGGCTCGAGGCAAAGGGATCCTGCGTCATCCAGGACGGGTTTGTACGTATGAATAAAGGCGTAGCGAAATCGGGTGCGCAACGGGCGCTTGGCTGCGGCATCCGAATTCCTCGCGCCACTGCCGAAGCTCTTCTGCCGAAGCCGATCGCACGTAGCGAGTCTAGCCGGTCCTACGCGCGGATGCTCGGCAGGGACCTTGAGCGCTACCGAAACCGCGCGCAGGACGTCTTGCGTCCCAGCCCGCGATCATGGATGCGGGCTCGTGACCGGACGATGGGCCGTGGACACCTCCACCGTCTTCCTGCCGGTCCCGATCGGCACCGGCGCCGGTGCGAGATGATCGTCGAAGATCCCGAGGATCGCCGCGGCGACATTGATATCCAAGGCCTCGGCGAGCCCGACATAGGCGGTGGTGAGCCTCGGATTGACCTCGACCACGATCGGACCCGAGGGCGTTTGGATGAGATCCACCCCGACATAGCCCCCGAGCCCCGGTATTGCCCCGGCGATCGCCAGGGCCAGGGGTTCGAGGGCGGGCCGCTCGCGGCGCAGGGCGTTGATCACGACCCCTTCAAAGGATAGCCGGTCCGCCTGTCGCCCAATTCGTTGTTCGTTGCACGACAGGAGCACCGCGCGACCGTCTCGGCACAGCACGGACAGGCTGGCGGGGGCCCCGGCGAGGTAGGGTTGGACCACGTATGCGTGGTTCGACGCCCCAGCGGCGAAGGCCCGCAATGCGCGCGCATCGTCGAAGTAGAATGTCTCCGTGCAACCCGCCCCGTCGTCCGGCTTGACCACCCAGCCCGAATCGCTTTCGGGAAACCCTTCCCGCAATGCCCGGGTCGGGACTACAGGGAGGCCGGCCTGCCCAAGGAGCTCGGCGCACCGGTGTTTGCTGGCCGTCACGGCAATGGCCTCGGGACTCGATCCGATGAGTTGCCGGCCCCGCTCCCACACGAGGTGGCAGAGCCGTTCGAGCACGCCCCCCGTCTCCGGCGCGATCGGCCACACCGCATCGGCGTCCTCGATGCACCGGCCCCACACGACGAAGGGATTGTCCGAGGGCCCTATCGTAACGCAGCGAAGGGGCCCCGAGAGGCGCGACAGCCGGTGGTCTCGCGTGGTCGTGACCTCGATGTCCGGTATGGCGCCAAGCTCCCCCAACAGCGCGGCGAGCATCAGCTCGCCTTCCTGCGCGAGCGATCCCGGCAGCGGCTCGCCCGCGAGCCCACCACCGGTGATGAACTCCATTACGAGCAGCCGCTTGGCGCATGCCATCTCCGGCGCAGGAGCCGAGACACGCGCACGGTGCAATGTCGAGCCTACTTCCGAGTGGACGGGCCCGCGAGCCCCAGCGGATCGGCGAGCGCGGTGGTGGTGAGAGAGGTGGCCTAGGTCGGGCCGGCGGTGCCGAGGAGGTGAATCACAATCGCCTCGGCCTCGTCGCGGGTGATCTGGCCGGGTTTGGTGTGGGCGATCCGGCCGTGGCGGTCCACGATCACGGTGAATGGGAGCGCCCCGATGCGGTTGCCGTAGTCTTCAGCCACCCGTTGACCGTCCCAGGTACCGATCAGGGTCGGGTAGTTGACCTTGAGCCGGGAGGCGTATTCATGCGCCGCCTTGGGATCGTCGATGGCGATCCCGACGATCTGGAGGCCACGTTCGCCATAGGCCGCCTGCAAGGCCATGAGATCGGGGATCTCCTCGCGGCAGGGCGGACACCAGGTTGCCCAGAAGTTGAGCACCAGGACCTTGCCTGCCCAAGCCCCGGGGCCATAGGTCTTGCCGTCGAGCCCGGCCAGGGAGAACTCGGGACGTACCGGTCCCGCGTCGCCCAGCGCGTCACCCGCCCCCTGCTCATCACCGGCCCCCTGCTTAGCGGCAAGACTCGGGGCGTTTGAGGAGCCCCGCTCATAAGCGATCCGCCCCAGAACTGCCGAGAAGACCAAGACTAGCGCGACGGCGGCGAAGCGCGGCGCACCCGTCACGGGCTCAGGACCCCGTCGAGGTGCTCACGGAACGGCCGGGGACCGATGAATCCGACGACCCGCTCCGGGCGCCGTTCGACCCCATCCGGTCCGTAGAATATCAAGGCCGGCGGCCCGAACACCCCGAGGCCTTTCAAGAGCCGTTGATCGATGTCATCGTTGGCGGTGACATCCGCCCGCAGGCGCACGAGCCGTGAA
Organism: Gammaproteobacteria bacterium; assembly: GCA_050740695.1. Taxonomy (GTDB): domain Bacteria; phylum Pseudomonadota; class Gammaproteobacteria; order JACCXJ01; family JACCXJ01; genus JACCXJ01. The sequence goes on along the minus strand of JBOIDR010000013.1, from coordinate 51,532 downwards.
AGGCGCTCTTGGACGCCGTCATCCGTGAACGTGTCACGTTCCAGCTCTTTGCACTCGACACACCAGTCCGCATAGAGGTCCAGCACGACCGGCCGGCCCTGCGAACGGGCCCGATCGAGCGCCTCCTCGAGATCGGCCTGCCCCTTGACGGCATCGAATGCCAAACTCGGCGAACGGCCGGCGGTCCACTCTGTAAGTGGATTCAAGGCATCGGTGGCCCCACCCGCGGCGCCGACCACGAGTGCAGATCCGTATACGAGAAGCCCGAGCCCGAGACCCCTCGACAGGCGCACGGTGCGCGGATGGGCGCTATCGAAGCGATCGAGGGCCCCGAGGTAGATGGCCGAGCCCGAGATCAACAGCCCCCACAGGAGCACCGTGATCGGGGCAGGCAGCAGGCGCTCCAAGAGCCAGATCGCGACACCAAGCATGAGCACGCCGAAGACCGCCTTCACCTTCTCCATCCAGGCCCCGGCCCTGGGCAGGAGCTTGCCGGCCGAGAGGCCGACGCAGAGGAGCGGTATGCCCATACCGAGCCCGAGGGCGAACAGTGCCATCCCGCCTAGGAGCGCGTCCCCCGAATGCCCGATGTAGATGAGCGCCCCCGCCAGCGGGGGGGCCACGCACGGCCCGACGATGAGCGCCGAAAAGAATCCCATCGCCGCCACCCCGCCCCAGGTCCCCCCGCGCTGCCGGCCGGAGAGCTCCGCGATCCGGCTCTGCCAGGCGGCCGGGACCTGGAGGTTCAAGACACCGAACATGGACAGGCCGAGCACGATGAAGACCCCCGCGAAGCTCGAGAGCACCCAGGGGTTCTGGAAGGTCGCCTGGAGGTTGTGGCCGAAGAGCCCGGCGATCACGCCCATGCCGGCATAGGTCGCGGCCATCATCAGTACGAAGACCAGCGACAGCGAAAGGGCCCGACCGGTGGTGATGCCCTTCCCCTGGCCGACGACGATCCCCGAGAGGATGGGGATCATGGGAAATACGCACGGCGTGAACGAGAGCAGGAGCCCGAAGCCGACGAAGCATAGGAGCGTCCACACCGTTTCCCCGCCGGCGAGTTGCTGGGCCAGGGAGTCCTCCGGCGACAGCGCCGTAGCGGTCCGCGTGTGGAGCGATGAACCCCATTTATTTGCGTTTTCTCGGGGCGGGAGCGTGACCGCGACGGTTTTGGTGATGGGCGGATAACAGATACCGTCCTCGGCACAGCCCTGGTAAGCGACGCGGAGATCGAAGGGCCGCCCTTCCCCAGGCTGCCCTTCCCCCGGGCCCGGCATCAGCGGTACCCGGACGGCTGTATCACCGGTGTATACCTCGACCCGCCCGAACTCCGGGTCCTCCTTGACCTCACCCGCCGGCAGTTCGACCTTGCCCAGAGCGACACGCGCATCCTGAGACTCGAAGCCGAACTTGTCCCTATATAGATAATACCCGTCCTCGATGGCGAACCGTGCCAGGAGGGTGTGCCCGTCCCGCGCCTCCACGGAAAGCGTGAAGGCCTGGTCCGGGTGCAGAAATTCACGCGCTCCGGCCGCGGACCGGGACGGGTCCCCGAAACCGGCGAACCAGTCCGACCCCGCGGGCTCACCCGCGAATGCGGAAAGCGCCGCCAAGAACCCCAGCATCAGGAACAGCCATCGTCTCATTGCGTGTCACCCACCATGTGTTCCAGCCAGGATATGTAAGCCGCGGATCCCCGCTCGATAGGGACCGCGATCACCTCGGGGAGTTCATAGGGGTGGCCCGCACGTATGAAGGCCTCGACCGCCGCGTACCGGCCACGCGTGGTCTTGATGAAGAGCAAGGTCTCACGACTCTGCTCGATCGCCCCCTGCCAGCGATACACCGATCCGACCTCGGGCAGGAGGTTGACACAGGCCGCGAGCCGCCCTTCCAAAAGCCCTCGCGACAGCCGATCGGCGCTTTCTGCATCGGGGCAGGTGGTCATGATCACGAGCGGGGCGTTCAGGCGAACATCGGGCTCGGCCCCCGGAACGTCGCCGGTCTGCTCTAGATTCGCCTTGTCGTTCAATGCCATTTCGCCACCAGCCCCATGCCCAGAAGCTTGACAGACGGTTTCGTCACCCTATAATTAGCACTCGCTGAGGGCGAGTGCTAACAATCTCGCTCTTGGATCCCATTGTACAAGAACCATCGGAGGTTGAGCGTATGAACATCCGCCCATTACACGATCGAGTCATCGTCAAGAGGCTCGAAGAAGAGCGTACCAGTTCCGGGGGCATCGTGATCCCCGACACGGCCGCGGAAAAGCCTATGAAAGGTCAGGTGGTCGCCGCCGGCCCCGGCAAGCTGAGCGATGAAGGCAAGCTCCGGCCGCTGGATGTCAAGGCCGGGGATAAGGTGTTGTTCGGCAAGTACTCCGGCACCGAGGTCAAGGTCGATGGCCAGGACCTCGTGGTCATGCGGGAAGACGACATCATGGGCATCATCGAAGGCTGATCGGCGGCCCGATCTCTGAACCCGATCCCTTAGAACACTACGAGAGGTATTGAACATGGCTGCAAAAGAACTCAGGTTTAGCGAAGACGCCCGCAAGCGTATGCTGTCCGGTGTCAACGTGCTCTCCAACGCGGTGAAGATCACCCTCGGTCCCAAGGGCCGCAACGTGGTCCTGGAAAAGAGCTTCGGATCGCCCACGGTCACCAAGGACGGGGTCTCGGTCGCCAAGGAGATCGAGCTCAAGGACAAGTTCGAGAACATGGGGGCCCAGATGGTGAAAGAGGTCGCCTCCCATACCTCCGACGAGGCCGGTGACGGCACCACCACGGCCACGGTGCTGGCCCAGTCGATGCTGACCGAGGGCATCAAGTCCGTGGCCGCCGGTCTCAATCCGATGGACCTCAAGCGCGGCATCGACAAGTGCGTGAGCGCCGCGGTCGAGGAGCTGAAGAAGCTCTCCAAGCCCTGCAACGACGAGAAGGCCATCGCCCAGGTGGGTACGATCTCGGCCAACGCCGATACCGCCATCGGCGAGATCATCGCCGAGGCCATGAGCAAGGTCGGCAAAGAGGGCGTGATCACGGTGGAAGAGGGCTCGGGGCTCGAGAACACCATGGAGGTGGTCGAGGGCATGCAGTTCGACCGCGGATATCTCTCGCCCTACTTCATCAACAACCAGCAGAGCATGAGCGTCGAGCTGGAGAACCCCTACATCCTTATCCATGACAAGAAGATCTCGAACATCCGGGAGCTGCTGCCGGTGCTCGAGGCGGTGGCCAAGTCCGGGCGCGCACTCCTGGTGATCGCCGAGGACATCGAGGGCGAGGCGCTGGCGACCTTGGTGGTCAACAACATCCGCGGCATCGTCAAGGTGTGCGGTGTCAAAGCCCCCGGTTTCGGTGACCGCCGCAAGGCCATGCTCGAGGACCTGGCGATCCTGACCGCGGGAACGGTCATCGCCGAGGAGGTGGGTCTGAGCCTGGAGAAGGCCAGCCTGGGCGATCTCGGCGCGGCCAAGCGCGTGACGGTGACCAAAGAGGAGACCACCATCATCGGCGGCGCTGGGGATCCCAAGGCCATCGAGGGGCGCGTCAAGCAGATCCGCGCCCAGGTCGAGGAATCCACGTCGGATTATGACAAGGAGAAGCTCCAGGAGCGCGTCGCGAAGCTCGCCGGAGGGGTGGCCGTCGTCAAGGTCGGCGCCGCGACCGAGACCGAGATGAAGGAGAAGAAGGCTAGAGTCGAGGATGCCTTGCACGCGACCCGCGCGGCCGTCGAGGAGGGCGTCGTGGCGGGTGGCGGCGTGGCCTTGATCCGGGCGCTGGCGAACCTCGACAAGCTCAAGGGCGACAACCACGACCAGGACATGGGCATCCAGATCGCCAGGCGCGCCATGGAAGAGCCGTTGCGCCAGATCGTCGCCAACGCCGGCGCAGAGGCCTCGGTGGTGGTCAACAAGGTCCGGGAGGGCAAGGGCAATTTCGGATACAACGCCGCCAGCGGCGAATTCGGTGATCTAGTCGAGATGGGGATCCTGGACCCGACCAAGGTGACCCGCACGGCGCTCCAGAACGCCGCGTCGATCGCCGGGCTCATGATCACGACCGAGGCGATGGTGGCCGAGCTTCCCAAGGACGAGGACAAGATGATGCCGGGCCGCCACGGCCACGGCGGCGGCATGGGCGACATGGATATGATGTAAGGGATAGAGGACTTGTCGCGCCGCGTTTCTATCTAATTAACATGGGCGCCGCCCGCGAGAACCCCGCCACCGTGCGGGGTTCTTTTTTTATAGATTGGGTCATTCAGATTCGTGCTAGGGCCATCGTGGGCGCGCGGGCCCACTTTTACTCAGAATAGGCCCAGCTTCTTTTCGAGATAATGGATGTCCATGCCGCCGGCCCGAAAGCCCGCGTCGTGCATCATGTCGCGGTGCAACGGGAGGTTGGTCCTGATCCCGTCGATCACGACCTCGGTCAGGGCGTTGAGCATGCGCATGAGTGCCGCCTGGCGGTCCTCTCCATGGGCGATGAGCTTTCCGATCAGGGAGTCGTAGTAGGGGGGGACCTTGTAACCCTGGTAGATGTGGGTGTCGAGCCGGATCCCGGGCCCGCCCGGGGGATGGAACAGGCTGATGGTGCCGGGCGAGGGGGCGAAGGTCGCGGGGTCCTCGGCGTTGATCCGGCATTCGACGGCATGGCCGCGCAACACGATGTCCTCCTGGCGATAGGAGAGGGGTTCGCCGCTCGCGACCCGGATCTGCTCCTTGATAATGTCCACGCCGGTGACGATCTCCGTCACCGGGTGCTCGACCTGCACACGGGTATTCATCTCGATAAAGTAGAACTGCCCGTCCTCATAGAGGAACTCGAAGGTCCCGGCCCCGCGGTAGTCGATCTCCAGACAGGCCTCTACGCAACGGGCACCCACGGCGGCACGCTCTGCCGCCGACACGCCGGGCGCCGGGGCCTCCTCGATGATCTTCTGATGACGACGCTGGATGGAACAGTCGCGATCACCCAGGTGGACGGCGTTGCCGCAGGTATCGGCGAGTACCTGGATCTCGATGTGCCGCGGAGCTTCCAGGAACTTCTCCAGATACACCGCGCCGTTGCCGAAGGCCGCCTGGGCCTCGCCCTGGGTCAGCCCGATGGCGTTCAGGAGCGCGGCCTCGGAGTGTACCGCGCGCATGCCGCGCCCCCCACCCCCGCCCGTGGCCTTGATCATGATCGGATAACCGATGTCGCGGGCGATGCGAAGGTTCTCGTCCGGGTCGTCCCCCAAGGTGCCCTCCGATCCGGGCACGCACGGAACACCGGCCTGCTTCATGGCGCGGATCGCCGAGATCTTGTCGCCCATGAGCCGGATGGTGTCCGGCCTGGGTCCGATGAAGACGAAGCCGCTTTCCTCCACACGCTCGGCGAAGTCGGCGTTCTCGGCCAGGAAGCCATAGCCCGGATGGATGGCGACTGCATCGGTGACCTCGGCGGCGCTGATCACCGCGGCACCGTTCAGATAACTCTCCGAGGCCGCCGGCGGCCCGATGCACACCGATTCATCGGCGAGCCGCACCGGCTTGAGATCGCGGTCGGCGGTCGAGTGCACGGCAACGGTCTTGATCCCCATCTCCCGGCAAGCCCTGAGGATGCGGAGGGCGATCTCCCCGCGGTTGGCGATCACGATCTTTTCGAGCATGGGAGGGTCGAGTTTTCAGTGCGCTGTCGCCACGGGGCGTGCATAGACCGGCATGGTCCCCGAAAGAATATACAAATATTGATTACCCGCGCTTGATGACGAACAGCGGCTGGTCGTACTCGACGGGCTGGCCGTTCTCGACCAGGATGGCGGTGATGGCACCGTCGGTATCGGCCTCGATCTGGTTCATGACCTTCATGGCCTCGATGATACACAGGACATCCCCGCGCTTGACCCTTTGCCCGACCTCGACGAACGGGCGGCTGGTAGGGGAAGGTCCGAGGTAGAAGGTCCCGACCATGGGCGCGGTGACGGGATGGCCTTCGAACTCCGGCTTCGCCTTGACCTCCGGTTGCGCCGTCAGGCTCGCCCGCGCCGCCGTGTCGGGCGCCGTGGGCTCGGGGGCGTGAAAGACCGTATGGGCCGGGGCCGACGGCCCATGATGGCGGCTGATGCGGACCCACTCCTCGCGCTCATGGATCTCGATCTCGGCGATCCCGGATCCCGTCACGAGATCGATCAGTTTTTTTATTTTTCGTATGTCCATCCCCGTAGGTCGATCCAGTTTCCGCGGAAGAATCAGGGCGCGGCCAGGCGCGCCAGCGCCGCCTGCAGTGCCAGCTCGTAACCGTGGGGACCGAGCCCCGTGATCACCCCGAGCGCGATCCCGGAAAGATAGGACTGGTGCCGAAACGCCTCTCGCGCGTAGACGTTCGATACATGCACCTCGATGAACGGGATCTGGACCGCCAGGAAGGCGTCACGCAGGGCGATGCTGGTGTGGGTGTAGGCCCCGGGGTTGATGAGGATGAAGGCGACGCCCTGGGGTTTAGCGACATGGATGCGGTCGATGAGCTCGTGCTCGGCGTTGCTCTGGAAGGCCGCCAGGCTGTGCCCGGAGGCCGCCGCCATGTCCCGAAGCCGTTGCTCGATCTCCCCGAGCGTGGTGGTACCGTAACGTTCCGGCTCCCGCGTGCCGAGTAGATTGAGATTCGGGCCGTTGAGGAGCAGCAGGGCGGCCATGGGCTCTCATTTTCATTGTGGATCTTGGCCGCACATTAGCACGAAATCACGGCGGATACGAGCACGATCGGCCCTGGAACCGAGCCGCATCGACGGGGCCTGCCGGTTGACCGATAAACGTCACGAGACCGTCCGGTGCCGGTCTCTGCGGTCGCCCGAGCGACGGCAGAAGCCGGCCCCCTGCGGACCTCGCAGCCGGGTTCCCCGCTTTTCTCATCACTGCCCGTCGCGACGACCGAGCGCCGGTCCGGTAGAGCACGGACTGAAAGAAACGGCGCTGCGTCGAGCGGCTGGAAGGACGAGGCGGATGAGCCTGTACGATAAGGCCGCAAAAAAATGCCCCGGCCGGGGCCGGGGCATCGCGGGTCCAGCGACCCTCAGGCAGTGCGAGCCGTCTAGAGGCGCGTGCCTTAGACGTGCGCGGCGAAGGGATGCGCGGTCTTCTTCCTGGCGACCACGTCCATCGGCTTCGGCTCGCGCTTGATCGCGCGTTTGATGGACTCCTTGACGGCCTGGTAGTTGAAGTCCTGGATCTTGGCGTCGTCCTTGGCCTCCCAGTGGATGAAGACGCCGACGCAGATGAAGATGTCGTCGGCCTCGCTCGCCGGGATGGTGCCGTCCTCGACACAATCGGTCACGGCCATGGCAACCGCGCGCTGCGCTGGCCCGAACATCTGCACGGCCTGCGTGGCGCCCTTGATGGTCACCTTGTTGAACAGGATCGTGTGCGGCTTGCACGCCAGGTTCGGCGACACCACCGCGAGCAGGGTGCTGCACCCCTCCTTTTGGTTGGTGAGCGCGTTGCAGAACGCGGCCTCTGCGGCACTGCCCCGCGGGCCCATGATGAGGTCGACGTGGGCAATCTCGTTGCCGTCACCGACCAACGACTCCCCTACCAATACTCGATCAACGACTGCCATAGCTTTAACTCCTCGGGTTGCTGCGGATGGTTGTTGTTCGACAAGTGTTCTGAAGATAGACATCGCTTGCCACCTTAGTAAACGTACGGGACGTGCCCTGTGCAGGTCTCACGAGCTACGATCGCGCCTTCCGGCGTATCACGGTGATCGGCCCAGTGGTGATCTCCGGAGCTGATCCCCGGAGCTGATCCCCCAGGGGGTGATCCAGGTGGAACGCCAAGAGGCTGGCCACCGTGAGGTCGGCACTCGTGCCGGGATTGAGCCCCCCCCGCTTGAGCTTGTTATCGAAATCCTGCAATAAAGCGATTGCATTAACGGGATTCTCGCACGCCTTGAAGCCGGTTTCCACCCTTTCGGCCTCGCGGCGTACCGCCAGGGCCGCATCCGGTCCGTGCTTGCGCGCTAGGTGGGTGTCCGGGATGCGCGCCAGGAAGGCCAGATAGGTGGCCACCGTGGCCCATTCGAGCCGGTCTTCGCGTGCCGCCCAGCGGCTCGTACAGGCGTGAAGGCAGGGCAGGCCCAGGGACCGGACATCCGCATACTCATGGGCGTACTGATAGGCGATCCGGTCGCGGGGCGCGGCCTCGGTCATGGCCTCGAGGAGTCCGACCTCGGGCGCCTCATGCACGTCGTGGCGGCCGCTCTGGCCGAGACCGGCCGGGGAGGCGAGCACGATGGCCTGAAAGACATCGCGGGCATCCTCCACGTCGAGCGCCTGCAGCACGGCCCGAAGGTGTGGACGCCAGTCGCGGGACACACCGGCCTCTAGCGCGGCCTGCGCCAAGGGTGCGCACAGGAGCACGATCCCGAGGTTGGTGTTGCAGCCCACGGCTCTGCGGGTCGCCTCGACGCTCATCAAGACCCGCCGACCGAGCGAGAGACCGCTCGCCGACAGGATGGGCGCGACGGCCTCGGCGCTCGTGAGGAAGTCCTCGGCCGTCATGCCGTGGCCCGGCGAGCGCAGGCTCACGTTGCCGGGCTTGAACGCCGTGACGTCCAGCCGGCAGCTCGCGAGCGCGGCCTCGCGGACCAGCGTTGCGACCGCCGCGCCTCCCGTCAGGGGACGGCCTCGAGAGAGATGGCGCCCGCGATCCGGGCGAGCAGGTGATCGACGAGCCGCTCGGCGATGTTGAAGCCACAAACCCCTTGGAGCCCATACCAGGCCGGTACGCTGTTGACCTCGGTCACCAGCAATCGTCCTTCGCCGTCCTGCAAGAGATCCACGCCGGCGTAGTCGATGTCCACGGCGCGCGCCGCGTGCTCGGCGAGATCGCACAACGGCCGGTCGAGGTCCACCGCATGACAGCGCCCACCGCGTGCCCGGTTCGTGATCCAGTGCGGGCTCTTGCGCTGCATCACGGCGATGGCGCGGTTGGCGACCACCAGGACGCGCCAGTCGCGCCACCCGTCACCATGACGGCTCTCGACATAGCGCTGGAGATAATAGACGCCCCCGGCTCCCGCGACGTCGGGGACGGACGCGGGCGCATCGATGAGCGTGACGCCGATCCCCTGGGAGCCGAACAAGGGCTTCATGACGAGCCGCCGGCCCAGCGCCAGCTCGCGTTCGATGAGGTGCTCGGCCTCCTCGCGGGATTCGCACGCCCAGGTCTCGGGCATCGGGACGCCCGACCGCCTCAGGAGCACGCTGGTCATGGCCTTGTCCACCGTGCGCTCGATGGCGCGCGCGTCGTTGTAGACCACGACCCCGAGTATCTTGAGGATGTGCAGCACATCGAGCCTCAGGGTCACCTGTTCCAGGCTGCCGCCCGGCACCCCGCGCACGAACACCCCGGCCGGCAGCCCCGCCTCGAGACCCGGGATCACGACCGAGTGAGGGGCGCCGAGGTCGATATGACATTCCGTCAGCGAGACGTAGCGGCCCGCGTAGCCACGCGCCGCGAGCGCGCGCTTGAGCTCGGCGCCGTGCCAGCCCGGCTCATCGGTGACGATGGCGATGCAGGGGGCGAGGTGAGAGGGATCCGGCATCACGGCTCTCTTCACTGGTGTGTGTTCCTCTGGATCCCCCCGCTTAAGGGGCGCGGGGTGCTCTTAGGCCAGGCTCCATTGCATGCGCGGCGGCACTGGAAGCATAGCAGGACAGCGTCGGGCCGCAAGCCCATTCCTTCAGCTCCCCGGTCCGGCGATAGATCTCTTAGGCTAGGTACAGCACCGCACGTGTTCGTCCCTTCATGAGCGCTGGTGAAGGTCTGGCGCGCCTGCTCGACCTGGCCGTCTTGCGCTGCCACGGCCGCTCCAAAAAATAGTTTCGTATTATCATGGTGGTTTGGCGGTGCGCGACGAGCGTGGCACTACGAGGGAGGACGAAAATGTATATAGTGAGACTGAAGCTGCCAAGGTTATGATTCTTGGCGCTGGCGCCACGATCGGCTAGGATACAAGCGGGGCACTCGCGCATTGCCAGCGGATCGCGGCTTCTTTGGCAATAATAATGTGCACGAACTGCTGAGATCCAGCCGCTTTCCCGTCTTGGATTCGATCCTTCGCATTTTGCGGCATGGGCAGGCGATGGAAACTTCGCCTACGCTGGGACTCGAAGAGGTCTGGACGTTTCTCGACTTCGTGCACAGGGACATTTTCCGGAATTCAGTTGACCTGTCGGAGGAGATCGAAAATGTGCGGACCCAAATTATTAGGCGACCGGAGTCGAGCTCCGCAGATGATCACTTCCAGATCAAAGCTGCGCGATCCGATCAGACTTTGCCCCCAACCCCACTTGATCTGCTGCTGCTGGCGGGGTGGGACATCCGCCGCATCCTGACCCGAATCTATCGGGATATCGCAGCGCCGACAGGGTCTGATCCATACAACAAGGCGCTCTTCGAAAGACTGGAACTCACGAAAGCAAAGCTTGCGACCTTCATCAGTCTGAACTACGACACTGTGCTGGAACAGGCGCTCACGCGAGCGGAAATCCCCTGGCACTACCCGTACGTCAAAACGAACGTAACACGCAGCCCGGAGGGCATACGCATCCTCAAGCCGCATGGTTCGCCCAACTGGCGGTTCAAGGGAAATGTACCGTCAGTTGACATCAGTACAGATTATTCGCTCGAGCCGGTTCAGTGCGAATCTTTCGAAAACAATGATTTCGTTCAACCAATGATTGTTGAGCCGACTCAGACCAAGCAAGTGATCACCCACGCCGCAACCCAGGCTGATGCTACGAACCAGCTGTTGAAGGCGATCGGCGAAGGGGGTGGCCCTGTTCTTGTCGCTGCGAAGTGAGATATTGCGCACAAGCTTATCGGGGAAGAAGCGTCCGACCGGGCGCTTCTGGCGGCTTCGCTGGGGTTCGACGATTCCGCCTCCGCGCCTGCCGATGAGCTCCACCCGTTCGTCGGCACGGAGGATCCCCGGTGGAAGTCGTCCACGGTCAACCGGTGCCGGCGTACCTCGGTCTGTAGCACTGCGGACATCGTATGTGTGCCTCAAGCCGGTGGGGCCGGCAGCCCACTAGCTCACCGTGTGTCCAAAGGACTGCTCCAGGACCGCCGGGTTGAGGCTCCCCCCCTTGTGGCTCATTCCGCTCTGGAGCGAGGTGATGCACACGCGCGCCGGGCTGAACAGCATGGGGTCGATGTCGTAGAAATTGTGGCCCGAGTCCTCGAAGACCTCGGCGAAGGGCTTGCCGTAGTCACGCGAGGCGCTGCTCGGCAGGCGTTGCGCGAGAGCGGCGGCCTCGGCATCGCTGCACTCCACGAACAGGTGGGTGTCCCCGCCGTAGAGTATCGCGTCGTTGGCGCGGCCCATGGCGGTCATGAAGTCGGGCGAGGGCGGGGACAACGGGGCCGTGGCCATGCCGTCCACGATCGCCGTCAAGGGAAAACCGAGCGCGTGGACCTTGTGGAGCGCGACCTCGAGCGAGCGCGCCACGACCTGCACCGCGCCGCAGAGGCTGGTGGTCGGGGTCAAGATCAGCGTCAGGTTCTCGGGCTCTATCCCGCAGTTCTGCGCCACCCGGTCCGCGATCGCGACGGGCGGGAGGGCACTCACCTCAAGCACCAGCACGCCGGTGGTCGAGACATCCCGATACCCGAGCTCATCGAACAACGGCTCGTGGCTACCCAGCGCCCGCGCCGGTCCCGACCCCAGTGCCCGGAACGCGCCCTTGCACTGGCCGTGCTCCAGGCTCCAGCCGGCATACTGGCTCCCGAGGCAGGCGATAACCGGGTTTGAGGTGAAGACATCGACGTGCAGGATCCAGTTGGCGAAGGCGGTGCCCGCCCGGATCCGCACCTGGCCGAGCCCACCCAGGCAGATCTCCGCGATTCGCCGACCGGCCTCTAAGCCGCCCGGGACTTTGATCCCGGCATCGATTACCTGCGTCCCGTTGGCGAGGCGCTCGACTGCGATCCGCAGGGACGGCGCCTCTGCCACCAGGGCATCCACCAAAGGACGCGTGCGTGCGTTGACGCTCACCGGAACCGATTTGTTCGTCATGGGAAGCTCTTCGTGTCTTGTTGAACCCTGGATCGACCTATCCGGTCACCAACGCCCTATATTCGATCCCCACACCCTAGCCCTGTCCCGGAGAGAGAGGGGATCTAAGGGGGCGTTCTCCCGGAGAGAGAAGGGATCTAAGGCGGCGATTTATGGCCATGACCAGTGTGGCCGTGGCCCGTGTCGCCGTGGCTAGAATGGCCGTGGCCAGTATAGTCTATGCCGCTTGCGGCCACCCGAGCACCGCTGAGAGTTTGGCTCGTCGGTCCGACAGCAGGCGATCCACGGCCTTTCGCTCTGCCGCGCGCGCATGCAGGGTGCAGATCGGCTCGCCGGCCTGGAGGAGGGTCCCGGCCGTGGGACGATCGCGTGCCCAGTCGGGCCATCGGAGATCGTCTGGGATCGCGAACGTCTCGGACGCCCAGAGCACCTCGTGCGCCGCGACTCCTGCGCCGAGCACGCGAACCGTTGGAGGCAGCCGGCCCTCGCAGGCCGAGAGGTGCATCTGAAACAATCCCGGCGCCTCCATACCCAGATCCTCGTAAAGCTCGAAGGTCCCGGTCGGGCGCGGATTGACCTCCAGCACCGAGTATCGCCCATCCTCGTCGAGCATGAAATCCAGCCCGCAAAGCCCGACGAGCCCGAGCGCCGGCACCAGCGCCTGGACCGCGTCCTCGAGGGCAGGAGCGACCGACGGCTCCGGAACGGTCACGGCGCCCGTGTAGCGGAAACGCGCGGCGCCCGTCCCGCCCTGGACCCGGATCTCGTTGTATCCGACGATCGCGGCGCGCCGGCCGTCCGCCAGGAACACGACCGAATGTGGCCGGCCGAGCATCCGGCGTTGCAGATAATGACCGGTTGGGCAGCATGCCTCGGCTGGCTGGACGTGTGTGCCGCCCGCCCCTCCGATGCGTTTGCACAGCCAGCCCGTGCGATCAGCCCGCGACCCCGCCGGCGCCTCCGTGACCGTCTCGGGGTGTGGGATCCCGAGGCGCGCTAGGAGCGCGAAGAAGCTCGCGGGGTCCTTGGCGCGCCGCACGACCTTTGGCGGGTTGCCGAGGAACCGGCCGACGCGCGCCATCGCTTCGAGCAGATCGATCCGATCCTCCAAGCCGCTCCCGACGGCGATGCCGCCGATCCCTTCCCGCTCTTCGATCCGACGCAGACCCTCGAGCAAGCGATCGGCGGAAAACCCTGTCGCGATCGAACCGATCCGAGATGCCGATCGGGCCAGCGCAGAGGTGTCCCGGTCGGCATAGAGGTCGAGGACATGCACCGGGATCCCCGCCCACCCCGCCGAACGCGCCAAGGCCCGTCCGCTCTGGGCCACGATGACGATCGGGGAGGTTCTCTCAGCCGGCGGCATACTCCCGTGCCACGGCGAATGCCTGGGTGTGATCGAGGTACACGGGTTTCGGGGCCTCGATCATCATCTGGAAAAGACGGTAATGAACCTTGTACTTCACGTTACCGATGGCGAGCGCCCCGATCCCGGCCGCTCGGGCGGGGGTCGATGCCAGCTCCTTGCCCATGTCCTGCACGCCCACGCCCTCGATCCCGGCGGGCGGTACGGCGTTGACGTCGGCCGCGACCAGGAGCCGCGGGGCCTCGGCGAGTTGGGCGCTGGAGAGCACCTGGGTACCGGCCTTGGCCGCCCCGACCACCACATCGGCGTGCGCGAGGAAGGCGCGTATGGAGGCATCGCTGCTGCTGTCGGCGCCGCGTATCTCGACCCCGTAACGCATGTGGTAGGGCGCCGCCGCCCTCAGAGCGGCGTCGGCACCGCGGGTGCTCGCGAGGTACATATGGGCCCCGGCGCCGGCCCCGATCACCCCGGCGCACAGCCCCACCGGCCCGGTGCCACCTAGGATGTAGATGTTGCGTCCCGCGAGGCCGCCCGCGCCCTTCCTGCGGAGCCATACCTCGACGCAGGCCATGAGCGCCGCCGCGGTCGTGATGGCGCCGCTGGGATCGGCGAACACCGAGACCTCGAAGGGTGGCACCATCGCCTTGCGCGCCTCCTCCAGCATGTCGAGGGCGAGCCCGAAATCGCGGCCGCCGATGAAGATCCCGGTGCGCCTCACCCCGGTCGGCCCGCGCGAGAAGATGGTGTCCTGGGTCAGCGCATGGATGTCCTCGAGGGTCACGTCCGCATAGGGGATGACCCCATCGAAATCGGCCTCGTAGGCCATGTTGACGTCGAAGGGGCTGACGTTCTTGGTGGAATTGAACATGTGCAAGAGGTAAGGGTCTTTCATAAGTTTTTTCTCAGACTCTCAAGCCGCCTTGCGCTTCACCATCACCTCGGCGCCCCGGTTCTGGGCCGTGCACACGAGGAAGGTGAGTGACTCCGCCCATCTCGGGCGTGCCGCGCGCACCAGACGCTCGGCCCCTGCCGGGCCCTCGCAGAGCGCGAAGCCCGTGGGGCCCCAGGAGCTCTGGCCGACCCCCGTGACCCCCTGAGCGCGTAGCCAACCGAGGGCCTCGGCTATCAGGGGGCTAGTGTAGCGCCCGCCTTGCAGGCTCGCGAAGTGATCCCCGACCGTGTCCTGGATGGCGGCGATCCCGGTGCTGAAGGGCACGAAGTCGCGTTCGGCGAGCGCCGGCAGGACCTGCATCACCAAGAGCCGGCACAACCTGCCGGCGGTCTCGGGTGTCATGGGTGCCAAGCGCTTGAAGGCCAGGACCTCGGCTGCGCCGTTCAAGCCCCGGCGCGCGCGATCCAGGATCACGATCACGCGCCAGTCCTCCGGGAACGGCATCTGGGCGATCACCGGCGGGATCGCGGTGCGCTCGCCATGCCCCCCGTCGACCACGAACCCGCCCGAGTCGAAGGCCCCGATCCCGATCCCCGAGCGCAGCCCGCGGCGCGTCGCCTGGGCCAGTGCCGGAAGATGGCAGTCGCGCTCGAAGAGGCGCATGAGCGCCGCGCCCACGGCCAGCGAGATCTGTGTGCCCGAGCCGAGGCCGGCGTGCTCGGGGATGGTCTCGTGGACATGGATCCGCACCCCTTGCCCGATCCCGAGGACCTCCAGGAGCGCCGCCGCAGAACGCGTGGCGCGCTCCGACGAGGGTCCTTCGGCCGAAACCCCCTTGGCACGCCGCACCGAAAGCCGCGTCCGTACCTCCGAAAGGGCGAGGCCTAGCCCGCCGAAGCGCCGACCGAGGTCACCGCTCATGTCGAGGAAACCCATGTGCAGGCGCGCCGGGGCGGCAATCGTGATCGTCGCCTCGTGCTCCGGGCGCGTGAAGTCGGGGTCCAGTGCCACCACCTGCGGATCGGTCGACGCTTGTCGTTCTAGGGAAGCGATGGTACGCATGATAGATCACGCGGTCACCGCATGCTACCGGATGGGCACCGCGAGCGACCTTTGATGGGGGTCATGGCATGTTACAATTGCGCTATCCGCGAGCGCCGATCTATTTCGGTATATGGCGCCGCAGGTGGAGGAAGACATCCGTGGTTGAAACCATGATCCTGATCCCGGGCCGGTCAAACAAACAGGGCACGTCGCTCAATGCCGGCAAGCTCAAGCACGAATACCTCGATGTCACCTCCACCGTCGAGATGAATCAGGACGACATGGCGCGCATGAGCCTCAAGGACGGCGACGCCGTTCGGCTCAGCAACACAGTGGGCGAAGCCGTGGTCCGCTGCAAGGGCAAGAAGCCGAGCGACTTGCCCTCCGGGATGCTGTTCATCGCCTACGGGCCACCCTCGAGTCAGCTCATGGGTGGCGATACGGCCGGAAGCGGCATGCCCATTTCCAAGAACTTCGAGGTGCAGGTGGAAAGGTGGATGTGCCTTGAGCCGTCGAAACCCCTGAAACCTACGAGGACTGTTTATGAGTGAACCCGCCATCGGTCAAAACCTCCGTGTCGTGGAGCACGCCACCTGCACCTTCTGCGGCTGCGTCTGCGACGACATGGATCTCACCGTCGATCTCGACGCCAAGCGCATCACCAAGGCCAAGAACGCCTGTACCCTGGGCCGCGCCTGGTTCGCCGAGCACACTATCGAGGACAAACCACCGGCCCGGATCGACGGCGAGCCCGCCACCACCGCCGAGGCCATCGAGGCCGCCGCCCAGATCCTGGCCCGGGCCCGGCTGCCCATCATCTACGGCCTCTCCGACACCACCTGCGAGGCCCAGCGCCAGGCGGTCGCCATCGCCGATCTGATCCACGGGAACATCGACACCACCACGTCGGTCTGTCACGGCCCCTCGGGCATCGCCTTCCAGGGCGTGGGCGAGAGCACCGCCACCCTGGGCGAGATCAAAAACCGCGCGGACCTCGTGATCTACTGGGGCGGCAATCCGGCCGAATCCCACCCGCGGCACTTCACGCGCTACGCCGTGACCCCGAAGGGCATGTACATCCCGAATGGGCGCAAGGACCGTTTTGTCGTCCTCGCCGATGTGCGCCGCACCCCGAGCGCCCCGGTCGCGGACCTCTTCCTCCAAGTCAAGCCGGGCCGGGACTTCGAGCTGCTCTGGGCCCTGCGCGCCTTGGTGAAGGGCCGCAAGATCGATCCATCGATCGAAGAGACCACCGGCATACCGCTCGCGACCTTGGAGAACCTGGTCGAGCGCATGAAGAGCTGCCGCTACGGGGTGCTGTTCTTCGGCATGGGGCTCACCATGACCCGCGGCCGGCACTTCAACTCGGGCGCCATCTTGGCGCTCGCGACCGATCTTAACGAATACACCCACTTCGTCGCCAAGCCCGTACGCGGCCACGGCAACGTCACCGGCGCCGACAACGTTGTGTCCTGGCAGACCGGTTATCCCTTCGGCGTGAACTTCAGCCGCGGCTATCCGCGTTTCAACCCCGGCGAGTTCACGACCGTAGACCTCCTCTCGCGCGGCGAGGCCGATGCCGCGGTGATCATTGCGAGCGATCCGGGCTCGAACTTCCCCAAACGGGCGATCGAGCACCTGAGACGCATCCCGGTCATCGTGTTCGACACCAAGGACACCGACACCAGCCAGCTGGCCCGCGTGCACTTCCGGACCGCGACCTACGGCATCAACACCACGGGCACGGTCTATCGCATGGACGACGTGCCCATCACCCTGCGCCAGGCCTTCGATTCCCCGTTCCCGGGCGATGAAGAGGTCTTGACGGCCCTCAAAGACCGGTTACGCGAGCTCTTGAACGAGAAGAAGCGTGGCGGGGCCCTGCGCAAGGCCGCCTGAGAGGTTGTGAAAAAACCGTCGCGAGATCCCGATCGCAGTAGGTTTTTTCACGGCCTATGAGCCATACCGGACGGACCATGGGATCGGCGCTCCGCATCACCAACGGGCGCGTCTACGACCCCGCGAACGGGGTCGATGGGCGCGTCCAAGACCTCTGTATCCGGGACGCTAAGGTCGTGGCCGAGGTGCCCGCCGGTACCCGTACGATCGATGCGACCGGGATGGTGGTGATGCCGGGCGGCGTGGATATCCACTGCCACATCGCCGGCCCCAAGGTCAACCTGGCGCGCAAGCTCCAGCCGGAGGATAAGCGCCTAGATGTCGTCTCGAGCACGCTCTACACCCGCTCCGGCAGCGGCGGGATCATCCCTTCGACCTTCGCGACCGGCTATCGCTACGCCGCGATGGGCTACACGACCGCGATGGAGGCCGCCGTGACGCCCATCGGCGCGCGCCATGTGCTCGAGGAGTTCCACGACACCCCGATCATCGACAAGGGCTTCTATGTCCTCCTCGGCAACAACGTGTTCCTGTACCGCTTGCTCAAGGAGGGCCGGCGCGAGGAGTTCCGCGAGGCCGTGGCCTGGTGGGTCAACGCTACCAAGGCCTACACGGTCAAGCTCGTCAACCCCGGCAGCGATGAGCTGTGGAAGGGGCGGCGCAACGCCAACATCTCCGATCTGAACGAGAACATCGATCAATTCGACCTCACGCCGATCGATGTCATCCGTGCCTTCATCGAGACGGTCAACGACCTCGGGCTCCCGCATCCCGCGCACATCCACTGCAACAACCTCGGGCATTCCGGCAACGCCACGACCACCCTCGACACCATGGGTGCCGCCGAGGGCCGCCGGGTCCATATCGCCCATGTCCAGTTCCACAGCTACGGGGGAGAGCCGGGGAAGAACCCGACCTCGCGCGGGCCGGAGATCGCGGAGTACATCAACGACCACCCGAACATCACGGCCGATGTCGGCCAGGTCATGTTCGGCAAGGCCACGGCCATGACCGCGGACGCGCCGCTCGCCCACCTCTTGAAGGGGGTATCCGGCAACAAATGGGTCAACGCCGACACCGAAAACGAGAGCGGGTGCGGGATCGTGCCTTTCACCTACCAGGAAAGGGTCTATGTCCATGCGCTCCAATGGGCGATCGGGCTCGAGCTGTTCCTGCTCTCGAAGGACCCTTGGCGCATCCTGCTCTCGACCGATCATCCGAACGGCGGCTCCTTCACGATGTACCCAAAGCTCATTCGGCTCCTCATGGACCGCGAATTCCGCAACGAGGAGATCCGTAAGGTCAACCAGAGGGCCATCCGCAAGACGTGCCTCGGGGACGACCTGGATCGGGAGTACACCCTCTCGGAGATCGCGATCATCAGCCGCGCCGGTCCGGCGCGGGCGCTCGGTCTCAAGGACAAGGGGCATCTCGGCGTCGGCGCCGACGCCGCAAACACTATCTAAAACGAATGACCGTACCCGGAGAAAATGATAAGCGCACCGCGCTATGTCCTCAAGGACGGCGAGCTCATCATCGCGGACCACGAGTTCCGGGCCGACCACGACGGGCGGGTCCTGCACGCGACGCCGGCCTACGACCCCGGCATCGAGAAGGCCATCCGGCCGTTCTTCGAGGACTACTACAGCATCCGATTTGACAACTACGCCGTCTCGGACCGTTATCTACACAACCATCAGGTGATCCCTGGCCAAATCATCCCGGCCGTACCACCACAATAAGGATGCGCGTCGAGAACGCCGAGGTCGTCGATACCTTCGCCGAGGCCTTTGCCATGTGGGGCTCGCGTGTCATCATCACCGCTCTAAGCCCCGTCTGGGTGATGGCGGCGGCGCGCGCCATGACCGGATTCGCCACCTCCGTCATCGGTTGCAAGTGCGAGGCGGGCATCGAGCGCGAGCTGTGTCCTTCCGAGACCCCGGACGGGCGACCGGGTGTGAGCGTGTTGCTGTTCTCGATGAGCGCCGATTCCGTGGGCAAGCGACTCCTGGAGAGGGTAGGTCAGTGCGTCATGACCGCCCCGACCACCGCCTGCTTCAACGGTCTCACGGCCGAGCAAGAGGTGGCGGTCGGCGGTAAGCTGCGTTATTTCGGGGACGGCTACCAGATCGCCAAGTTTCTCGATGGCCGGCGCTACTGGCGTATCCCCGTGATGGACGGGGAGTTCGTGGTCGAGGACCGCTTCGGTTTGAAGCCGTCCGTGGGCGGGGGTAACCTCTTGTTCCTGGGCCCGGACCTCGCCATAACTCTCGCCGCCGCCGAGGCCGCGGTGACCGCGATGCGTCAGGTACCCGGTGTGATCCTCCCGTTCCCCGATGGCATCGTGCGCAGCGGCAGCAAACCCGGATCGAAGTACAAGGGCCTGCCCGCGTCCACCAACGACGCTTACTGCCCGACCCTGCGCGCCTTCGCGCCGGGTACCGAGGTGATCCCGGAGGCCGGGTGCGTCTTGGAGATCGTGATCGACGGGCTGGATCTGGAAGGCGTGAGAGAGGCCATGCGGGTCGGGATCGGCGCCGCCGCCGCGCATGGCGCGCTCCGCATCACGGCCGGGAACTACGGCGGCAACCTGGGGCAGTACCAGATCGGCCTGCACAGTCTCCTGGCGGCCTAATAGTCGATCAACAAGCGATGAAGCTTGCGTTCCATCACCGCCCCGAGGTGCCCATCGAAGCCGAGGTCATCACCCCGGAGAGGCTCGCCGGTCTCCGCGAGGCGGAGGTCTCGGCGCTGTCGCTCCAGTATGGCAACGAGCGAGTTCCGCTCGGGGAGTTCTTTCGGGTGAGCGGGCGCTTTGATGGCGAGATCCGGGTCGAGGGCGACCTCTCTAGGGTCAAGATGATCGGCTCGGGCATGAGCGCGGGTCGGATCTTCGTCGACGGCGACGTCGGCATGCACCTCGGCACCGGGATGTCCGGCGGCGAGATCGTCGTCACGGGCAACGCGGGCGACTGGGTCGCGCCGGACCTAAGCGGGGGGCACATCACCATCCACGGCAATGCCGGCCACCTGGTCGGTAGCGCCTACCGCGGCAGCACGATCGGGATGCGTGGCGGTGAGATCCTCATCCACGGCAACGCCGGCAACGAGGCCGGCAACGCGATGCGCCGGGGTCTCATCGCGATCGGAGGGGACTGCGGCGACTTCGGCGGCGTCAACATGCGCGCCGGCACCCTCATCGTGCTCGGCCGACTCGGCTCGCGCTGCGGCGCCAGCATGAAGCGCGGCTCGATCGTTTCCATGCAGCCCGCGCCGTTGCTCCCGACCTTCGGCTACGCGTGCCACTACCAGCCCCTGTATCTGCGCCTGTATCTCCTGCACCTCAAGCGCTTGGGGATGGCCGTCGGCGAGGCGCACATCGAAGGCCCATACCGGCGCTACAGCGGTGATGCAATCGAAACCAACCGCGGCGAGATCCTGCTCCTGGACGCCTGACCGACCATCATACGAAAAGCGCCCCCTCTTTGCTCCCTCTCGCTCCGGGAGAGGGTTGGGGTGAGGGGATCCCCGCACTAAGAAACAACGAGAGGAGAGATCCATGACCACCATCGTAACGGACAACTGCCTGCTCTGCCGGTTTACCGACTGCGTGACCGTGTGTCCGGTGAACTGCTTCCACGGCGACGACGAGATGCTCTACATCGACCCGGACGTGTGCATCGACTGCAGCGCCTGCGTCCCCGAGTGCCCGGTGCACGCCATCTACGAGGGCGAGGACATCCCGGAGGATAAGAAACACTGGATCCAGATCAACGCCGAGCGCGCTCCGAACCTCCCCGAGATCGATGGCAAGCAGGAGCCGCTGCCGACTGCCGAGGCGCGCAAGGCGGAGTTGGGGTACTGAGGGAACGGTGGGCCGGCGCCAGTCTCCCGGCAGATGCCGAGGAAAGTCAGCGACTTGATCCAGGATCTGACGCGTGCTGGATTTGGCGAAGTTTCCGGCGCGGGAAAGGGTTCGCATCGCAAGTTCACACACCCCCGATTTCCCGGCGCGGTTACCCTCAGCGGAAGAGCCGGCGATGACGCGAAGTCGTACCAGGAACGGCAGGTGAAGCGGGCTATCGAAGAGGTTCAGAAATGAATCCCGGCGAGCAGTATCATAAATGGGTGGAATGGAGCGATGAGGATCAAGTCTATGTTGGCAAGTGCCCGGATCTGATCACGGGGATCCATGGCGACGAACCCATCCGGCTCTATGCCGAGCTGCTGGAAGTGGTCGAGGATGTCGTTCGTAACTTCGAATCCGAGGGGCGTCCGCTGCCGTCACCCCGTATCCGACCCATGCAGGAAGTCGCGTGAGACCGCAAGCGGCGAATGCACGATGACCTATCGCCAGATGGTTGGCAACAATACGACGAAGACGATAGTGCGACGCGGCGGACGCACGAGGGCGATGGCCGGCGACGGCCGGACGGTCGGCGTTCCGAGCGCGATCAGTGGATAAAGCCAGGATGTGAGCAACTTAGGCTCCGAACAAAACCCGCTTCGAGTGGCAATCGTCGGCAGCGGCCCGAGCGGCTTCTATGCGACCGAGGCCCTGATCAAATCGGGCAAGACGGTCCGCATCGACATGCTGGAGCGACTCCCGGTCCCCTTCGGCCTGGTGCGCAGCGGCGTCGCGCCCGATCACCCCAAGCTCAAACAGGCGATCCTCGTCTACGACAAGATCGCCCGTTCCGCCCAGTTCCGCTTTCTCGCCAACGTCACCGTGGGCCGCGATGTCACCATCGACGAGCTGTGCGCCCATTACCATGCGGTCCTGTTCACCTGCGGGGCCGAGACCGACAGGCGCCTGGGCGTGCCGGGGGAGGATCTGGCCGGGAGCCACACCGCCACGGAGTTCGTCGGCTGGTACAACGGCCATCCCGATTATCGCGACCGGATCTTCGATCTCTCTCAAGAAGTAGCCATCATCATCGGTCAGGGCAATGTCGCGGCCGACGTCGCGCGTATCCTCGCCAAGACGGTGGATGAGCTGAAACACACCGACATCGCCGGGCACGCCCTGGAGGCCCTAGCGGAGAGCCGAGTGCGGGAGATCCACGTGATCGGCCGGCGTGGCCCCGCCCAGGCCAAGTTCACCAACCGCGAATTGCGGGAGCTCGGCGAGATCGACGACTGCGATGCCGTCGCCGAGGCCCGTGGCCTGGAGCTGAACCCGGAAAGCCTCGAGGAGATCGCGCACAAGAACAACGTCGTGAGCGCCAAAAACGTCGAGATCTTTCGGAGCTTCACCGCCCCCGCGAGCGGCAAGGCTCGGCGCCTCGTCTTTCACTTCTTGAAGAGCCCCGGGCGGTTGCTCGGCGAAGGAAGGCTCCAAGGCCTGGTCCTGGAGCGTAATCGCCTGCAAGGGCCGGCCTTTAAGCAAGCGGCGCGCGGGACCGGCGAAACCGAAGAGCTACCCTGCGGGATCCTGTTCCGCAGCATCGGCTACAAGGGCGTGCCCATGGCCGGCGTGCCTTTCGACGAGCGTAATGGCGTCATCCCGAACCACTCGGGGCGGGTCCAGGACGCCGACGGGTCCGTCGTCCCGCAGGTCTACTGCGCCGGCTGGATCAAGCGCGGCCCCACCGGGATCATCGGCACCAACCGCGCGTGCAGCGTGGACACGGTCGGCTCCCTCCTGGCCGATCTACCGAAGCTCGACGCGAGCCCCAGGGCCGGCGCAGACGCCCTCTATCCCCTCCTCGAAAGGCGCGGCGTGCGGATGCTCTCCTATCCCGAGTGGCTCAAGCTCGACACCGCCGAGGTCGAGCGCGGCAAACCCAAGGGCAAACCGCGCGAGAAATTCACCCGCATCGAGGAGATGCTCGCCGTCCTCGGCTAGCTAGCTCATAATCAGATAATCAGATAATCAGATCCACCGTAGACCCGGTTCAGGGCGCGAGAACGTCACCGATCGGCACCTGCCGGCAGCGAGGAAAGCCCGGTCCGCTTATCCGGTATCTTGGCGCGGCGGATCCGCAGGGCCTCGTCGTGAAGCTCCATTACGTCCATGATCCCATGTGCAGTTGGTGCTGGGCCTTTGGGCCCACATGGAGGGAGATCCGCGCGCGGCTCCCTTCGCACATCGTCACGGAGCGGGTGTTGGGCGGCCTCGCCCCCGATACCCGCGAACCGATGCCCGAAGCGATGCGACAATATATTCAAGGAACATGGCGCCGGATCGAACGTGAGGTACCCGGCATCCGGTTCAACCACGGGTTTTGGAACCGCTGCCGTCCCAGGCGCACGACCTATCCCGCCTGCCGCGCGGTGATTGCGGCGATCTCGCGAGGACCGGAGTTCGAGGAACCGATGATCGAGGCCATCCAGCGGGCTTATTATCTCGAAGCCCGCAATCCGTCCGACGACGAGACGTTGATCGCGCTCGCGGAAGCGATGGGCTTGGAGCGCGAGCGCTTCACTTCGGACCTCAACAGCGCTGCGACGCAGGCGGAGCTAAGCCGCCAGATACGATTCGCCGCGCGCCTGGGCGCTCGCCGATTCCCCAGCTTGATCCTGACCGAAGGCGGGGAGGCGCGGCCGATCGCCTATGACTATCGCGACCCTGCCGTGGTGTTGGAGCAACTCGGGCTATGAGGGCCCCGCCACCAATACCCGTCGGGGTCCCAGGTATCGATGCAGTAAAATGATCACACGTTCAGATTTGTGAAATACCGAACGCGGTGACGGGGCGAAATTCCGCGGACGAGTTTTAACGGATCTCGTCGGCCGAGCGAGCTCCGCGAGGATGAGCACGCGGCTTGGACTTGGCTCGCGGCTGATCGACAGCCCAGAAGAAGCCAGAAGCCCGGAAGTGGCCGCGCGAATTATCTGTGCTATCTTCATCGATCGGCTACCAAAATTTCAAGAAGCGTTGGAGAAGAACGATCTCGATCAGGTCCGTCGTCTGTTGGTGCGGAGTGATGCCGGAATCGACGAATTCACCGCGGCGTACGACAAAGCTCCTCGCCGTGCTTTGACGACCTAGCTCGGGATTTGCTTTCTTACGTCGCCGCATTTTCCAGATGCCCGCCGGCGTGCCGTTCGGTCATGAGCTTCTGGACGGCTTGAATAAAGGCCGCCTTGTCGACGTTCTTGCCGGGACAGTCATGGGTGGTGCCAGGATCCTCCTTGTGTAGCTTCATTGTTTCGGGGTCCAGTCCCAGCACGGCCGAAAGTGTGGCGACGGCAGCCACCGCGTTCTGCTGTACCTTCAGCCCGCGGCCCGAGTTGAAGTTCTCCTTGGAATAGTCTCCCAGCATTTCGACGCCCATGGCGATCTTGTTCCAGGATGGGGAATGCACGCCCGACAGGTTCAGCGGCGTGAAGACCCAAATCTTCTTGTCGTCCACGAACAGATGTGGACCGGCGCTCCACTTCTGGTCGTCACGATAGTAGGATTCGAAGTTAAGGATATGCTCCTTGGTGAACCCCTGCGGACACTGAGCGAGTGACGGCGAGCCCGTGTTGTGCAACGCGATGAAGCTCGGTCGCCACGCCGTCCATTGCAGCCCGTGGCAATATTCGTCGAAATCCACTGGAGGGTGGCTTACCCCGACGATGCCTTTCCACGACATGATTGCGCCCCCCGTTAGTGGAGGGAAGGATAGCACAACCTTCGGTAGGCAATCCATTTGCCGACGACTCCGCTGGCCGTTTCCGAGCGGCCTGAGAGGTTGTGAAAAAACATCGCGAGCGAAGGGATCTCGCGTTCCGCCGGCGCGCAGGAACCGTATATTGAAATACATGAGGATTCCGAGCACCGCCGGGAAGCCAGGGCCAGGGAGTGACCCTGTTTGGCGCGCCGAGGATGCAGCGCGAGATCCCGAGCGCAGTAGGGTTTTTTCACGACCTCTGAGGCTGCCGCCGACCCGGTTCCTGCACCCGAGCGGCGATCCAGGCACCTCCCGTTCGATGCGCTACCGTCCCCGGGGCCGGGTCTGAATGGATACCTGGAACATTCGATCGACGACCGGCGGGCGCCGGGGGCACTGATACCACTGGTCCGTCCGTTCGCCTCCGTGTGTCCCGCCCGGCGTGCCCGGTCGGCTCCACTCCATCCCCTGCTATCATCTAGCTAGGGACAACCATCACCGAGAGCCGCACATGTACCGGCGCGTACTGGGGGTGCTGGAACCGGATACGAACAACTGGCTCACCCCAGCGGCGGATGCTCGTGGCCTTTCGGGGTTGTTTTTCCCTGAGCTTCGCCGTCTGCGACGACCGGCGATTGCGCAACGAGCTGGTGCGACGCCTGTGCGAGGAGTTTCCAGGAATATCCACTGTTGCGCTCTATCCCGGTACCCCCGACGTCTATCGGGTGGTGCGTGATCGCCT
This sequence comes from Gammaproteobacteria bacterium, assembly GCA_050740695.1. Lineage (GTDB taxonomy): Bacteria > Pseudomonadota > Gammaproteobacteria > JACCXJ01 > JACCXJ01 > JACCXJ01. The sequence continues at coordinate 25,923 of JBOIDR010000013.1, read as the reverse complement.
GATCGGCACGCAACCCAAGGCGGTTTTCGTGCTGGATGCAGAGCGTTGATGCGGCGGGCGATCGCCATTGATGAGCGGAGCTTCGGCCCTGATCATCCCAATGTCGCCCGCGACCTCTGCGACCTCGCGCACTTACTGCACGCCACCAACCGCCTCCAGGAGGCCGAGCCCCTGATCAACCGGGCGCTCGCCATCAATGAGCACGGCTATGGCCCCGTGCACCCCAATGTCGCCTTATGCCTCAACAATTTGGCCATGTTGCTTCAGGACACCAATCGCCTTCCGGAGGCCGAATCCTTGAGCCGGCGTCAACTGGGCATCTTGCTCGATTTCACCCGCCGCACCGGCCATCCGCATCCACGCCTGGACGCGGCCCTCGCAAACTACAAGGCCATCCTAAGACACCGGGGCCAGAGCGAGGCGGAAATCGAGGCCGACATCAGGCCTTACAAGAACGACCGGAGGAATCGGCGTCGAACCGAAATTCATCCTCGTATTAGTGGTCGACGCCTTTCAACAGGGTGCCCAGGGGAACGAGGCCCGGCGTCGCCTCAGGATCCGCTGAATAGCGGCGTCGACCCAGCACGGCACGGCCCGCACGCTCTGCGCGATCCCGGTGGGATCCGCGGTACCCCCTGCTATCATCGGCGGACAACCATCAGTGGCATCGACCGGCGCACCACAGCGGAGGTGCTGCGGCGCGCCCACGGCACGCTCAGTGAGGCAGCCGTAGATGCCAGATACTTGCGTCGTAAATGTCGAACAACACCGCTCGAGCAATTCCTGATTCACATGCAAAGTCAATCAGCTGCAAACGCCAGGGTAAGTCCCTCCCCTGCGCAGCGGGGGAGGGCTAGGGTGGGGGCCAGGCGTGTCAGGCGGAGACGAGGCTTGGTCAGCGGCTGAAGGGCTTGGCCCCCACCCTACCCTCCCCCGTCCGCAGAAAGCGCGGACAGGGGAGGGAGTCTCCGGGTTCGCTCCCCTGCGTAGCGGGGGACGGTCAGGGTGGGGGTCGAGCGTCGCGGTTCGGATAGGGTCGACCTCATCCTATCGAGGGGGAAGGGACGATAAATGTCAAATGTCTTTGGCTAGAATTGTGACTGCGTTTCGCTGGAGCGCAGAAGTGGACACCACGATCGTCACGAGCAAAGGGCAGGTCACGATCCCGAAGGACGTGCGTCGGAGATTCGGCATCCGGCAGGGAAGCCGGGTCGAATTCAGCGTGGTCGGTGATCACGTGGAATTGCGCGTGGTCAGCCGCGCGGCGGGAGCAAAGCCGAGCGGCTTTGGCTTGCTGAAGAGCAAGCGCCGCCCCGTACCGGCGGACCTCGATCCTGCGTCGCTGATCAGGCGGTAACGACCCATGATCGGCCTGGATACGAACGTTTTTGCGCGCTACTACGTCGAGGACAAGACCGACCGGGAGAGCGAACTACAACGAGACGCAGCCCGACGCTTCATCGACTCTGGCGCGCCGCTGGCCGCGAGACGGTGCATGGGGGTCAGCCTGTCGGTGGTGATTCCGAGATAGGTCGTAAAAGAGCCGGTCGGTCTTTCGTTGACGATCACGCGGAGCCATGGCCCCGAGATCGGGGTCGAACTGAAATGGGCGCAGCTCCTTTATAAGGAGCAGATACTGCTAGATGTCAACTGGTTATGGTTGATCAGGCGTGGCACAGACCAGGTGCCCCATGAGGTATGCGCAGGGGCCGGCTTAGGTTTCAAGGTCCGGGATCCCAAAACCACCGTCATGCCAGCGAAAGCTGGCATTTACAGCGCCGTCACGCGCATGGATCGCAGCTTTCGTTGGGATGACGACCGTTAGAGAGCACGTTGTCCTCCGGGTAACCCGAAATCTGCGGAAACGGGAAGGAGACCGAGGTAGCCAGTGGGGCCTTGAAAGGGCATTGACAATAGGGAAGGACACCGGCTCCGACGTTCTAAAAGAACTCCACCCAACTGAAATCCTCCTTGTGGCGGGACACGCCGTTCAAGAGGGCGCGCGGAGGAACGAAGTCCGGCGTCGTCTCAGGAACCGCTGAACGGCGGCGCCGACCCCGCCGCGGCACGCCCTGCGCGATCCCGGTGGGATCCGCGGTTCCCCTGCTATCATCCGCGGACAACCACCACAAAGGAGCCGCTCATGTACCGGCCTGTACTGAGGAGTCTCTTCGCGCTGGTCCTCCTGTCGGTCGTTCCTGCCGCGTTTTCCGAACCGCAGGTCGAGTCGTTCTCGCCGCAAGGCACGGTCAAGGGCGTCGGGCAGGTGGCGGCGCGCTTCAGCGAGCCGATGGTGGCGTTCGGCGATCCTAGGCTCAGCGAGCCGTTCGCCATCGACTGCCCGGAGGCGGGCAAGGGGCGCTGGCTGGATGCGCGTAACTTCGTTTACGACTTCGCGCGCGAGCTGCCGGCCGGGGTGCGCTGTACCTTCACGCTCGAGCCCAAGCTCAAGACCCTGGACGGCAAGCCCCTGAGCGGCACGCAGGCGTTCTCGTTCTCGACCGGCGGGCCCGCGGTGCGGCTCTCGGCGCCCTACGACGGCGCGAGCGATATCGACGAGGAGCAGATGTTCGTGCTCGGACTCGATGCCGTGGCCGTCGCGGCGTCCATAGAAGAGCACATCCATTGCGCCATCGAGGGGATCGCCGAGCGCGTGGGTGTGCGGCTCATCGCGGGCGAGGAGCGCAAAAGGGTCATCGAGGGACGCCGGGGTTTTCTCCGGGATTATCTCAATACCGTCCAACGCGACGGCGATTCCGCTACGGATGTCAAGCGACTCCGGGACCTCGTAGAGGGCGAGGACTCGCCCATCGTCGTCCTGCAATGCCAGAGGCGCTTTCCCAGCGCCGCCGACGTGAAGCTCGTCTGGGGCAAGGGCGTGACCTCCAAGACCGGCATCGCCACCGAAGAGGATCAGACCCTGGCCTTCGAGGTGCGCGATGAGTTTCGGGCGCGCTTCTCCTGCGAGCGGGTCAAGCGCGATCGGGGCTGCATCCCGTTCCTGCCCCTGTCCCTGAATTTCAGCGCGCCTATCACCCGCGCGGATGCCGAGGCGATCACGCTCGCGGACGCCGACGGCACGCAATACCGCCCGACGGTCCCCGGAGATCCGCGCGTGGGCTTTGTCGATGATGTCGCCTTCGAAGGAGCTTTCCCGGAGAACATTGAGCTCACGCTCGCCATCCCCCCGGGACTCCAGGACGATGCCGGCCGCACGCTCGCGAACCAGGCGAGCTTCCCCCTCAAGGTCAAGACCGACGAGGTGCCCCCGCTGGTCAAGTTCCCCGCGACCTTCGGGATCGTGGAGCTGCACGCCGATGCGACGCTCCCTGTGACCCTGCGCAACCTAGAAGCGCTGCTTCCGCTACCGCCCCTGCCGGCCGCCGGCACGTCGCCGCCGCCCCTTGCCTCTGCACCGGACGCGAAGGCCTTCTCCGAACCGGAGCCCGCCTCCGGCCTCACGAAATGGTGGCAGGGGGTACGCGAGCGTTTGCTGCCCGAGGCCTCGGAGGTCCAGGGCCGGCGCCTGCGCGTCGAGGACCCGAAGGCCATCCCCGGCTGGATGCGGCGCGTCGTGGAGTTGCAAGAAGACAAGGGTCACTACGACCATGAAGCCGACAAATACATCGTCGAGCACCGCGTGGGCGAGAAGTCGCTGTTCGACGCGTCCCAGGCTACGGAGACTTTCAAGCTCCCCAAGCCGCTCGGCCGGCGCGCCTTCGAGGTCATCGGGATCCCCTTCGAGAGACCGGGATTCTATGTCGTCGAGCTGGCGAGCCCGCGCCTCGGGGCCGCGCTATACGGCAAGGCGGCACCCTTCCACGCCCAGACGGCCGTGCTCGTCACCAACTTGGGTGTACACCTGAAGCTCGGGCGCGAGTCCTCGCTCGTCTGGGTGACGAGCCTCGACCGAGGCCGGCCCGTCGCCGATGCCGAGGTGGTGGTCTCGGACTGCGGGGGCAAGGTGTATTTCGAAGGTAATACGGGAGAGGACGGCACCGTCCGCATCGCAGAGACTCTGCCGCGCGCGGGCTCGTTTCCCGAGTGCCTGCCGTGGCGGCGCGCCTTCTTCGTGACCGCGCAACTCGGCGAGGACCGGAGCTTCGCGATGTCCGACTGGAGCCAGGGGATCTCGCCGTGGCGTTTCAACCTCCCGACCGCTTCGAACACCGCCCCGAACCTGGTCTCCACGGTCTTCGACCGCACCTTGGTGCGGGCCGGGGAGACCGTGCACATGAAGCACCTCGCCCGGCGCCATCTGGGCACGGGGATCTCCCTCATCGACCCATCGGCGCTTCCGGACAAGCTCGTCGTCCGCCATCAGGGCAGTGACCAGGAGTACGAGCTGCGCGTTACCTGGGACGCACAAGGCATCGCCGAGAGCGAGCTCGAGGTGCCGAAGGACGCGAAGCAGGGTAGCTACCGGGTGAGCGCGTCCCTGGCCCGTCCGGGGCAGGAGGGAACGGTGGACGTCGATACCGGCGGCTTCCGTGTGGAGTCCTTCCGGGTCCCGACCATGAAGGCGGTCCTGAAACCGCTCGAGACCGATCTGGTCGACACGGGCACGGCCGAGATCGACATTCAGTTGAATTATCTCAGCGGCGGCGCCGCGCGCGAGGCTCCCGTTACGCTCCGCGGCCTGGTACGCCCCCGGAGCGTGACCTTTCCGGACTTTGAGGGCTTCGAATTCGCGAACGGGGACGTCGTGGAGGGCGAGGAGACGGAGGACCCCGACGCCGAGCAACGCCAGTCCGAGGACGGCGCGACACCGCTCGCCACCCAGTCCTTGACCTTGGACCGGGCGGGCGCCGTGCGCGCCAAGCTCGAGGGCCTGCCCCGATCCGAGACGCCTCAGGATGTACTGGCCGAGCTGGAATACCAGGACGCGAACGGCGAGCGGCAGACGGCCACGACCCATCTGAACCTGTGGCCCGCACGTCTCGTGGTCGGCTTGAAGCCGGACGGCTGGGCGCTGAGCCGCGAGCGGCTCCGCGCCCAGGTTTTGGTCCTCGACCTCCGTGGTCAACCGGTGCGCGCGGCCAAGGTCGAGGTCGATGTGCTCGAGCGCATCACCTATTCGCATCGCAAACGCCTGGTCGGCGGTTTCTATGCCTACGAGCACCACCGCGAGATCAAGCGCATCGGGCCGCTGTGTGCCGGCGAGACCGACGACAAGGGCCTGTTCGTGTGTGAGTCCAGATCGCCGGCCGACGGCAACCTCATCCTGCGCGCCCGCGTCATCGATGGCGACGGCAACCCGAGCCACGCGCACCGCGAGGTGTGGGTGGCGAAATCCGGGGACTGGTGGTTCGAGCAGGGTAATGAGGACCGCATGGACCTCATCCCCGAGAGGAAACGCTACGAGCCCGGCGAGACCGCGGTCCTCCAGGTGCGCATGCCGTTCCGCGAGGCCACGGCGCTCGTGAGCGTGGAGCGCGAGGGTGTGATCGAGCACTTCATCCGCCCGCTGTCGGGGCAGTCGCCCGTCGTCGAGGTGCCTATCAAAGGAAACTACTCGCCCAATGTCTTCGTCTCGGTACTGGCGGTGCGCGGCCGCGTCAGGGGTGTCGAGCCGACCGCGCTCATCGATCTCGGCAAGCCGGCCTTCAAGCTCGGGATCGCGGAGATCAAAGTGGGCTGGCGCGCCCATGAGCTGAAGGTGGGGGTCACGGCGGACAAGGAGAGCTACCAGGTGCGGGACAAGGCAGAGGTCGATGTCCGGGTGCAACGCGCGGATGGCGGGGTGTTGCCGGCGGGCGGGGAAGTCGCCCTGGCCGCCGTCGATGAGGGCCTCCTGGAATTGATGCCGAACGACAGTTGGGACCTCTTGCAGGCGATGATGGGTCGGCGCGGGATCGAGGTCGAGACCTCGACCGCCCAGATGCAGGTGATCGGCAAACGCCACTTTGGCCGCAAGGCCCTGCCCCACGGCGGCGGCGGCGGCCGGCAGGTGGCGCGCGAGCTGTTCGACACCCTGCTCCTTTGGAAAGGCCGGGTGATGCTCGACGAGCAAGGCCAGGCGCGCGTCGAGGTGCCCTTGAACGATTCCTTGACCTCGTTTCGGATCGTTGCCGTGGCCAGCGCGGCGAGCGATCTCTTCGGCAGCGGCGAGACGGCGGTGCGTACCACCCAGGACCTCATGTTGATCTCGGGCCTGCCCCCCGTGGTGCGCGAGGAAGACCGTTTACGCGGCGGTTTCACGGTGCGAAACGCGACCCAAGAGGCAGTGGAGGTGAGCCTCGCCGCCCAGGTTCTCCAGAGTCCCGCCGCGGGCGCGCCGCAGGCGCTCGGCGGACCGCTGCCCACGCAGAGCCTCTCGCTCGAGCCCGGTGAAGCCCAAGAGGCCGCCTGGGAGGTGACGGCGCCGCTCGCCGCCCAGCAATTGCTCTGGGAGATCGAGGCCCGCTCGCACGATGCGAGCGATCGCCTGCGCGTGAGCCAGCGGGTCATCGAGGCGGTGCCGGTGCGCGTCTATCAGGCCACGCTGTTCCAGATCGCGGGGGCGATGAGCCTCGTCGCCGGCGCGCCCAAGGACGCCCTCCCCGGCCGCGGCGCGGTGCGCGTGATCCTCCGGCGTTCGCTCGCCGAGGAGCTGTCCGGGGTCCGCGACTACATGAGCCGCTATCCATACACCTGCCTCGAACAGCGGATCTCCAAGGCAATCGCCCTGGGCGATCAGGCGCTCTGGCAGTCCATTAGCGGCGAGCTGCCCGCCCATCTCGATTCGGACGGCCTCCTCAAGTACTTCCCCTCCGTGGTCAACGGGAGCGACGTGCTCACGGCCTATGTGCTCAGCATCGCCCACGAGGCGGGATGGGCGATCCCCGAGGATACGCGGAACAAGATGCGCGAGGCCCTCGTTCAGTTCGTGCAGGGCAAGGTGTCGCGTGCCTCCGCATTGCCGACCGCCGATCTCGCGCTGCGCAAGCTCGCGGCACTCGCGGCCGCTGCCCGCTACCAGGCCATCGAGCCCGCCTTCCTCGACTCCATCACTATCGAGCCGAACCTGTGGCCGACCTCGGCGGTGCTCGACTGGCTGAACGTCCTCGAACGCACCGTGAAGATCCCCGAGCGCGCCGCGCGTCTGGAGGCCGCGAAGCGGATCCTCCGCTCGCGGCTCAACTTCCAGGGCACCACGATGGGTTTCTCGACCGAGGGCTCCGACGATCTCTTCTGGTTGATGCAGTCCGCGGATGCCAACGCCAACCGCGCGATCCTGGCGCTCATCGAGGACCGCGCCTGGCGCGATGAGCTCCCGCGCCTGGTGCGCGGCAGCCTGTGGCGCCAGCGCCAGGCGCACTGGGACACGACCTTGGCCAATGCCTGGGGCGTCCTCGCCATGGAACGCTTCCGGCGCGCGTTCGAGGCGGAGCCGATCGCGGGCGTGACCAGCACCGAGCTGGGTGTACGTCAAGAATTGGTCTGGTCGCCGAAGTCGCCCGGCGGCTCGCTCGACCACCCCTGGCCGCCCGCGCCCCGGCCGCTTGCCATCGAACACCGCGGCACCGGCCACCCCTGGGCCATGGTCCAGAGCCTCGCCGCGATCCCCTTGAAGGAACCGCTCTCGAGCGGCTATCGCATCACCCGCACCGTGACCCCCATCGCGCAAGAGACGCCTGAGCGGTGGAGCCGCGGCGATGTCCTGCGCGTCACCCTCGTGCTCGAGGCCCGATCGGACATGACTTGGGTCGTGGTGAACGACCCCATCCCCGCGGGCGCCACCATCCTCGGCACCGGCCTCGGCCTCGATTCCCAGCTCATGAGCACGGGCGAACGGCGGGAAGGCGAGGTCTACCCGGCCTTCGAGGAGCGCACCTTCGATTCCTTCCGCGCCTATTACGAATACGTCCCGAAAGGGAAATGGACCGTCGAATACACCTTGCGCCTGAACAACGCCGGGGAGTTCCAGTTACCCGAGACCCGCGTCGAGGCCCTGTACGCGCCGGAGATGTTCGGAGCGCTGCCGAACGCGACCCTGAGCATCGCGCCGTGAAACGTGTGGCGTGGCGACACCTGCCGCGCCCGTGTTCTGGGCAACCCTGGAGAAGACCGTGTCGGCCGTGAAGGTACCCGAATAGCGATCGGCAGGACCCGAGACGGCCGCTATCTCCGAGTCATCTATGTGCCCGATCCCGATCCAGAGAGTGTTTTTGTCATCACAGCCTATGAGCTGAGAGGCAAGCTTATCAAGCGCGTACCGGAGACGACATAAACGCAAACGAGGAAGCTTATGAAACAGGGCAAATTTCCCGCGGGCTGGGATGAGGCACGAGTGAGACGCGTTCTGGCGCATTATGAAGAGCAGACGGAAGAGGAAGCCGTGGCAGAAGATGAGGCGGCGTTCGAGGATCAAGGTCAAACGTTTATGGAGGTCCCGAAAGATCTAGTGCCAGCCGTGCGGGAATTGATCGCCAAGCATCAAGTTCACGAGAAGGCTAGCACCTGAGGGGTCCCCATCTACCTCTGGACCTGATGCTCTGATCCGTTGGCACGTTTTCGACCATCACCCGGGGGCGGGTTGCGCAATTCCGAGGTCAAACCGGATGTCGTGATCGGGGACAACGCCCAGGGGCCTGAAGCGCTCTACCTCGCCGAGTGCGTACCCGCGGGAGACTTTTTCTCCCTTCCCCCTTACGAAGGGGGAAGGGTCGGGTAGGGGGTTAACCGGATACGTTCAGGTTATTTTTGCTGCACTCCTTAGTGTTGCACAACCGCCGGCGCCATCCCTTCCCTCTGGGCGTGGATCGCCTCCTCCAGGCGGAATAACGAGAGTGAGCGTGCCTCCATCGCATAGCCCTGCCCCCCCCGGGCAAAAGGGTGTCCACTCTGTGGCCTAGGCTCCCGCGTATCGAATATCAGGTACCAGCGTACGCCCGGCCGGTGGGCTGGCAGCATAAAGGGCAGCGGCTCGTGGTGGCCGTTGAGCAAGATGAGCAGCGTGTCGTCGACGATGCGGTGGCCGCGGCTATCGACTTCCTCGATGGCGTCCCCGGCTAACCGGATCCCCAGCGTCTTCGCAAACCCTGATTGCCAGTCCTCCTCGCTCATCTCCTTGCCGTCGGGGCGAAACCAGGTGAGATCCTTGACCTCGGAGCCGTAGATCCGGCGTCCCTGAAAGAACTTGCGCCGGCGCAGCACCGGGTGCCGGTGGAAGAGACGGATGAGGACACGGGTGAACTCGAGCAACTGTATTTTGGGCGGATCGAGGTTCCAATCGATCCAGGAGATCCCATTGTCCTGACAATAGGCGTTGTTGTTGCCCTGCTGGGTACGAGCGATCTCATCGCCTGCCTGCAGCATGGGCACCCCTTGCGATAGGATCAAGGTGGCCAGGAAATTACGCTGCTGCCGCGCCCGAAGCGCGAGGACGGCCGGGTCATCGGTCGGCCCCTCGACACCGCAGTTCCAGCTCAGGTTATCGTCGTGACCATCGCGGTTGCTTTCCCCGTTCGCCTCGTTGTGTTTCCGGTTGTAGCTCACCAGGTCGGCGAGCGTGAAGCCGTCGTGTGCGGTGATGAAGTTGATGCTGGCATAGGGCCGCCGGCCACTGTGTTCATAAAGATCGCTGCTGCCCATGAGCCGGTAGGCGATGTCGCCGACGAGCCCCGGATTGCCTTTCCAGAAACCGCGAACCACATCGCGGTAGAGTCCGTTCCATTCGGCCCACAGCACCGGGAAGTTGCCGACCTGATAGCCCCCTTCGCCCAGGTCCCAAGGCTCGGCGATCAGCTTTACCTGCGACAAGACGGGGTCCTGGTGGATGATGTCGAAGAAGGCGCTGAGCCGATCCACGGCATGGAGTTCCCGCGCCAGGGCGGGGGCGAGGTCGAAGCGGAAGCCATCGACGTGCATCTCCACGACCCAATAGCGCAAGGAATCCATGATCAGCTGGAGCGTGCGAGGGTGCATCATGTTGAGGGTATTTCCGCAACCCGTATAGTCCGTGTAGTTGCGCTTGTTGTCCGCTATCAGGCGGTAGTACGCCGCGTTGTCGATGCCACGGAAGCACAACGTCGGCCCGTCCTGGTCGCCCTCGCCGGTGTGGTTGTAGACCACATCCAGGATCACCTCGATCCCTTCGCGATGCAGGGTCTTGACCAGGGCTTTGAATTCCGCTACCTGCTCGCCGCGGGTGCCGCCGCTCGCATAGCGCGCATCGGGCGCAAAGAAGCCGATGGAGTTATAGCCCCAATAGTTGGTGAGCCCGCGCTCGACGAGGCGTTTGTCGGTCACGCTTTGATGGACCGGCAGAAGCTCGACCGCCGTGATGGCGAGCGACTTCAGATACTCGATGACCGCCGGATGGGTCAGACCGGTATAGCTGCCGCGCAGCGCCTCTGGCACCAAGGGGTGGCGCATCGTGAATCCCTTGACGTGCAGCTCGTAGATCAGGGTCCTGTGCCAGGGATTGCGCGGCGGCGTGTCGTCGCCCCAGCTGAACGCCGGATCGATGACCACGCACTTGGGTACGCCCTCCGAGCTGTCGCGCTCATCGAAGGAGAGATCGGCCTCGGGGTGGCCGATGATATAACCGAACAGGGCATCGCTCCACTGGAGCGTTCCCGAGATCGCCTTGGCGTACGGATCGAGCAGGAGCTTGTGGGGATTGAAGCGACGACCTTCCGCCGGGGCATAGGGCCCGTGGACACGGTACCCATACAACTGTCCGGGACGCAGCTCCGGGAGATAAGCGTGCCAGACCTGATCTGTCCGCTCGGGCATAGGGATGCGCGCGACCTCCGGGGTCCCCTGGACCTCGTCGAAGAGACAGAGATCGACCCCCGTAGCCCCTTCCGAAAAGAGCGCAAAGTTGACTCCTGCGCCGTCCCAATTGGCTCCCAGCGGGTACGGCTGCCCCGGCCAGACGTTCATACGATCAACAATTCCGATCGGCCTTTCCGCGGGCGGTGGTGACGGACTAACCCATATCAAAACCCGCGCTGCCATTGTTCTTTTGCGCAGACACCCGGCCTGGCCAATCCCTTTATCGCCCTGTCGAGACCCGCGAAACGATTTCCGATCGTGCCGGCGACCAGGCGCAGTTTCCGGGCGGGCGAAGAGGCGTTGACGTGGTTAACGTCCACTGCGAGCGCCGCGCGCAAGAACGCATCGGCCCACCGGAAGACATCATTCCTGCGGAGGGAACGCCGCAACCGCCGCATCCGCGCCCCCCGTTGGTCGTCGCTCATGCGGCAGCCGCGGTGGATCGCATCGGCCACACCCTCCGTATCGTAGGGGTTCACCAGCAACGCGCCTCTTCCGAGCTGAGCCGCGGCACCAGCGAACTCGCTCAGGATCAACACGCCTTCCTCATCGATGGTGCACGCGCAATATTCTTTCGCCACGAGGTTCATGCCGTCCTTGAGCGGCGTCACCAGGGCGATGTCCGCGGCACGATAGTAAGCGATGAGGTCAGTGGCACCGAGGGAGCCGAACACGTACCAGATGGGTAGCCAGTCGCCGGGCTGGGCCCACTCGCCGTTGGTCGCGCCGACCAGTTCTTCGATCGCCGTCTTGAGTCTGAGGTATTCGGGAACGTCGATGCGGCTCGGTACCACCACCTGGAGCAGCGATACCCGCCCCCGAAGCTCAGGGTAGCGGCGGAGCGCGTGCCTGAAGGCCTGCAAGCGGCAAAGAATACCCTTGGTATAGTCGAGACGATCCACACTCAAGATCAGCTTTCCTTCCGGGAGGCGATCGCGAAGCTCCTCGGCCCGGTCCGCGACCGCTTGAGTAGCGGCCCGTTTTACGAACGCGTTGTAGTCGATGCTGATGGGAAAATGCCCGATCCGCACCTGGCGATCGGAGGTGATGGCCGTCAGGACCTGTCCCTTGCCCTGTATCTTGATCCCCTTGAACAGGGACTGCAGGCATTGCACGAGATTGCGGCGGTCCCGCAAGGTCTGCAGACCGATCAGATCGCATTGCAGCAAGCCTTGCAACAGCGCCGTTCGCCACGGGAGCTTCAGGAAGATGTCGAGCGGCGGAAAGGGACTGTGCAGGAAAAATCCGACAGTCGACTGTACGCCGAGCTTTCGCAGATCGGCCCCCACGTGCATGAGGTGGTAATCGTGGATCCAGATGAGATCTTCCCCGGTCGCGGTCTCACTGATCGCCTCGGCAAACCGCCGGTTGACCTCGCGATAGCTCTGCCAGTACCGCGGGTCGAAATTGCAAAACGACTGCAGATCGTGGAACAGGGGCCACAGGACCTCATTGGCAAATCCGGCGTAAAACCCCTCGACCTCCGCAGGACTCAACATCACTGGCCTGAGCGTATACCCGAAACGCTCGCCCGCCTGGGTAACCGCAGGTACGAGATCGCCGTCGCCGTCGCTGGTCCCAGGCCAGCCTATCCACGTCCCGCGGTGCTCCTGTAGTACCGGGACCAGCGCGGTGACCAGCCCGCCCGAGCCGGGTTTTACACTCCATCGCCCCTGCCCGTCCTTTCGAAGCACCACCGGCAAGCGGTTCGATGCCACGATCAACCGCCTTCTGCTATTGGCCGGGCCCTTCATCGCTCACATCGTCTCCCAGATAGGCTACCGCGGCTCCCTATCCGCCGTCCTCCAAAATCGTCTCTACCGCATCGGCCTTGGTGTGGCCTCCGGTAACAGCCGCTCCGAGCCGTGACAACCCCAGAGCTCCGGCGCTAGCGACCACCCCCCTCGATCCCACAAAAAGGATATCATGGACCGGGCGGCCGGTGACGATTTGCCAAAGGCCTTCTGCATCTAACTTCCCGGACTTGCGCCGTGGGTTGCCTTCCTTCAATCTAATCAATCCGGGCTTATTAAGTTCCGGTAAGCCCCTGGCTGGACAGCATTCTTTATGCCCCGCTTGGCGTGTCCCACATAAACCCCCCCAGTCAGGGAGTTAAGGTGTGCGAGGGAAGGGGTACGGGTGTGCCAGGGGCCGAAATCGGTAACACTTTCCGGTCGAGGCGGTAAGAGTTGCCATACCGGAACAGGGTGTAACGGCGTTACCAGGTGATAACGTGGCCTGGTGAATCGGTCGCGCTGCTTCTGCCCCCGCGCGAGCCCCGTTACAGACCGCCGTCAGGTATCGTGGTACACGGCGTGACCAACACGAGTCTCCAGCCCCTCACTCGACAAGCCGGGCTTGTACCAATAGGGCGAGGGGGAAGTGAGTCAAGACCTCGGCCGGACGTAAGTGCAACCCTCCCGGACCCTCGTGCGGCGTATGGTCCTCCCCGGTCAACACGTTGCGGTAAGACCCGTGGAAGCCCTCGGGGAGCGCGATGCGGGTATCGCCCCAGACCTCCTCGCCGAGTGGATGGGCGTGCGCGCCGGCGAGCAGGCGCAGCACTAAGCGCGGCACGATGACGATCGCCGTTCGCCCCTCGTGGTGCCTGGCATAGCTGCAGAGATGTTCGGCTCGATCGCCGGTGCTCATCAAAGGTGTGTAGCTTCCACCGGAGAAGAGGGCCGGATATCGCGCGCGCAGCCCAAGCGCCTTCCAGATCACGTAGAGCTTGATGCGGCCGTCCTGCATTCTATCGAGCAGTGCGCGCGCTTGAATCGCAATGCCGCGCGTGTGATCGCTAAAGCCCTGCTGTAGATCTTCGAGCAAGAGCCGGTGGCGCTCGTACGCCACGGCACTGCGGTTGTCGGGGTCGACGAGGCTGAGATCCCAGATCTCCGTCCCCTGATAGATATCCGGCACCCCGGGGGCGCTAAGCTTGAGCAGCGTCTGCGATAGGCTGTTGTACATGCCGAAGCGGGCGATACGCCGCTGAAACGGCAGAAAATCCGCTAGGAAACGGTTGTTCGCGGGCTCCTCGAGCAAGGCACGTACAAAGTGCGATGCCGCCTCTTCGTACTCGAGGTTTGGGTTGCTCCATCCGCCGTGGACCTTGGCCTCGCGTATCGCCTTGACCATGTATCGCTCGATGCGCTCGGCAAGGGTCATGAGGTCTCCACGGTCGAGCTCCTCGAGCGGCGGCCAGGCGCCGATCAAGGTCTGGTAGAGCAGGTACTCGTCGTTGCGCGAGGGGGCCGGCCGGCCATCGACCTCGCGCTTCTTACTGCGGTTGAGCCGTTCCCAGCGCCGCAGGTGTGTACCCCATTCGCTCGCCATCTCGGAGAGCACGTCGATGCGTGCGCGCACGTCCTCGGAGCGCTTGCTGTCATGCGTGGAGGTGGCGAGCAGGGTGTGGGGCCAGACGCGCGCGCACTCCTGACAAGAGTGGTGGAAGGCTGCGATCGAGATCCCGAAGGTGCGCGGGTCACTGCCGACGTCGTTGAGCGAGATCAAGCGGTTATAGATGTAAAAGCTCGTGTCTTCGAGGCCCTTCGCCATCACCGGGCCGGTGAATTGCTGGAACTTCATCGTGAAGACCTTGGCCGCGCTCGTAAAGGCATGCGGCCGGTCCTCGCCGGCCGTGCCGAGCAGGAGAGCGCGGATAAAGTCGTAGATGCTGAGATCGGTCAATTGGCCGCGCTTCTTGGCCATCGAGACGGCCCAGTCGATGTAGCGACGATCGGCCGGTGCAACCTCTCCCGCCACATAGGTGCGGTATACCGGGAAGCAGGCCGTGATCTCGGTCAAGGCATCTCTCAGATTGCTCAACGTGAAGTCGCGGGTGCGGCGGTTGGCCTGGGCCATGCGGCTCAGGTGTCTGGCCAGGACATTGCGCTCGCTCGCGAGCGAGCGCGTCATGATGGCCTTCTTGTTGCCGTACAGTAACTCATCGAAATCGATCGGACCCTGAACGAAGGAGGTGTAGATGCCGTCCATTTTTCCTTCGGCGGAGGCATCGACAAAGAGCCCATTCACGAGGTTGGCGAAGCGATAGCCGGTGGTGCCGTACACGGGCCAGTCCTCTACCAGCCCCTCGTAGCTCGCCAGGATCTTTTCGATCACTACGTACAAGGGTGGGGGCATCGTCCGATCGGTGCCCTGCTCGGCGTTGCTTGGGCCGGCGCTGATAAAGCGGGCCTGAAGGCGCTCGAGGTACTGCTTGGGGTCGTAGAGCCCGTCGGGATGATCGATGCGCACGCCATCGATCCGGCCTCGCGCGATGAGGCCGAAGACCAGGCGGTGAGTGGCCTCGAAGACCTCTTCGTCTTCCATGCGCAGACCCGCCAGCTCGTTGATATCAAAAAAGCGTCGGTAGTTGATCTCATCGGAGGCGACCCGCCAATCGGCGAGCCGATAGGCTTGGGCCTCGATCAAGCGATCCAGTCGGTCGAACGTCTCGGGATAGTCCACGGCGCCATTCAGCTCCCGTACGGTCTCCTCGATGAACCGGGCGAGCTCGGGGTAACGCCGGCATAGCGCGGCCAGGTGCTGTTTGTGGATCTCCTTGTCACGCTTGCGCTCGGTCCTCTGCTGGTCCGGCGTCTCGGTGCGGCCCGGAAGGTGCTGAAACGCCGTGATGAGGCTCTGGTATTCGAGCAGCGCCCGGGCGTCATGACCCAGCCGGCCTGCCAAGCGCTGGTGTCGGTCGTCGAGGATGCGCGGATAGTCGCACGGGTCGACGGGAAAGCGGTGCCGGAAATAGAACAGGCTGAAGCTCCCCTGCCCGACATCGAACTCGAGCTTCAGCTCCCCCTTCTCCAACGCGACACCGTATTGGTCGTCGAGGATCGGCAGCAACAGCTTGCCATGCGACTCGGCGGTGATGGGCTCCCAATCGACATCGAAAAACTTCGCATAGTAAGACGCCGGTCCGTTTTCAAGGACATCGAGCCACCAGGCGTTGTCGCTGCCGACGCCCATGTGGTTGGGGACCAGGTCGAGGATCTGCCCCATGCCGTGGCGATGGAGCGCCTCGACGAAGCGTTCAAATTCCTCGGGGGTCCCGATCTCGGGATTCAAGGCATTGTGGTCGATGATATCGTAGCCGTGCGGGCTGCCCGGACGGGCCTTGAGATAGGGCGAGGCGTAACAGTGGCTGATCCCGAGGCCGTGGAGATAAGGCACCAGCTCCGCCGCCTGAGCGAAGGTGAAATCTCGGTTGAACTGCAGGCGATAGGTGGCTCTCGGGATGTGCAGGGCGATAGGAAGCGGGCCTGGCTCTGTGGCGCATACAGGCTGCCGGGCCGTGGGGCGCTCCTGGCGCATGGCCTCTGAAAGAGCGCGCATTCGAGGCTCTGCCGCCCATTCCTCCAGGTCTACGGACAGCTTGCGTCGCCAATTCGGGTACTGGTCCGTCGTACCGGGAAGATTGACCTGATCGATCTGCCCAAAGACGTCTTCCACCGCTATTACCATGACCCGGGCCGGTGAGCGTGCCAGATAGGCGTGTACGGCACGAGCCAATTCCGGTGACATATCCGGCAGCGAGACGGGATGCACGCTCGCCTCGGCCGGCAGGAGCTTCTCCCGCTCCAGGGCACACAGCAGCCGGGCGCGGTCCTGGGCCCGTGATACGATCTGTTCCTCTCGCATCTCTCGTGAAGGACACAAGTCCAGCCGATCGCGCAGGTCAAGGTCCTGGCCGAGCCAGTAGCCGCGCAAGGTCGGCAGATCGTGCGTGGTGGGCGTAACCAGCGCCTGCCTTGGGAAATTTTCCGGGGCGATGAAACTACCGTCCTGTTCCTTCTCGAAATAGAGCACGTGGTAGGACAATACGCCATGCTCGCGCATGGCCTCGCGCACTTCCTCGGGCACCGTGCCGAGGTCTTCACCGATGACGAGGCACCGGTTGCGGTGACTTTCCAGCGCCACGATCGCGAGGAGGTCCCTCAGGGGGTAAGAGACATAGGTGCCCTCTGGCGGTGTCTGCCCCGGCGCTATCCAGAAGAGGCGCATCAAGCCCATAACATGGTCCAGGCGCAGGGCCCCGGCGTATCGCATGTTGGCGCGAAGGACAGCAATGAAGGGCGCGTATGCGGCCTCGGGCAAGCGCTCCGGTATGAAGGGCGGGAACCCCCAATCCTGGCCCATCAGGTTCCAGTGATCCGGTGGGGCGCCGATGCGCGCATCGAGACTCAAGCACCGCTGATTGGCCCAGGTCTCGGCACCGCCACGGTCCGCCGCCAGCGGGAGGTCCTGATAGGCCCCGATATCGAGACCGAGCTCCAGAGAACGCAGGCCCACGGCGCCGAGTTGCAGGTCCGCCTGCCACTGCAGGTACTGGTAAAACTCGACTCGCGCCCGCTCTGCGGCATAGAACGTGGCAACCGCCGGCGAGTCGGGAACATGAAACGCCTCAGGCCACACCGGCCAGCCCCAAACGGCAGGGTCGTTCCGATGAAAATGCTCCTGCAAGGCTTCGAACAGTGCGTGCTGGCGCAGGGCTTCGCCGCGCTCTTGTTGGAAGGCTTGAAACACCTGGGCGCGTTCCGTCACGCGACTCAGGTGATGGTCTCGAAAGTGCCGGTACAGGAGCTCCAGTACTTCGAGTTTGACGGCAGCTATCTGCCCGTAGTCGACGAGCTCGGCCGCGCGTAACGCCCGCAGCCGCGCCTGGAACGCGGGCCCTTCAACGAGCGCCAGCGCGGCCTGGCACTCGGCAAGATCGTCAATGGCCTCGACGTCGAGGTACAAGACATTGAGAAAAAGACGGCTGGAGGGGCTGTAGGGGCTGCAATGGTCCGGGTTATGGGGGAAGAGGGCAGAGAGCGGGTTCAATCCGAGAAGGGTGGCGCCGCTCGCGGCCGAGTGCTCGATGAGCGCCTTGAGATCCGTAAAATCCCCGATCCCCCAGTTGCGCTCGGAACGCACCGCATAGAGCTGCACCGCAAACCCCCAGGCCCGGCCTCCCTCTGCAAACACCGCGGGTCGATAGCATTTGGCCGGGGCGATGATCAGGGCCATGCCGATCCGCTGGTGGTCGGGTCCCTCGATCGCGAAGTGGTGATAGCCGAGCGCTGGGGCGCGGGGTAGCGCAAAGGCACATTGCACGAATGGCTCGCCATCGACCGACCGCCGCGCCCGGACCTCGAGATCGGCCGGGCGTAGCGTGCCGGCGAAGTTCTCGCCGCTCTCGAGCGTGAGCCGCCATGCGTAAGAGCCATCCGTGCGGCCGGCCGGCACGGTCACGGGGATAGTGACCGGGGAGTCGGTCCCACGAACCACCTGCGTGGCCGGCAGGGCCCTGCGCCAAGGGCGTGTTTCCTCCTGCTCACTGGCGCATGCCAGCTCGGCCTCCGTGTCGGCCGCGCGCCCCATGGCCTCCAGGAGGGCTCGCTTCGTTTCCGTCGAGGCGCGGTGGCGTTGGCCCCAGATGTCCGTGTACTCGATGACGATGCCATAGGCCAGGCATGCATGGTCCAGGGCCGCGCTGCTCGTCGCCTCGCTCATCCTTCCGATCCGGCCTCTTCGTAAAACCAGGCCGCCGACCAGGGCGGCACGGTTTTTTGCGACAGGGCGGCACTCATCGTATTATCAGTTGCATAGAATAGCTCGCCGGCAGGGAGATGCTTCACAGGGCGGAAGTGTAGCGGCACGGGGCGGCGATCCAAGCTGTCAATCGTCGCGACCAAATGTAGAATGATCTCGGTCGAGACAAGTAATAATAAAGGCCTCAACGCGTGCCTTGCCGAGCTTTCTCCGCAGCGTCCCGCACTGTCTCGTCGTTCTCGGGCGGATCTTCCCCTATCGCTGCGGCATCACGTCGTTTCATCATCCTGACACGAACGGGCGCTAGCCTGCCCCTCCAATGGGACAGGGGGCTACGGGCATGAAGACGCTGCACGCGACGAGTCGGCCGGCCTATTACCGCACCGTCTGGATCTCGGACGTCCACCTCGGCTTCTCGGGCTGCCGGGCGGAGTTCCTCCTCGATTTCCTGCACTCGACGCGCTGCGATCGGCTCTATCTGGTCGGCGACATCATCGATGTCTGGTGCATGAAGAAGCGGCTTTATTGGCCCCAGGAGCACAACAACGTGGTGCGCACCTTGCTCGGCAAGGCCAAGCACGGCACGCGGGTCGTGTATGTACCCGGCAATCACGACGAGGTGTTCCGGGATCACGTGGGTCTGTCTTTCGGCAACCTCTCGATCCAGAACCGCGTGATCCACAAAACGGCCGACGGCCGGCGTTTCCTGGTGACGCACGGCGACGAGTTCGACGCCGTGGTGCAGTGCTCGAAGGCCGTGGCGCTGCTCGGGACCAAGGCCTACGACTGGCTCCTGCGTCTGAACGGGGTGGTGAACCAGGTCCGCAGGCGCTTCGGGTTCGGCTACTGGTCGCTCGCGGCCTTCATGAAACACAAGGTCAAGACTGCCGTGCAGTACATGTCGAGCTTCGAGTCGGCGGTGGCCTACGAGGCGGCCCGCCAGCGGGTCGACGGGCTCATCTGCGGCCACATCCATCGCGCCGAGATCACCCACGTGAACGGGGTCTTGTTTTGCAACAGCGGGGATTGGGTGGAGAGCTGCACGGCGCTCGTCGAGCTTCATGACGGGACGCTCGAGCTGATCCACTGGTCCGACGCCTGTCACTCGCTCAAACAGGTGCAGGCCGCGGCCTGATCCCAAGGTTTGACCCCGACACGGATCGCCATCGCGACCGATGCCTGGCACCCAACAGTCCTCGCCCGGTGGCGAAAGCCACGACCGGCCCTGGCAGTCCGCGCTCCGCCCTCTGCTCGCGCGCAGCACGCATGTTCCCTCGCTCGCCCCCGCTGCTGCCAGCTCTCGAGCAAACGTCATTAGTGGACGAAACGCCGTCGAGTCGATGAATGGTTGTTCCAAACTTTGCTCTCATTCCAGCTAATCCAGTTTGTGTTCGGCGGAATAAGCGCCGGTGAGAGACGGCGGCCTTGCGACGGGGAGTGGTGAGAAATGCTAGCCAAAGACATTTGAAATTTACCGTCCCGCTACGCAGGGGAGGGGACCCGGAGACTCCCTCCCCTGTCTGCGCTTTCTGCGGACGGGGGAGGGTGGGGTGGGGGCCAAGCCCTTCAGCCGCTGACCAGGCGTCGTCTCCGCCTGACGCGCCTGGCCCCCACCCTGACCCTCCCCCGCTTCGCAGGGGAGGGAATACCCTGGCGCTTGCAGCTTATTGACTTTACATCTGAATCAGGACTTGCATGAGCGGTGTTGTTCGACATTTACGACACAAGTATCTAGCTAGTCTGCCGCCGTGAAGCTGCAGCCCTCGACGAAGGATAGGTAACACAACCCGACTTCGCAAGCCAACCGGCGGCTGGCCCAGGGCGGCATCACGTCGTTTCATCATCCTGACACGAAGCGGCGCTAGCCTGCCTCTCCATTGGAACAGGGCTACGGGCATGAAGACGCTGCACGCGACGGATCGGCCGGCCTATTACCGCACCGTTTGGATCTCGGACGTCCACGTCGGTTTCTGCAAGGCGGAGTTCCTCCTCGACTTCCTGCGCTCGATGCGCTTTGCAACAGCGGGGATTGGGTGGAGAGCTGCACGGCGCTCGTCGAGCTTCATGACGGGGCGCGCGAGCTGAGCCACTGGTCCGATGCCTGTCACTCGCGCAAGCAGGTGCAGGCCGCGGCCTGATCCCAAGGTTTGACCCCGACCCGCATCGCCATCGCGACCGATGCCTGGCACCCCCAGGTCAACGGGGTCGTTACCACCCTGGAGCGCACGGCGACCGAGCTCGGGGCGCTCGGCTTCGAGGTCCTGGTCCTGCACCCGGGGCTCTTCCGTACCGTCCCTTGCCCGAGCTACCCCTCCATCCGGTTGGCCATCGCGCCGAGGTGGGGGATCGCGGCGCGCTTGCGCGCGTTCGCGCCCCACGCGGTCCATATCGCCACCGAGGGGCCGATCGGCCATGCCGTGCGGCGTTATTGTCTCTGGGCCGGCCTGCGCTTCACCAGCTCCTACCATACCCAGTTCCCGGAATACCTACGGCTGCGCTGGCCGGTGCCGGTCGATTGGAGCTATGCGTACCTGCGGCGCTTCCACGGGAGCGCGCGCTTGACCTTGGTGCCGACCGCATCGTTCCAGGAACGACTCGCGGCGCACGGGTTCCGCAACGTGGTGGTATGGGCGCGGGGCGTCGACACCGGGCTGTTTCACCCGCGCGATAAAGGCTTTCTGGACGCCCCTCGCCCCATCGCCATGTATGTCGGAAGGATCGCCATCGAAAAGAACCTGGAGGCGTTCCTGTCCCTGGATCTGCCGGGCAGTAAGTTCGTGGTCGGAGACGGGCCGGCCCGAGAGGCGCTCGCCCATCGTTATCCGGAGGCGCGCTTCGTCGGGTACCGGCATGGCGAGGACCTCGCCAGCTACCTGGCCGCGGCCGATGTCTTCGTGTTCCCGAGCCGCACCGATACCTTCGGACTAGTGTTGCTGGAGGCCATGGCCTCGGGAGTACCGGTGGCGGCGTACCCGGTGCCCGGGCCGAGCGATGTGGTCATCCAGAATCGCACCGGCGTCTTGCACGAGGATCTGCAGAGGGCGACCCTGGAGGCCCTCAAGCTCGGCGGCGAGGGGTGCATCGCCCACGCCCGCCGTTACTCGTGGCGCCGCTCCGCGGAGGCGTTCGTCGCTTTGCTAGACCCCGCGGGCGCGTGACCGCGGAGATGGGCGGTGGCCCGCCCGATCCCCAGGCACTGATTGTAGCCCTGCCGCTCGGCCCCGATGCTCGCCTAGCTGGGCGTCGCTCCACAAGCAGGCTGTTCAGGCGTTCCGCCACCGAGCGGTCGACCGCTACGAACTTATGCCGTGGGATCGGAACGGGTCAGACTTACCGAACCGGATCAGCGCGAAGTGGCCGAGCGGGGGCATCGGGCAGCGCTCGATCAGGTGCACGCCCCGGGTCCGCTCGGCCCAGCGAGCAAACCGCGCCCAGGGAAACTCGGAACGCCATCCAAGCCGGCCAACCAGCGGCATGAGCCAACGTTCGACGGCGCGCCTCGGTCCCGTCTCCGCGCCAATCCGGTTCAAGAGCACGATCTCGCCCCCCGGCTTGACCACGCGCGCGAGCTCATCGAGCGTCGCCTCCGGGTGCGGAACCGTATTGATGACGTATTGCGCCACGACAACGTCGAACGAGGCGTCGGCGAAGGCCAGGCGCTCCGCGTCCATAACCGCCAGCCCCTCGATGTTGCGCAAGCGCTGCGTGGCCACGCGCTCCCGCGCCCTGTGCAACATCGCTTCGGACAGATCGACGCCGACGACCCTGGCCGACTCCGCATAGTACGGCAGCGCGATGCCGGTCCCCACGCCCACGTCCAGAATGCGGCCGCCGATCCGTTCGCTGGCGGCGATCGCGGCATGCCGTCCTGGGTCGAAAACGGAGCCGAAGACGAGGTCGTAGACGGGCGCCCAGCGCCCGTAGATCTTCGTGACCGTCTCCCTGCTTAGCGCCACCTCCATCGCCCCTCTGCCGCGGCTCGGACCCGCGTTGCGACGGGCCCATCGCCCTCGCAGCGAAACGTGCCTCGACGCGCTCCTCCCCACCGCGCCACCACCCGGGCGATCCGCAGGCGCCTTCACGTCGACGCGTACGCCGATTTCAGTCGATCGATGGTTATCTGTCATCGTTGATTCACGAAACCGCCTTAAATTCGAAACAGTTTGTTCGTACCTTATCATCGTACCTTAATTTCAATGAGTGCGATCGGCGCCGAGGAGGATCGATGCGCAGCTTTCTCCGAGCGCTCGAAGTGCAGCGGTGGGACGACCACCGTTACTACCATCATAGCTACATCAACCAGGCGCTGCATTTCGTGAGCGCGGTCAGCTTCCTCTGCGCTTACGCGCTGCTCTTCACGAGCCCGGTCGCGGCCGCGCTGGTCGGCTGGCTGCTCGCGATGATCAGCCGGCAGATCGGACACTTCTTCTTCGAGCCGAAGGGCTACGACGAGGTGAACCAGGCCACTCACGAACACAAGGAAGAGATCAAGGTCGGATACAACCTGCGGCGCAAGGTGGTTCTCCTCGCGATCTGGGCCTTGTCGCCTTTGGCTCTCTATTTCGATCCCACGCTGTTCGGGCTCTTCGAGCCGCACGACGACGCCGCCGGCTTCGTGCGGAACATGTCGCTCGTCTGGCTTGCCGTGGGCATCGGCGGACTGCTCTTTCGGACGGTGCAGCTCTTCTTCGTGAAGGACGTGCAGACCGGGTTGGTGTGGATGACCAAGATCCTCACCGAGCCGTTTCACGACATCAAGCTCTACCACAAGGCACCGCTTTACCTCCTGCGCGGGCAACTGATCGATCCGATGACCGACAAGCGGATAGCCTGAGGCCTCGGGCAGGCTGCGTGCCGCCGACCCAGCGCAGGAGAATGAGCCGCGCGGTCCGCGCGCTCAGAAGTGATGGGCGATGATCTCCCACACGATGCGGCGCCCGATGGATCGGTTGGTCGCTGCCGGGTCGGACCACCACCAGCCGTCCCGATGCATGGCCCGGGCGGCGGCCACGAACCGGTTGGCGACCGCGTCGAAATCGGCTGCCGCGTAGTCGAGGCTGAAGATGAGGCGGCCGGTCCCCACCCAGCTCAAGTGCAGACCCTCGGCGCGCAGGTAGTACTGGAGCATCCAGTTGTACCGCGACGGCCGCGTAAACAGAGTCGTCCAGATGGACGACAGGTTCGCCACCTGCACCGGCAGATCCAGGTCCCGAAGGGCCCGGTTCAGTCGCTCCGCCCGCGCGTTCCAGACCTCGTCGAGATCGCGGTACCGGTCGCGGAGCTCGGGCGTGTCGAGACAGAGCAGGAACTCGTGCATCGCCGCCATCACATAGGGATGCGAGTTGAAGGTGCCGCGCGCGAAGCAGATGTCCGTCGGGCGGTCGTCCCGGAAGCGCTTCATCAGGTCCCTGCGGCCGCAGACCACGCCGACCGGCAAGCCGCCGCCGAGCGTCTTTCCATACGTGACCATGTCCGCCCGGACGCCGAAGTACTCCTGGGCGCCTCCCGGCGCGAGCCGGAAACCGGTGAAGACCTCGTCGAAGATGAGCGGGATCCGCCGCTCGGTGCAGACGGCGCGCAACTGCTGGAGCCAGTCCGTATACGCCGCCCGGTCGAACCGGGCGTTGCGCGCGCTGTCGACCAGCGCGGAATCGCCCGGCGCGTTAGCGTTCGGATGGAGCGCCTGCAGCGGATTGACGAGCACGCAGGCGATGTCGCGGCGGATCCGCAGGACCCGCAGCGCGTCGTCGCTCATGTCCCGCAGCGTGTAGGTCTCGCGTGCCGGCACCGGGTTGCCAACGCCTGGCTGGACGTCCCCCCACACCCGTGGTACGCCCCGCAGAAGCGCACGAGGTGCGAGCGCCGCGTGTGGTAGCGCGCGAGCCGCACCGCCTGCATGACCGCCTCGGTGCCGGACATGTGGAATGACACCTCGTCGAGGCCGGCGATCGCCTTCAGCCGCTCGACGTTGTACGCGATGACCGGGTGATAGGCCCCAAGCACCGGACCGAGCTCGCGCACGCGCTCGATACCGCGCTCGATGCACGCCTTGTAGAAGTCGTAGCCGAAGACGTTGACGCCGTAGGAGCCGCTCAGATCGTAGAACCGATTGCCGTCGAGGTCGGTGACGGTGATGCCGGCGGAGGACTGCAGGAGCGCGCCGCCCCGGAGGTGGCGGTGCACGAGCCGGCTGTACTGAAACGGGACGCGGTAGGCGCCGGTGAACTGCAGATCCGAGACGCCGTCCTCAACCTCGGCAGTGCGCCGGGCCGTCTCGGCGAAGCGCTCGGCGTACAGGGCCGCGAGCCGGAAGAAACCGGCGCGGCGACGCGCGGCGATCTCCTCCGGAGCGTCGTCCGAAGAGAAGAAGCGCGCTTCGTCGTACTCGTAGAATGGCACCAGCCGGGCGATCCGCCGGACGATCCGCGAATGCCCGGTCAGCGACCGGTGCTTTGCCCGCGACAGGTCGAGCCGGCTCTTCAGCTTGCCGAACGACGCCGCCAGCGCGGCCGCGCCGAGCGCATACAGGGCCGAGGTTGTGCTCATGGGTCTCCAGAACCGGAGATGTAGTCGAGGAACGTTGCAGTTCCATGACCGTCCGCTCCGTCATCGCTCGCGTGCTCCAGCAGGAAGACCTCAACTTCCTGCTGACCAACCGCATCCCCCGGCGGCTCGCCACCCGCTTCATGGGCTGGTTCAGCCGGATCGAGCAGCCGCTCGTGCGCGATCTATCGATCGGCCTCTGGCGCCTGTTCGCCGACGTGGACCTCTGTGACGCCGAGCGGACGCGGTTCAGGAGCATGCATGACTGCTTCACCCGCGAGCTGAAAGCGGGCGCCCGGCCGATCGACCCGGATCCGGCGGTGCTCGTCAGTCCCTGTGACGCGATCGTCGGCGCGTCCGGCCGAGTCCAGGGCACCACGCTGATCCAGGCGAAGGGTTTCCCCTACACGGTGCAGGACCTGCTCGTCGACCCGGCACTCGCCGACCTCTACCGCGACGGTCGCTACGTTACGCTACGGCTCACGTCCGGCATGTACCATCGCTTCCATGCGCCGCACGACTGCCGGGTGGAGCAGGTCACCTACCTCTCTGGCGACACCTGGAACGTGAACCCGATAGCCCTCAAGCGCGTCGAGAAGCTCTTCTGCAAGAACGAGCGAGCGCTCCTCAGGGTGAGGCTCGAGGCGACCGGCCACGTCGTCACCCTCGTACCGGTCGCTGCGGTGCTCGTCGCCAGCATCCGGCTGCACTTCCTCGATGTCCTTTTGCATCTCGGACACCGCGGGCCCAACGTCATCCCGTGCGATGCGCCCTTTCGCAAGGGTGAGGAGATGGGTTGGTTTCAGCACGGCTCGACCATCATCGTCTTCGCGCCCGACGGGTTTAGACTGTGCGAGAACGCGAAAGAAAGAACCGTCATTCGCACGGGACAAGCACTACTGCTATTGCCGGAGCAGCGCCCCTCGCCATCAAGCCGCGAAACCTAGCAGCCTGTCGGACTTAGCATGGAACTTTTCATGGGCGGGGCGATCGGATCGGTCAGGGTCCCAACGAGCGCGCGTCCATGAACCATTTCCGTCCCTGTGATCGTGAAACACCGTACCTCTT
>JBOIDR010000012.1:0-55670 GCA_050740695.1 Gammaproteobacteria bacterium | reverse complement strand
GCCACGCTTCATTAAACCCAAAGGCTCAACGCCTTTATCAATCGAAAAGCGATCCCTTCCTGAAAACAGGAAGGGCGGTTTCGCACGCCTGTGTAAAGCTAGGTACTGTGGTTATGATCGGTCCCGCCTGTCGCAACACGAGCTGCGTCGCATCTTCCGAGAGATCAGGCGGATAGCCGTACTTGGCCAAGAGACGACGCACGTTTCGCCGCAGTCCCGCTCGCATCGATTCCCGCTGGGTCCAATCGAGCTTCGGCATCTATTTGACCATCTCGGCCAGTTGGTGAGCCATGAGGCGGAGCGTGTCGCTCTTCATGATGTCCCTTGCCGACCCGTTCTCCGCAAGCGCGTCGTAGAATGCTGTCTCCTCGATGCTCAGGCCAAGCTCCTGGCCTTGCCGCTGAGCATTGCGTAACTCTTTGGCCAGATCTAACAGGCGCGAGATCATCTCCGCTGTGGTGATCGCTTTGTTCGTGTACCGCAGCATCGCGCCCTCGAGCGCCTCACGGAACTTCTTGCTCTGAACGATGTTCCTCCGCTCGGTGACGCGGATCTGATCGGCGAGCAGCTTTCGCAGTTGTCTCCAGCGCCAGATTCTTCTGCTCCAGCGCCGCGACCCGATCGAGAAACTCGTCACTCAAGATGTCGAGCCGTGCCTCATCGAGTCCCGCAGCCGCAAATAGGTCGATCACCTCAGCCGCGTCCACGGCCCCGCCAATAACCTGCCGCACCGCTGCGTCTACGTCTCGTAGCCGCGACCGCCTGCCCTCTCCAGACTCATCCACCAACCGCTTGCGGATCATGGCGGCCACGCGCTGAAAGAAGGCGAGATGCTCGACCAAGGCTTCCGTCTCGAGCCTCGGAACTGCGAGGGCAAAAGCCGAAGACAGCTCCTTCACGAGTGTGCCCAGGCGCTTCCAGCCCTCCTGCTGTCCGAAGACATGATCGACCGCCCGGAGGTACACGGGCAGTACCTGCTGCGGTTGAGCGCGTAGCGCGGGCTCATAGTCGCAGCCGTGGAAAAAGGATCGCAACTTTTCGAACGCTGCCAGCATCGCCGGCACGGCCTCGTCCTGGACCTGCTTGACCGCCTCGCCGGTGCCGCCTGCCTGCGTGTAGGTGGCGAGCGCGTCCGCCAACTGATCCGCCAAGCCGATCAAGTCGACGATCAAACCGCCGGGCTTTTCTCCGTACACGCGGTTCACGCGGGCAATCGCCTGCATCAGGTTGTGGCCGGCGAGTGGCTTGTCGAGGTACATCGTGTGGGCCGGCGGGCAGTCGAAGCCGGTCGGCCACATGTCGCACACGATCACCACGCGGAAGTCGTCGTCCGGGTTCTTGAATCGTTCCGCAAGCCGCTTGCGCGCGGCCTTGGTGCGCACATGGCTGCGCAACGGCTCTTCATCGTCGCCGCTGCCGGTGACGACGACCTTCATCGTCCCGCGCTTATCGTCCGGATCGTGCCACTGCGGCCGCAGGGCCTTGATCGCTTCGTACAGCCGGGAGGCGATGTCACGGCTCATCGTGATGATCATCGCTTTGCCTTCCATCGCGGCGCGGCGCTTCTCCCAGTGCTCGATAATGAAGGCAGCCAGCCGCTCGATCCGCTCCGGCGCACCGACCAGTGTTTCCAGCGGGATGCGGATCTGATCTTCCACTTCCTCGCCGGAGGCATCGGCCTTTGCTGCCTGTTCCAGTTCCGCTTCGGCCGCCGTTGCACCCGCGTCGTCAACGGTCAGCTTCACGATGCGCGATTCGTAGTACAGCGGTTTCGTCGCCCCGTCCTCGACGGCCTGGCGGATGTCGTACACATCCGAATACTCGCCGAAGACATGGATCGTGTTTTTGTCATCCCGCTCCAACGGCGTGCCAGTGAAGCCGACAAACGTCGCGTTCGGCAGCGCTTTACGCATCCACCGCGCGCCGCCCTCCACGAAGCCATATTGGCTCCGGTGCGCCTCGTCGGCCATCACCACGACGTTCGCCCGCTCGGATGGCGCCGTGCCCCTCGGTGAACTTATGGATGGTGGTGAACACCACGCCGCCGGCGGTTCGGTCGAGTAGCACCTTCGGGTGCTCCCGGCTATCCGCTTGGATCGGGTCCTGCCGCAGCAGTGCGCGCCCGGCCGCGAAGGTCACAAAGAGCTGGTCGTCGAGATCGTTGCGGTCAGTGACCATGACGATCGTCGGGTTCGCCATCACCGGCTCGCGGATAAGCGTCCCGGCCAGCATCAGCATGGTCAGCGATTTTCCAGAGCCCTGCGTGTGCCAGACCACGCCGCCGCGCCCAGCCGTGGGAGGATCCTCGGCAACGCACAGCTCCCTGCCGATGCCTCGACGAAGCGCGCGCAGTACGCTGGCACGTGTCCTTCGCACCGCGCGGAACTGGTGATACCCGGCGATTTTCTTGGCGATCTCGCCGCGCTCGTCCTCCTCGAAGGCAACGCAGCTCCGCAGATAGTCCAGCAGCAGAGAAGGCTCGAACAGTCCGCGGATGAGCGCTTCCAGCGTCGGCGCCCCGCCCTCGGCCGGACGCCAAGGCATGAAGCGGCTGGGTCCGCTGGTGATGGACCCGACGCGGGTCAGCAGTCCATCGGAGACGACCAGCAGCAGGTTCGACACAAAGAGGTCGGGCGCGGCGCGCATATACCGGCCCAACTGTCCGATCGCCGCGTTCAGGTCCGCCGCAGCGTCGGTGGGGTCTTTCAACTCGATCACAGCGATCGGCAGGCCATTCAGGAAGACCATCAGATCGGGGCGGATAAATTTACCGGAAGGCCCGGCGACAGTCAGTTGCCGCACTACCAGCAGGTCATTCTTCCGGGGCTCTTCGAAGTCGATCAACCGCGCCCGCCCGCCGCGGGTCTCGCCGCTCGCGGGGTCGCGGTACTCCACCTCGACGCCATCGGTAAGCAGCATGTGGAACCAGCGGTTGTTCTGGACGAGGGTCGGGTGGGGAGGGCGCGACAGAGTGCGAGCGACCTGTTCGCGCACCTCATGTGGAAGCGATGGGTTCAGCTGATGCAGGGCTGCGCTGACTCGTCCATGCAGAATGCATTGTGCCGCACCGGTTCGCTCGCCAGCGTCGTCGAGGTCGGCGCCGCTCTTGGTCGCAATGCCGAGCACACCGAAATGATCCACGGTGACATATTCCACCGTTGCCTCCGCCATGCGGCTCATCGCTCCCGTCTCCGGCTCTGGCGCACCCGATAGAGCCGCTCCGTGAAGCCGCCCTCGTTCTCGAAAGCCTTGGCCTGGGCCGCGAGTTGGCGGTCCAGAAGGGAGACGGCGACCCCGATCAGAACCAGGGCGGCGTTCGCGGCGGGGACAGCGTAGGGGGCGCTGGTAGCGGACTGGGTGGACGAAATGGACGCCATGGACGATACAGCGTGTCTATCCTGTCCATGACGTCCATCTCGTCCATTCTCCTCCCGGCAAATCTCCTTCACCCAAGCCGCCACCTCGTCAGCGCTGGTGCAGCGCCGCGCCACCAGTCCCTTGCGGCGCGGGTCTTCCGGCTCCCAGAGCGGCAGACCCCGGTGCCGCAGGAAGTCCTCGTAATCCAGGCGCAGCTCTTCAAGGCTGGCACGGGCGACGTTGGTCAGCTTCAGCTCGGTCCTCTTCGAGGTCCCGCTCGCCATGCTGCCCTCGGCGATGTTCTGCACCCCCGATCGCGCCGCCTGGACCATCTGATCGTGGGTGCGGCTGCGCCGGTCGATGTAGCGGCCACAAAACCGCACCGTGACGTCATAGACCAGTTGCGCCACCTGGAAGCTCTTCAGCCGCCGATAGCCCCCATGCTTGGGGATCAGCGGCTCCCGCGCCTCCGGACGTGCCTGTCCATCGCGCACATCGCGACCAGCCCGTCCACTACGCCCATCCTGTCCATCGTGTCCACGACCGTTCATCTCACGTCCTCCGTACTGCCCACCCACGCCGCGCCCGAAAGCAGTTTGGGAAGGAGGTAGTCGCGCAGCTCGGCGAGCTTGCGGGATTCGTTCATACCGGCTCGCACGCAGGCAAACATTGGTTGGACGATCTGCCCGAACGCAGTTGCCGTATCTTCAGGAGGCGTCGCAATACGGAAGTGATCCATTGCGGCAGACACAACGCGTTGCCGTCCGCTCGTTCCGCTCATGTTCTGGATCGCGTACTCCCGGAATTCAGATGTGCGAGCGAGGCAGTATCCAAACAGATCCGGAAGGGGCGGCTTCGGACGGAGCACGATGTACTCGGTCGAACCCCAGCCGACTTGACCATCCTGCAGGAAGTCTACAAATGCGGTTTTCCCGTTCTCCAAACACGGTGTGATTCGCGCGACCAGCGTATCGCCGTTGATGAATTTCATGCCAGAACCGAACTCGCGGTCGATCCAAGCCTCAGGGATATGCCCTTCGGTCGGCATGTTCTTCATGTCAAGGTACGGTGCGATCTCGCCCTTCCGAAGAGCGCGCGGCGGGTTGACATCAAAGGCTGCTGAAACTGGCTTCACCTCCCACCCCTCCGGCACGCGGCCGATCTCGGAGTCGACGAGGCGGGTGGGAACAGCGTCGAAAACGGGCTGGAGCATGGAGGGGCAGGCGGTCGCACCCGCGGCCTTGGCCTTGACGGGCTCGAAGTCCACGAACCACGCCCGGAAGATCGCCCGCGCCAATCGCTCCAGCGCCCGCGCCGTTTTGCGGTTCTGCTCGATCTTGTCGTCGAGCGCGCCGAGCACCCCGGCGATGGCGCGTTGTTCGTCTTCGGGCGGCAAGTACATCTTCATTGCATGCAAAACATCCGTCTGAAGGCGGCCCGTTCCATGCGGAGCTTGATCAACAGCGGTAAGCAACTTTCCCTTGTTCCCCAAGAGCCAGTATGCGATGAACCGCGTATCAACACCGACCGCGCCGCGGATAGCTTTCACGTCTTGGTTGAAAGTCATAGGACGGATCGCAATACCGATAGGGATGTCGTTATGAAGGGTCATTCCTCGAACCAGCATCAAAATGTCGCCGGGTTCCGTAAGCCGAGCCCCTGCCTTGATTGCCGCATCTGTCACATGGTCATCGGAATCATACAGGTAGAAGCTCTTGAGCGTTTTAGCTGAAAGCCAAGGAATGCTGCCGTCCCATAATGAGGAATTGTTTTTTGATGGTGTCCCCCAAACATCCACTCGGTTACTGCACCAAGCGTCGTCTCCTCCCACCCAAACGGCTTCCCATGCCGCCGGATATGCTCTTCCACCTTCGGATCAAGCCGGCGATCCCGCAGCAGCAGATCGACCTTGTAGGGGAGATCGGAATCTTCGAGGTCTACGGCGATGCGGGCGAGCGTGCGGGTCGTGAGGCCGGGGCCTTCGAGCGCAAGGTCGATGTCCGATCCCCGGCCGAAGGCGCCCATGGCGCGGCAGCCGAAGAGAGTGACCCGGCGCACTTCGGGATAGCGCGCAAGGACTTCGCGGATGATGTCGCGGTCCCGGCAGGTGAGCCCGTCGGGGCCGATGGCCTGGCCAGCGCGGGTCACACCTCGCGCTCCCGCTTCTCCTGGAGTCTGGCCAGGATGTGGGCCAGCAATGGCTGGAATTCGACTTTGATGCGCTCGACGGCCCTACGGGCCATTTCTTCGTCGTAGCGGTGGGAAAGTTCGTTGCGGAAAGCGATGGTGCTGAGGGCGGTATCGACGTCCTCCACGAAGCCGGCAGCGTTCGCTTCGCGCCAAACGGCGCGGGGGGTCTTGGTCTCGATGCCTTCGACATAGAGCAGGTCCTGCAGGGTATTCCAGGCCAGCTCCAGGCTGAATACGAAGAATTGGATAAGTCCGGCCATCTCCAATTCCGAATAGCTCTCGCGCTCGCAAGCGTCGGTAAGTTTGCTCAGGGCCGTCTCGAAATGTTGCAGGCGTTGCTTCCAGCGGATTTCCTCGCTGTTGCTCATATGAAACTCTCGTTCAGTTCTCGATCTGGGCGAGCTTGGCGCGAACCAGGCCGGTAAACCGCTCCCCTTCCACAAAGCACGCCTCCAATTCCGCCAGTAGCCGCGGGTATTTCTCCGCGAAGGTCTCGCCGTCGTCCTCCTGCTCCTCGGCGCCGACGTAGCGGCCGGGCGTGAGGACAAAGCTGTGCTTCTTGATCTCATCGATCGTCGCAGCCTTGCAAAAGCCGGGGATGTCACGATAGGCCCACGTGCCGTGCTGCGCATCAATCCACCAATCGGGCTTTGGCTCGCCGCGCCACTGGCGGAAGGCGTCGACGATGCGGCCGATGAGGTTTTCGGCCAGCCGCTACGTATTGAGCAGTTCCTGGATTCTAGCCCGCATTTCTCACAACCTTCATACTACGGACGTCGATTCGCTCGCCGTGACACGGCGTGCTCCCTCTCGCCGGCTCGACGTAGTGTCGGCTACGCCCTCGCCGCCGCTTCGTCCGTGCGGCGCGCCATAGCGGCGTCTCGACGCCCTCGCTCCGCCCCATTCGTCGGCCGGCGCCTCAGGCGACCATTTTTTTCGGTGCTGATGCCTTGCCGCGCTTGCTGACGGACAGCACTTTCACGCCCACGACGTTAGCTTGGGCGTCGTAATCCAGAATCACGCCCGGCCCGATTTCTTCCGACCGTTCCACTTCGCTGTCGGACCGTTCGACATAGAGCGCATCGGCGATCGGGTCGAATTCGATTTTCATAAGTCGGTCACCTTGTCGTCGAAATAGGGTCACCACCCGGACGGGGACAGCCGTTTCATTGTAGGTCACGCGCAGGACCCGGAAACCGCGTTCGGGTATGGGTCGTAGCGCGTGGACCGGATCCGGGTCATCGGGATCGCTTTCCGTGCGGGCCGGGCTCTCCAACGTACAGAGTGATTGGCGGCTTATGAAGGCGCTCCAGGCGGAACGCGTAGAACGTGCCGACGAACATTTTGGACATGCCCGGGATCTCACCGAGAGGCTGGCTGGCGCGGGTGGCGATCCGCAGGCGATGCGTTGAGGTTGCGGCTATTGTGCTCAACCGCACGCAGCCGGGTATCGGTGAGCTTCATATAACGCCAAGGGCTCAGGCGCCGGGTTATTGCCGGATATGCCTCGGCGCTCGATGTGCGGCTCCTCGCACTCGGAGCTGCTCGCTACGATTTCTTCAGAGGCTCTCAATCCTTAGCTCGCAGGTTGAATTCCAGCTTCCACTGCTCTTCGGACCGGGTGTGCGACATCCATAGCTCCAAGGTGCCGACCTCGGTCACGAGCGGTTTCAGGGTCACGGGCAGGACCTGTCCGGGCTGGCCCGCGATCGGTGGCAGGTTGATGGCGAGACCGGCCGTCTCTTCGAGCGTGCCCGGGGCGTCCGCGACCAAGGTGCCGACCCGATCCCCGGCCCGCACCTCGGAGCTGAAGAATCGGAACTCCACCGGCTCGCCGGTCACGAGCCCGAACTCACGGCCGGGCAGCTCCAGCGCCGTGCCCTCCTCGGTGCCCTGGGGCACGATGCACACCGCCTTGACCGGCGGGATGATCCCCGGCACCGCCGGCATGGGGCTCTCGAGCCCAAGATAGTACGAGCGCGAGGTGCCGGCGCGGATCTTGATGCCGCGGCCGCTCTGCTGCACGGCGCCGTAGTAGGCCGCCCCGTTGGCGACGGCCTTGTCGAGCCCCACGCTCTCGATCTCGGTGAGCGGGTGGTCCGCCCCGAGCCACGAGCGGAGGAGGTCCGTGACGCGCCGGCGCAAGAGGCCCGAGTGGAACACCCCGCCGTTGAAGAGTAGCGCCGTGGGCCACAGGATGGGCGAATCATCCAGGTCCGCGCTCACGAGCGACCGGAGGCGCTCGTCGGAGCGCACATTGTCCCGCGCCCGCGACAGGAACCTCGCGAGGTGCTTGCTAAGCGCCGGCTCGGTGGCGTATTCGAGACCGTATTCCTGAAGCCCCACGGAGCGGCGTGTCCTGGGCACATCGGTCACCGCCGTGTGCGGGAAATAGCCCTCCAGGATCAGGGACTCGGCCCGCTGGCGCGCCAGGGTCGTGGTGACGGTCTTGGCGAAGAGACTCGCCCCGCGCGAGGGCACGGCGATCGGGACCGCGTCGAGGTCGGGATCGCCCAGGAGGCGCTCCTTCGCGCCGCGGGCGGCATGCACGAGGGCCAGAAACTGCCAGTGATCGATGTCCTTGCCCTCGCTCGCGAGCTGCTCCTTCAGGGCATAGGCCAGCGCCAGGTCCATGTTGTCGCCGCCTAAAAGGATATGCTCGCCGACGGCGATGCGGTGCAGCTCGAGCCGTTGTGACAGACCGGCCTCGGAGCCGGCCACGGCGATGAGCGAGAAGTCGGCCGTGCCGCCACCGACGTCGCACACCAGGACCAGATCGCCGGCACGCACCTCTGTCGTCCAGTGGGCCGGGTGTTTCTTGGCCTCCGACTCCGCAATCCAGGCATAGAACGCCGCCTGTGGCTCCTCCAGGAGCGTGACCTGGCCGAGCCCGGCCGCGACCGCCGCATCGAAGGTCAGGGTCCTCGCCACCTCGTCGAACGACGCCGGCACGGTCAGGACCACCAGGCACTCGGAAAGCTCCGTATCGCGCTCGCTCAACGCCGCCTCTGCGGCCCGCCGCAGGTGCTCGAGATAACGCCGCGTCGTCTCGAAGGGCGAGAGCTTGTCCTCCGTCAGCTCGGATTGCCAGGGGAGGATGGGCGCGTAGCGATCGACGTGCGGGTTGCAGAGCCACGACTTGGCCGAAGTGACCACGCGATCCGGGGCCAGTGCGCCGCGCTCGCGGGCATACACGCCGACCACGGCCGTCGCATCCCCGTCCCCATCCCAGGGCAGCGCCAACTCGCCCTGGGCGCGCTCGTTTTCGAGCGGGAGGTAGAGCACCGAGGGCAGGAGCGGTTGATCCCCGATAACGCCGGGCGCCACCACCTGGGTGATACCGATCCCCTCCGGCCGGCCTCCCGTCGGATCGCACAGCGCGAGGCAGGAGTTGGAGGTACCGAGGTCGATGCCGAGGCTGTACTTTTTCTGCATGCTGGGTATTTATTGAGGGGCGCGGTGTTTCTTGCCGCGTCCGGCGGGAGGTTAAAACGGTACGTGGACTACCTCGCCGGGTCGGATCGAGCGCAGCCGTTCGTTCACTCTCGGGATCAGGTGCGCCACGGCCCGGTAGGCGTTGCTCCTGGCTCGCAGCACAACGACCCCGAGATCCAATGTCCGTAGGTCCTGCTGGTACTCCAGGTTCCTGTCCATCGTCACCAGCGCGTCGAACTCCCGTTCAGCGAAACGCAATAGATCGCCATTCGCTTTTCCCTCCCATCCACGTTCACTCACCGTCATGACTTCGAACTCCGGCGCCAAAAGGGCCTTGAGCAGCCGATCGATGTTCTCGTCAAGCAGGACGCGCATCCTCGGCTTCGACCGCGTGCAGAGCTACCTCCAAGAATGCCTCAGCCTGTTCACGGCTGACCGTGGGAAAGCCCTCGAGAAACCGGTCGAGTGTTTCGCCTTCCTTGAGGTAATCGATGAGGATCTGCACCGGCACCCGCGTGCCGGCAAAGACCAACGCGCCACTGACCACGTCTGGATGGTGTGAAACGATCCGATCCCTGTCCATCACCGTATTCTCGTGAGTGCTTGGTCGAACATTACACGCAAGGTTCAACGCACCTCGATCTCCATCGGCGTGATCACGTTCTCGGCCGACCGATCTACCGGCTTCGAATAGCGTGGCAGCGCGAGCTTGGTGGTCTTCCAGCCGCGGTGGATGACGACGCCCTTGTACGGCGGCGTGCCCCCCACCTTGCCGAGCAGTCGATAGCGGTGCGGATCGGTCAACTTGTCCACGACGGTGCCCTCCCCTTCCTGGCCGGCGTACACCGGGCCGAGCGCCAGGTATTCCCTGATCACACCGGAACAGCCCTGGTGCACGACTCTCGAGGCGCCCGCGACCTGGGCATCGTCGTAGGGGGTGATGTCCTCCATCACGAAGTCCAGGAAGCGCCCCTTGTCCTGCAGCATGGCCAGGAAGGCCAGCACCTCGCCGTAATCCGCGCCTTCCGGGATCGGGCGCTTGACCGGCTTCTCTGGCGCGGACGGCGGGGCGGGCGGCCCGAGCCCCTGGGTCTCGCGCACGGCGCGCAGGGCATCCACCACGATGACGAGCACGAGCGCCGCGAGCACCATCTCCCGATAGGCGCCCCAGGCGGGAGGGAGGAACTCCGGCGGCATCGCGGGACTCAAGACCACGATCACGATGAGGCCGAGCAGGCTCGCCCCGAGCGTGCGCCGCGCGTAACGGTTGTAGCGCCGGTCGTTACTTTCGAGTGCCTGGTTCATACCCGCCTCCCCCGAGAGGGCGGACAGGATAGCGCAGTTGCTCGGCGCTTGTCATGACGACAGACGCCTGCAAGTTGCCGGTGCTCCAGGCTTCACCTGGTACGCGACGCCGATGGCCCCGCATCCGCGGGGTCTTCGTCGCGTCGTACCGGCCCGGCGTCACACCGAGCCCGCATCGGTGTTACACCGCTTTCAGGCTCTTCCTCGCGTAACCGGCGATCTCTTGCTGGCTCTTTCTCAGCAAGGCGATTTCGGATGGTGTCAGCATCCGGGGAGCGGGAGAGGTACCGAGCTTCTGATTGAGTAAGAGCGTCGAAGCCGTGAGCGAAGCGTTCGCGCCGGAAGTCCTCGAGGTCTTGCCCATGTTTCGCTCTCAGTTTGCTCAGTTGGTCAGGTTCCGGCCTCAGTCTCGCCGAATAGGGTTTCCCGGTCAACGTGACCGCGGCGAGAACTCGCCCGCCCTTCGACTCGATATAGCCCTTGAGGTTCGCGAGCATCCCGCCCATGCCCACGAAGTCGTCAACGATCACATAGTCCGCATCCGGCTGCACCTCTCCCTCGAAGGCCGGTTGCCGCGCGAGGCGCGCATAACCATCGGCACCCGTATGTCCGACGATGTTGGCCTGCACGATACCGCTTGCGTGTGGTAGCCCCAGGCTGTTCGCCAGGGCCTCGGCGAACACCTCCGGGATGGCATTAACTCCCTCATCCTCAAAGGCGTGTACGCTTACGAGCGTGGCCTTGCGGCCTCCTAGGAACGCGCGCAACGTCGCAACCTGTGCTGGATCGATCGTCTCCTCGACCAAGCGCACGGCGGCTTCGGCATCCCCGCACTTCGCGGCCTGGTAGCGGGGATGCTTCGTGACGGCGGACTCGGACGCATGGATCAGCACGTCCGGGAATTCGTTCCAGGCCGCTCTCGGCGGCTGCATATCCGCGATTGTAGCCGCGCTTGCCGTCCCACGATCTTGGACGGGGGCTGGCCGCACTATCCCGGTGCGGCGATAGTAGAGGGCGAGGCGAAGCTGGTAGGCGCAGCGCTCGATCGCGCCGAGAAGCCATTCCGTGGCTCTGAGAATGCGGGGCATGGTGTCCTCCTTGACACTGAGAGGGGTATCGTATCAGGGACGAAGCCCGACGCAACCCGGAGAATCGCACTGGCTAAAGCGGTGCGCGGAGGGCGGCGCTACCGACCGTATGGACAGGAAGTGGCTCAGGCTCGATCTGTCGCCAGAAGACCGGGTTGTCGCAACGGCCTATGTGTTCGCCGCATTCGCCGTCACAAACAGCGTGTTGACGGGGCAACCGCCTGCTGGCACGCGAGGGATGGACCTAGCCCTGTTTTACATACACAGGGTTCCTAATATTCCCGGTCCTCGGTTCGCTCTTGGCCGCCGCCCTACTCTGGTTCGGGGCGTATGCGGGCTGCCTCTGTGCCGGCGTGTCGGGGCGCGCCCCCAGCTTCACGACGATGCTATTGGGTGCGTCGATCGTGGTGTGTGGCGCCCTGCTCTACGGCACCTACTGTCTCGAAGGCGGCCAATACTGCTTGGCTATAAACCCAAAGCCCAATCGAAGGTCTTCGTCAGGGGTTGCGCCCAATACTACCGCCGCTGCGCACGCCGTAAACAGACTACGCGGCTATCTCGTAGCTGTTACCCTTCGCCGTGGCCAGCAGGCGTAGCCCGGATGAAGCGAGCGGAATCCGGGGCGTTGGCGTCCCGGATTCT
Source organism: Gammaproteobacteria bacterium (assembly GCA_050740695.1). GTDB lineage: Bacteria > Pseudomonadota > Gammaproteobacteria > JACCXJ01 > JACCXJ01 > JACCXJ01. The sequence goes on along the minus strand of JBOIDR010000012.1, from coordinate 43,653 downwards.
ACTTCGCTGCATCCAGGCTACGGGATTCGGAGATGCCGGCGCCGAGGGGCGACGGGCGCGCGGGAGCGCCGGCTGGGTTCTGAGCGGACACGTGGGTCCCCCGGCGCCGCTCCCTGTGGTCCCTCGCCCCTCTAAGATTAAAGGAGGGGGCTCCCCCGAGAGGGCGGACAGGATAGCGCAGTTGCTCGGCGCTTGTCATGACGACAGAGGCCTGCAAGTTGCCGGTGCTCCAGGCTTCCCCTAGTATGGCGGCGCCGATGGCGGACACGATCGCGGTCATCTTCGATTTCGACGACACCCTGGCCTCGGACAGCACCTCGGGCTTCCTCGACCAGCTCGGGATCGACGTCAAGGCCTTCTGGGGCGAACGCGTGATGCCGCTCATAGGCAGCGGCTGGGACCCGGTGCCGGCCTATCTCTACGCCATGCTGGAGATCTCGAACGGCGATCCCGCGAGACGCATCACCCGCGAGCGTCTCGTGCGCTGGGGCCGGCAGATCCGCCTCCACGGCGGGGCCACGCGCGTCTTCGAGCGCCTCACCCAGCACGCGCGTTCGGTCAGCCCCGACATCGAGGTCGAGTTCTACCTGGTGAGCAGCGGGATCGGGGAGACCTTGCGCGCGACCCGCATCGCCCGCCACTTCCACGACATCTGGGCCTGCGACTTCGCCTACGGACCCGAGGGCCAGATCGTGTTTCCCAAGAACATCGTGAGCTTCACCGACAAGACCCGCTTTATCTTCCACATCCAGAAGGGCATCGTCGGACCGGAGTCGCGCGGCCGTCCCTTCGAGGTCAACCGCAAGATACCCCCCGAGCGCCTGCGGGTGCCGCTCCACCAGATGATCTTCGTGGGCGACGGCTACACCGACATCCCGTGCTTCTCGCTCATCCGCAAGAACGACGGGATCGCCATCGGGGTCTACGACGCCGCCGATCGCGAGCGCTGGGGCCGCGCCTGGGGCTTCATCGAAGACGGCCGGGTATCCAACCTGGTCCCCGCCGACTACCGCAACCACTCCGCGCTCACCCACTCCCTGCTCATGGCCGTGGACAGCATCGCGCGCCGGATCACCCTGAGGCGCAAGACGTATCAAGGCTGAGGGGACGAAGAGCCGGGGTTTGAGTCAGGGTGGCGCGGATGGAATGAAATGGGATCCGCGGCATTCAAGGCACCGGCGTGGGGTCACCGGATCCACTCCACGATCGAGCGCAGGACGTAGAGACCGACCCCGCCGGTGATGATCCACTTGATCCAGCCGATGTCGGACTCCAACCTCGCTAGGCGGGCTTCGATCGCCGTTCTCATCTCCGCGAGATCGGTCTTGGACGCGAGCTGGTCCTTGTCGAAGACGCTGGCTGCGGCGCGCTTGGCAGCGTCTTCTGAGGCCCCGGCTTCCTTCAGGGCCTCGTAGAGTTCCTGGTTGACTGTCGTCATCGGGTCTTATTCGATAGTGTGAATCGGCCTCGCGCGCGCTCGTCCAGCCGCGTGGGGCGTTCTTCGATCCACGCCTACCGGTTCGCGCCACGTATTCGTCTCTGGCACAATCATTGGCATTGCTTATTTCGAAAGTCGCACGATATCCGCTTCGCGCGAAGTGCCCAAGGTGCCCGGATGGCGTCAACCGGATAGGCATGCTTCGATCTTCGCGAGGCGTTCTTCAACCCGCGGGAACCGCTCTGTTTCCCGTATCGCCTCAACGGTCTCGCCGCCGCCAGGATAGGAAATTCAAAGCCGTTACGCAAACACAGTGTCTGCTCGGGTGGGGGCGCGCCCCGCCTCGCGACGCGCTATTAGGCACACTGCGGCGGGGTCGGAGGTGAAATCGTACGGCCGAGTCGCGCGGCCTCCTCGCCACACACCGCGCAATCCGGATCGCGGGCGATACGGGCGTCCTGCCACGCCATGGAGAGGGCATCGAGCCGCAGGAGACGGCCTTCGAGCGTCTGTCCGGCGCCGGTCAGAACCTTCAAGACCTCCATTGCCTGCACACTGCCGATGATCCCGACGAGCGGCGCCGCGACCCCGGTGTCGGTGCAGCGCTCGGGAGGATCGGCGATCTCGGGATAGAGGCAGGCATAGCAGGCACCCCGACCGGGGCGGAGGACCATGACCTGGCCTTCGAAGCGAACGGCGGCGCCGGAGACCAGCGGCTTCCCGGCCAAGAGACAGGCTCGATTGATGGCGTAGCGGGTGTCGAAGTTGTCGCTGGCATCGACCACGACGTCGCAGCGCCGGGCGAGGACGCCCAGCCCGTCGTCCGCGAGATGGCAGGGGACGGGGGTGATACGGCAGTCCGGGTTGAGTCTCGCGAGGCGTTCCACCGCGACCTCGACCTTGTCCCGTCCGAGATCGCCGGTGTCGTAGAGCACCTGGCGCTGCAGGTTCGCGAGGTCCACCCGATCGAAATCGGCCAGAACGAGGTGCCCGATGCCGGTGGCCGCGAGGTACAGGGCCACCGCCGAGCCGAGCCCGCCGAGGCCGACGATGAGGACCGTGGCGGCGAGGAGCCGCTCCTGGCCCTCGAGGTCGATCTCCGGCAAGAGGACATGCCGGCTGTAGCGCAGAAGCTGGTCGTTATTCACGCAATGCTGCCCACCCCCCGCACCGGCAGGCCGGATGGCGGGCCACCCGGTGCCGGAGATCCTCGGGCCGGTCCCCGCTTCTACACGCCGGACGCCTACTGGTCGACCTAAGGGCTCGCCGGTCGCGGCTGGCCTTGCGGGCGAGACGCGCCAACCTCGTGTGGCTCAGGCGTCTTTCGCTTCAAGACGGTTCGGTCGACCCCCCGAAGGATTTTCTCCAAGAGCTTCAAGGACTGTGGCGAGTCGAATACGGCCAAGTGCACGTCTTGGTGCTGGATCAGGTCGGACACATCGAAGTCGAACACGTTATCCCATACGGTATTCGGATTGGCGAGGCCGCTGCGTCCCAGACGCCGCGTCCCGAAATGTTTGAGGCCCGCCGAGGCACCCAGCACCTCATCGAGACCCGTGTACAGGGCACCGATACGATAGCAGACGTTCGCGATCAGACTGCCATCGCTGCCGATGGGCTGGTCGCGTTGGAAGAGGTCGTTATCGACGTCGGCCGCGACCATCGCGAGCTGTGTGATCAACGTGATAACTCGGGACTGTTCAGCCGCCGAGCGGCAACCGCCAGCGCCTTCTGAACGACATAATTGCCCATGCTGTGGGCGATGATGGAGACCTTCGCCCGGCAAACCCTGGCAGGGTCTTTGAGTCGGGCCGCGGCTCGTTGTATCGTGACCAAGCGGTCGTAGAGATCGACCAGTTCCTGGGCGAACGCGCCCGCGCTGCCACGCGCATCCTCCCGGTCGGGCAGGTAGCCGGCCGGGCTGGCGTCGGAAGGCCAGTTGAAAAGCACGAGTTGGCCGAGCTGCTGTTTGTCATACAGATCGGTCCGGATATGTTCGTAACGATTCACCGCGTCCGCCCATGAGTTGTTGTAACCGTGGACGAAAACGCTGACGTGCTGCTGGTCTTCGTTCTTGTCGTCGGCGACGAGGGGAAACTGGCTCGCAATCTCGGTCACACGTTCCGGGAATTGCTTTTTGGTGAGCCTCTGCCAGCTTGCCAGCGTGTTCATGGGGCCGGTCTTGTGCTCGAAATAGCGCATATCGGCGAGGCGGTTGCCGAGCCCATTCCCGGAGATCCCTCGGTTGGTCATCATCAGTAGAGCGTTTGTCATATCGCCTCCACCAATCGTCTTTCTGGCGGCCGTACGGTCCGCGCGTTTCCGCGGTAGTTCCGGCAGGCCGTGGCGCTCCCGGTTCGCGAGGTCCATGCGATCGAAATCGGCCGGCAGGAGCTAGCCGATCGCGGCCCCTGCGAGGTATCGGGATCCGGCCGAGCCACCCTGGCGCAAGCGCTTCGTTATTCACGCAACGCTGCGCGAAGCCCCCCGCGCCGGTAGGCATGATAGCGCGCCGTAAGGCGCAAGAGCGCCTCCGGCGCGTGTCTCCGCTTCCAGACCCCGGCGGCATACTTGTTCGCCTCCGAACGCGTCGGATAGATGTGGATGGTGCTGAGGATCTTGTCGAGCCCGAGCCCGTGGCGCATGGCGGTGATGTACTCGCCGATGACCTCGCCGGCATGGCTGCCGACGATCGTGACGCCCAGGATGCGGTCCTTGCCGGGCACCGTGAGGACCTTGACGAAGCCATCGGTCTCGCTGTCGGTGATGGCCCGATCCAGGTCTTCCAGCCCATAGCGCGTGACCTCGAAGGCCAAGTCCCGCTGTCGCGCCTCGTCTTCATTCAAGCCGACTCTGGCGATCTCGGGATCGGTGAAGACGGCGTAGGGGATCGCGGAATAATCGGCCTTGAAACGCCTGAGCCCCCCGAACAGGGCATTGACCGCGGCGTACCAGGCCTGATGACTGGCGACATGGGTGAACTGGTAGGGCCCGGCCACGTCCCCGCAGGCATAGATATTCGGATAGAGGGCCTCCAGGTATTCGTTGGTCTCGACGGTGCGGGCCGGGCTCAGGGGGATCCCGAGCGCTTCGAGCCCATAGCCTGCGGTGTTCGCCACGCGCCCCACCGCCACCAGGACCGCATCGAAGTCGATCCGTACCTCCCGGCCGCCGTGCTCGCAGACGAGCGCCTTTTGGCTACGCTCGCTCACGAAGCGTAGCGCGCGATGTCCGACGCACACGCCGATCCCTTCCGACGCGAAGCGCTTGGCGATGATCTCCGCGACCTCCGGGTCTTCCCGCGGCAGGATCCGCGGCAGCATCTCGACCTGGGTGACCCGCGATCCGAGCCGCGCGAAGGCCTGGGCCAGCTCGCAACCGATGGGTCCGCCGCCCAGGACCAAGAGGCGCTCGGGCCGCGCGCGCAGCCCCCACACCGTGTCGGAGGTGAGATAGCCGATGGTCTCTATCCCTTCTATCGGTGGGATGGCGGGCTTGGCGCCGGCGGCGATCACGATGGCGCGGGTGGTGACGTTTCTGCCGTTCACCTCGACCTCATAGGGCGAGACGATGCGCGCCTCGCCCTTGAGGCACTCGACTCCCAGGCCCTCGTAGCGCGCCACCGAATCGTGGGGCTCGACCGCCGCGATGACCCGCGCCACGCGCGCCATCACCTCGCCAAAGTCGAGCTCCGCGGTGGCGCGGCGCAGGCCGAAGTCCCCCGCGCGCCGCATGTCGCCGAGAAGGCGGGCGGTGCGGATGAGGGCCTTGGAGGGGACGCAACCGGTATTGAGACAATCGCCGCCCATCTTGTCTTTCTCGATGAGAGTGACCTTGGCCCGCACCGTTGCCGCGATGTAGGCGGAGACGAGGCCGGCCGAGCCCGCCCCGATCACCACAAGGTTTCGATCGAATTGCCGCGGTCTGGAAAAGCGCTCCAGGCGTTTTCTCTCCTGGAACCATCGGACCACACGCTTGGCGAGGAGCGGAAAGACCCCGAGCAGGGTGAAGGCCAGGATGAGCCCGGGCGAGAGGATCCCCCCCAGGGACTCGAGGGCCCCGATCTCGCGCCCGGCGTTCACGTACACGAGCGTTCCGGGCAGCATGCCGATCTGGCTCACGAGAGCAAACGTCGTGGCCCCGAGCGGCGTGAGACCCATCAAGAGGTTGATGACGAAGAACGGGAAGATCGGGACGAGGCGCAGGGTGAAGAGATAAAACGCGCCATCCCGTTCGATGCCGGAATTGATGGCGCTCAAGTGCCTTCCGAAACGCCGCTGCACGAAATCGCGCAGCAGAAAGCGGGCGGAGAAAAACGCCAACAAGGCCCCGAGCGTGCTCGCGAAGGACACGATGATAGTGCCCCACAAGAGCCCGAAGAGTGCGCCCGCGACCAATGTCATGAGCGCCGCGCCGGGCAGGGACAGCGCGGTCACCGCGACGTACAGGCCGAAGAACCCGAGCGCCGTGGAGAGCGGATGCGCGGCCCGATACGACTCGATGGCCGCGCGCTGGGCCCTGAAATAATCGAGGCTCAGGTACTGGCCGAGGTCGAGGGCGAAGAACGCGGCGACGAGCACGGCGATCCCCGAGGCGAAGAGCGCGCGCTTCATCGCCGGCGCCTCGGCCCGGCACCCGGTGGCGGTGGCTGCGAGACAACGCCGATGGTCTTGAAAAGCGCTTTGCAGGGCATCACGAGGTTCTCCAACGGACGAGATGGGAGTGCATTATATCGTCAGGCCGCACGAGCGCTCTTTCATAGGGACTCCTTCCCCTGTTCGTATTTCCGGCGAACGAGGCGCCGGCGTGGCGGTCCGGCGCGGATTGCCACAGCGTTACCCTGGCCCTTCCGTTACGCAGGTCTAACGAGGCTCCGCCTCACACCGACGAGGTGTATAATCTCGTACCGACATAGCAAGCGGGCGACTCGCTGCTCCGACATACCGCCTAGGACGATCCATATCACCGCTCCAAGCGCCGAGCGGATTGCGGCTCTCTCTCGCGGGACCGCGCCTTTCAAGGCAACCATCGTCGCGGTGTCGTAGACACGTTTGCTCGCTTTGCGGCTTGAGCGAAGCCACCCTTTTTCCCTTGCGGCGCGCGCTCGCCTTGCTGGAGTCTGGCAAGGTAAAATCGCTGCCAGGAGGGAGGGTGTGGACAGCAGCTACGTGAGCCGGATGGTCAACCTGACCACCCTGGCACCGGATATCGTGGCGGCAGTACTCGATGAGACCCTGCCGCCGGAGGTGACGTTGCTCTCTGCCATCCATCCTGACATGGATAGCCTCATCTTTAATTACCTGAGCGAACCGGGTACGAAGTTTCCATGGGGCATGTGCCATCCGGCATCCGCCTTCGAGACCGCCTTGATCACCTCGTCCTTGGCGGCATCGATCTTGACGAGATGGCCCGAGCCCCAGCTTTGCGCGTAGACGAACCGGCCGTCCATGGTGGAATAGAGCTCGTGGGTCATCTTGTAATCGTCTGGCAACTCTTTGCCTGGTTTGAGCCGCTTGATGAACTTGGGCTCTGTACGGTCGCTGAGGTCCCAGATTGACACGTAGCCATCGTTATCGAGTTTCTCGTCCATACTGTCCTCCTCCCCCACATACAGCTTGTTCCCGACCACGATGACGTCCGAGGCCGGTTTATAGATGCCCGCCGCATTGTCGTTTTGAGCCGGGCCGATAGTCATGCTCGCCTTGCCGTCTTGCGCATCGATCAGCCAGACGGTGGGACCGATGACCTTAAACCCGGCGGGGGTCAAGGAGGTGTTCCCAATCTGCTGCGTGGAGGTGATGGCGTAGCGGTTATCGAGCCAATAGACAAAGTGGCTGAAGGCCGCGTACTCCTTGTTCTTCTCGCTCACGGTCAAGGGGATAGCCTTCTCGGGCTCGAGATAGCCCGACTGCTTGTCCACCTTATAGAGAGTCACCTCGTTGAGGTCGAAATAGAAGCCGGTCGAGATCGCCAGGTCGCCGGCCGGGTTGAAGAAGACCCCGTGCAGCTGCCGGGTGCGGGTGCCGTGCTGGATTGGATCGACACCCGCGAGCTCATCATTCATCACGTCGATGACGCGGATCTTGTTGTCGGTCCACTGGGTGAAGTAGGCGAATCTTCCGTTCGGGTGGAGCGTGGGTCCATGGAGCTGATGGTTGCTGGGCTTCCACAGCGCTGTCACCGGCTGATTCGCGTCGGTCTGCGTCGGCACTAGCATGGAGGGCTTGGACCCCGGTTCTTCCAGCCGCATGACATTGGCGATCCTCACATCGGCGGTGTTGGCGGTCCAATCGACGTTGTTGATACGCAGGGCTAGTATCGTCAACGGGTCCTTATCAGAGCTCATCACGCTGAGATATGCCTTGCGACCATCCGCCGTGATGATGGTGTGCAGGGGCATCCCGCCAGGCCACTTGGCGTCTTGAGTTAAATCGAGCTTGATTCGCTGGTCACTCGCCATGTTGATGAAGTAGAGATCCGGTTTCATCATATCGGTGCCGATCATGAAGTTTACGGAATCCTGTGGCGTTGCGAACGCCATGCTGATAAGCGAGGCGAAAGCAAAGACCGCGGCCGGCATTACCTTAAGCAGATATCCCACAAGAGTATCCTCCGATTCTTGGTTGTCTTCTTCAACGGTTGCGCCATCGCCGTCACATCGGCAGCGGGATGACTTTCACCAAGCAGAATCCCGGTTTCGATTCCCGAACCTGATTAGGTTGGATTTTATTTTCCCGCGCACGACGTTCAGCTTCCCGTCATCCGGGCCCTCGTACTTATAACACATCTGAAGTGTATAGAAACCCGGTTCCGTGAGCGGGTACGCCAACGCGAGGTGTTTGCCCTTTCCTAATAATTAGATAAAACGATAAAACCCTTTTTCGTTCTATATCAACGCGGGTAACGTCTGCCGCTACCTGCCGCTTCGGAGTGGCCCTGGCTTCTCTGGCCCGCGCCTAAGTATCCGCCCCCCCGACCTCGCCCAGGATTCTACACCAGATTGGTAGTTTCCCTTGGGCGAGCAATGATCCCATCCAACCGCTCGATTGGTCCGCACGTAACCTGCTGATTTGTAAAGGGCGGTTTTCGCGTGCTTGCGGACTTCGCTCACGGCCGGCCGGCCGACCAGGAGAGAAGAACTGCCCGGAGAGAGCGAATCCAGCCCCGGAACAGACCCGTAGGGTGATCCGCGAAGTCCGCAAACACCAACTCACGAACCCCCGCCAGTTCGCGCCTTTCCCCGATAAAAAAGGCCAACCGAGAGTGGTTGGCCTTGGGCAATTGGTGGTGGGGCGGCAACCGGCGTCCAACACCGTTGATAGTAGGGGTGCGGGGCGGTGCGGGCCGGTGCGAACCGCCTAGAAAACAAGCGGGTACGGTATCAGAACTGCTCGATCGCCCGCCCATCAGCAACGAGCGGCTGTCGCTGACCGGGCAAGGCCACCTCCACTACCGCCTGAAGACCCCGTATCGCGATGGCACGGTCGTGGTTTTCAGTTTAGATCAGGTAGAGGGTGCCTATCACGGCGCCGCGCGGGCGGCCCAACTCGAGGACGGACGAGACGGCCGCCGGGCCGGAGGACGCGGTGAATCTCGGCCAGACGGGCGTCGAGGTCTTGCGGGTTGCGGACGCCAAAGGCGATGGTCGCTCCCGCGAAGGTGCCGTCGGGAAAAGGGAGCCGCCACGTCGGCCTCGGCCATAGTGACGAGGCCTCTAGGGTGCCCGTCCGGCTCCGATGTCGAGCCGCCTTCCCCCGGCCGATCACAAGCATCTCGTGGCAGAAATCGGCGCCCGTCGCCTCGAGGTCCGAGCGGACAAGCTCGATCGCGAGCTTAACCCGCCCCGGAGCAGAGATCGAGGGCGCGGGGCAGCGCCGGCGGCGGGGACGAGGCCGTCAACGGCGGCCGTAAGACACTCACGCATCCGCCAATCGCTTTGGAGCGGCTTCGGTATGACGGGACCCGGGCCACCTACCGCGGCCGCCGAATGAACCCGATGAGCGGAGAGCAAAGCGTCACGCTCGACACGCTGGAGATGCTGGCGCGGGCTGTGCCAGCACATCCCGCCGCCCCCCGAGGCCGGCATCCAGGGGCGTGCTGCCGGATGAGCCCGCGAGGGGCCTCCCGGGTCAGCAGGCGTCCACCGGCGATCCTGCGCACACCTTCGGTGGCCGCGGGCGTGCTAGAATTTCCTACACTTGGCCGACTTCGAGGCATACCTCCACGGCTTCTCGCCCAACGTGCAGAAAATCCTCGACGAGTTCGAGTTCCGCAACCAGATCCCGCGCCTCTCCAAGGCCGACGCGCTGGGCACCGCTGATCGAGAAGCTGCTCTCGCTCCGGGGACGGCTCCATCAGGCACCCCGGCCTCGACAACCGCGCGATGGGCACGATCTTCGAGGAGCTCGTGCGCTGCTTCAACGAGCAGAACAACGAGGAGGCGGGCGAGCACTGGACCCCGCGCGATGAGGTCAAGGTGATGGCGAAGATGATCTTCCTGCCGATCGCCGCCGGGCAGATCGAATCGGCCATCTACCTGCTCTACGACGCGGCCTGCGGCTCGGGCCGCATAATCACCGTGGCGGAGGACATGTGAGTCTACACCAAACAATGTCCAACCCATTCTTTGACCGCCCCATCCTGAACTCCCCGTATGCGAGTCCTACACAGCATTGGGAGCTGGATGAGCACGGGCAACCGACCCAGAAGATTCTGGACACCCGGCGCCGCGCCGAGTTCATCACGCCGATCCCGAAGCCGAAGAAGCGGAAGAAGGCCACCGCGCAGGAACCATTCGTTTTCGATGAAGGCAAGGCGCTTTCAACGAAGGAGCAGCAATACGACCCCACTTCAATCATCAATGAAGTGCGTGGTCATGTGGACGCTTGGCGTTCCTTGCCCAATCCCAATCAGTGGCAAGTCACGCCGGAGACAGCCCGTCTCCTCCAGCACTGGCGCCATCACAAGTTCAGCGGTGTCCGCCCGTTCTTCTGCCAGGTGGAAGCGGTGGAAACCGCGATCTGGATCACCGAGGTCGCGCCCCAATCTAAGAATGGGAAGCGCCTGCTTGACCATCTCGCTTCGGCGAATAGAGACGCCAACCCGGAGTTGATGCGGCTCGCGCTGAAGCTCGCCACCGGCGCTGGTAAGACGACGGTGATGGCGATGCTCATCGCGTGGCAGACGATCAATGCGGCGCGACGCCCGGCGAGCAAGCATTTCACGCGCGGCTTTCTGGTCTGCGCACCCGGCTTGACGATCAAAGACCGGTTGCGTGTCCTCCAGCCCAACGACCCCGACAGCTACTATGCCAGCCGCGAACTCGTTCCCGGCGACATGCTCGACGACGTGAACCGGGCCAAGATCGTCATCACCAACTACCACGCCTTCAAGCTGCGCGAGCGCATCGAACTTTCCGCCGGTGGCCGCTCGTTACTTCAAGGCCGCGGCGGCGATGAACTCAAGACGCAAGAGACCGAAGGCCAGATGCTCCAGCGCGTGATGCCCGACTTGATGGGCATGAAGAACATCCTCGTCATCAACGACGAGGCGCACCACTGCTACCGGGAGAAACCGAAAGATGCGGACGATGCGGACCTGAAAGGCGACGAGAGGAAGGAAGCCGAGAAGAACAACGAGGCGGCACGCCTCTGGATCTCCGGCCTCGAAGCCGTGAATCGCAAGCTCGGCCTCAGCCACGTCATAGATTTGTCCGCGACGCCGTTCTTCCTTCGCGGCTCCGGCTACGCCGAGGGCACGCTGTTCCCGTGGACGTTGAGCGACTTCTCGCTCATGGATGCCATCGAGTGCGGCATCGTCAAACTGCCGCGCGTCCCGGTGGCGCAAAACATCCCCGGCGACGAGATGCCGATGTTCCGCGACCTCTGGGAGAACATCCGCAAAGACATGCCCAAGAAAGGACGCGGCCAAGGCGAGGAACTGGACCCGCTCAAACTCCCCACTCGCTTGCAGACGGCGTTGCAAGCCCTCTACGGCCACTACGAGAAGACCTTCAAGCTCTGGGAGGATAACGGCATTAAGGTGCCGCCCTGTTTCATCATCGTCTGCCAGAACACTGCCATCTCGAAGCTCGTTTACGACTTCATCTCCGGCTTCCATCGTAAGAACGACGGCGGCACCACCACGCTGGTGAACGGGCGTCTCGCACTGTTCCGCAATTTCGACGAAACCACCGGCAACCCGCTCCCGCGCCCGAACACGCTCCTCATCGACAGCGAGCAACTCGAAGCGGGCGATGCGCTCGACGACAACTTCCGCGGCATGGCGGCGGATGAGATTGAACGCTTTCGCCGTGAGATCGTGGAGCGCACCGGTGATGCCCGTGCCGGCGACAACATCACCGACCAGGAATTGCTCCGCGAGGTCATGAACACCGTCGGAAAGCCCGGCCAGCTTGGCGGTGCTATCCGGTGCGTCGTCTCCGTGTCGATGCTCACCGAGGGATGGGATGCCAATACCGTTACCCACGTCCTCGGCATTCGCGCCTTCGGCACTCAGCTCCTGTGCGAGCAGGTCATTGGTCGCGCGTTGCGTCGCCAGTCTTACGACCTCAACGATGAAGAGCTTTTCAATGTGGAATACGCCGATGTCTTCGGCGTTCCCTTCGACTTCACGGCCAAGCCGGTCGTCGCCCCGCCGCAGGCGCCGCGCGAGACCGTTCAGGTCAAAGCGATGCGGCCCGAACGCGACGCCCTCGAAATCCGCTTTCCCCGCGTCGAAGGCTATCGCGTGGAGTTGCCGGAGGAACGTCTGAGCGCCGACTTCAACGACGACTCCGTCCTGGAACTCAGTCCCGACATTGTCGGCCCCTCCATCACCCGCAACTCCGGCATCATCGGCGAAGGCGTGGACATGAGCCTTGGGCATCTGGGCGACATGCGGCCCTCCACGCTTGTCTTCCATGTCACCCAGCGGCTGCTCTACACCAAATGGCGCGACCCCGGCGAGGAGCCGAAGCTCCACCTCTTCGGCCAGCTCAAGCGCATCACCAAGCAATGGCTCGACACCTGCCTCGTGTGCAAAGGCGACACCCATCCCGCGCTGCTCATGTATCAGGAGCTCGCCGACATGGCCTGCAACCGCATTACCGCAGCCATCACCCGGCAGTTCCTCGGCGAGCGTCCCATCAAGGCACTGCTCGATCCTTACAACCCCACAGGCTCCACCAGGCACGTCCGGTTCAACACGTCGAAGACCGACCGTTGGGAAACGAGTTCCAAATCCTGCCACATCAACTGGGTGGTCCTCGACAGCGACTGGGAGGCGGAGTTCTGCCGCGTGGCGGAGTCACACCCCAAGGTCCGCGCCTACGTGAAGAACCACAACCTCGGCCTGGAAGTGCCGTATCGCTACGGCTCCGAGGCGCGGAAGTATCTCCCCGACTTCATCGTGCTGGTGGATGACGGCCACGGCCCCGATGACCCGCTGCATCTCGTGGTCGAGATCAAGGGCTACCGACGCGAGGACGCAAAGGAAAAGAAATCGACGATGGACACCTACTGGGTGCCCGGCGTGAACCATCTCGGCACATACGGCCGCTGGACATTCGCGGAATTCAGGGCGGTCTACGAGATCGAAGCTGATTTCAAGGCCAAGATCGAACGTGAGTTCAACAAGATGATCGAGTCCGCCACAGCGCAACCGGCAACCGGGAGCAAATAATCATGGCCAAGAAATCCACCACCAAGACCGTCGAGACCCTCAAGCACGACGCCGACAAGCGGAAGAACATCCCGACGGCGGAGTTTCAGTCCGTCCTCAAGCCGGACGAGCAGAAGCCCGTGGAGAAGCGCTACCCGCGCAACACCGACCTCGATCCCCAGCTCGTCTGGCGCGGGAAGGATGAACAGGACTGGTCCGATCTGGTCGTTCACGCCCCGCCCGTCTACATCCAGGAGAAGGTGCAGCCCAAGGTGCTGATCGACGATCTGCTCCGCAGGACCAAGGCGGCCAAGGCGCAGGCTACGGGCTTTCAGCCCGACCTCTTCGCCGACTTCAACGGCATGCCCGAGGGCGCGGATAAAACCGACTTCTACCAGCACGATCAGAACTGGTCGAACCGCATGATCCTTGGCGACTCCCTCCAAGTCATGGCCAGCCTGGCCGAGCGCGAGGGCCTGCGCGGGAAGGCGCAGTGCATCTACATCGATCCGCCCTACGGCATCAAGTTCAACAGCAACTTCCAGTGGTCCACCACCAGCCGCGACGTGAAGGACGGCAAGGCCGACCACATCACCCGCGAGCCGGAGCAGGTCAAAGCCTTCCGCGACACCTGGCGCGACGGCATCCATAGCTACCTCACGTACCTGCGCGACCGCTTCACCGTGGCGCGGGATTTACTCACTGATTCCGGTTCGATCTTCGTGCAGATCGGCGATGAAAATGTCCATCGCATGCGTGCGGTGATGGATGAGGTGTTTGGAGATGCCAACTTTGTATCTCAGATCAACTTCAAGAGCATGGGTGCCCTTGGCCAAAGCGACATACCTAACGTCTACGACTACCTAATCTGGTATACGAGAGATAAGGCTGCGATGAAGTTCCGCCCGATGTACCGCCTACAGGAGTTCGTTGGAGATCCAGAATACAAGTTTGTCGCTGATCCTAGACAACCGCGAGGGTTTCGAACTTTGGAGGGCGACGAGTTGAGACCTGAAGGCAACGCAGGACTCTTCAGGCGTTCCACGCTCACATCTTCTGGGTTCACGCCTAGCTGCACTTTCGAATTCTTTTTCCAAGGAGTCACCTTCAAGCCGTTCGGTCGGAAGAGTTGGAGGACTCACTCAATCGGGATGGACCGGCTGTCCAGAGGCGGACGTATGTTCACCTTGGGAGACAACCTCTATTTCCAGCGCTTCGCTAGCGACGCACAGCTCATTCAAATTGAAAACTCTTGGGGAGATGCGCCAGCAGCGGCCGACAAGATCTACGTCGTGCAGACAGCTCCAAAGTTCATTGAGCGCTGCATCCTTATGACCACTGATCCCGGCGACCTCGTGCTCGACCCAACCTGTGGTTCCGGCACCACCGCGTACGTCGCCGAACAATGGGGCCGGCGGTGGATCACCATCGACACCTCACGGGTTGCGCTAGCGCTCGCCCGGGCTCGAATCATGGGGGCTCGCTATCCGTACTACCTGCTGGCCGATTCCCGCGACGGTCAACTCAAGGAAGCGGAAATTACCGGCAAGGCCCCCTCGACCCAACCCGTCGACGGCAATGTCCGGCAGGGTTTCGTCTTCGAGCGCGTGCCGCACATCACGCTCAAGTCCATCGCCAACAACGCAGAGATCGATGTCATCTTGGACAAGTGGCAGATCGTGCTGGAGCCGCTGCGCGAGAGGCTAAACGCCGCGCTCAAGAAACAGTGGCAGGAATGGGAGATCCCGCGCGAAGCGGACAAGACGTGGCCGGAGCCAGCGAAGAAGTTGCAAGGCGACTGGTGGCAGATGCGTATCGACCGGCAGAGGGAGATCGACACCTCCATCGCCGCCAGGGCCGAGTTTGAATATCTCTACGACAAGCCCTACCCGGACAAGAAGAAGGTCCGCGTGGCCGGTCCCTTCACCGTGGAGAGCTTGAGCCCGCACCGCGTGCTGGGAGTGGATGAGGACGACGAGTTGATTGATACTCTCAAGGAAGACAGCCCCGAATACGGCGCCAAGCAGTCCTTTCCCCAGATGATCCTGGAGAACCTCAAGACCGCCGGCGTGCAGCAGGCGCACAAAGAGGACCGGATCACCTTCACCGCGCTCACGCCCTGGCCCGGCGATCTGGTCTGCGCCGAAGGTCGTTATCTGGAAGGCGACGCTGAGAAGCGCGCCGCCATCTTCATCGGCCCCGAGTTCGGCACCGTCCAGCGCGCCGACCTCGTCGCCGCCGCCCGCGAGGCCGGCGACGCTGGTTTCGATGTGCTGATCGCCTGCGCGTTCAACTACGAGGCGCACACCACGGAGTTCACCAAGCTGGGCCGCATCCCCGTGCTCAAGGCTCGCATGAACGCCGATCTGCACATGGCCGAGGACCTCAAGAACACGGGCAAAGGCAACCTCTTCGTCATTTTCGGCGAGCCGGACATCACGCTGATCACTGAGAAGGAGGGCAAGCTGCGCGTGAAGGTGAACGGCGTGGACGTCTTCAAGCCCCAGACCGGCGAAGTTATCAGCGACAACGCCGACGGCATCGCCTGCTGGTTCATCGACACCGACTACAACGAAGAGAGCTTCTTCGTCCGCCACGCCTACTTCCTCGGCGCCAACGACCCCTACAGCGCGCTCAAGACCACGCTGAAGGCCGAGATCGACCCTGAAGCGTGGGCCACCCTGAACAGCGACACGTCACGCCCGTTCGACAAGCCGACGAAGGGCCGCATCGCCGTGAAGGTGATCAACCACCTGGGCGACGAGGTAATGAAAGTCTTCAGGGTATGATGTGATGGAACTCCGCATCGCCGATACCTTCACCGACAGCCTCGCCCGCCTGACCGGCGACGAGCAGAAAGCCGTCAAGACGACGGCGTTCGACTTGCAGCTCAATCCGGCCAATCCCGGCATGAGCTTCCACAAGCTCGACAAGGCGAAGGACAAGAATTTCTGGTCGGTGCGGGTTGGCAGCGACATCCGGCTGATCGTTCACAAGAGCGACACGAGCCTCTTGCTCTGCTACGTTGGCCACCACGACAAGGCTTATGACTGGGGGGAACGGCGCAGACTGGAGACGCATCCCAAAACGGGCGCCGCGCAGTTGGTCGAGATACGGGAGACGGTGAAGGAGGTCGTTGTCCCGGTTTACGTGCGGACGAAAGCGGTGCCGAAACCGGCCGCCGAGACGAATCCCATGTTCGCCGGGGCGTCCGATGACGAACTACTCGGGTACGGCGTGCCCGCCGAGTGGCTCGGCGACGTTAAGAAGGCAACCGAGGGCACGCTGCTCGCCTTGACCGACCACCTGCCTGCCGAGGCTGCGGAGGCGTTGCTGGAACTGGCGACTGGTGGCAAGCCCCGCGTGCCCCAGCCAACAGTGGTGGCGGCAAATCCTTTCGATCATCCCGACGCCCAGCGCCGCTTCCGCGTGATGGCGAATGTGGAGGAGTTGCAGCGCGCCCTCGATTTCCCCTGGGAGAAGTGGACGATCTTCCTGCACCCCGACCAACGGCAATGGGTGGAGCGCGAATATACCGGCCCGGCGCGAGTCTCCGGTTCAGCGGGCACAGGCAAGACCATCGTGGCATTGCACCGGTCCGCCCATCTGGCGCGCACGCATCCCAACGCCCGCGTCCTGTTGACGACTTTCTCCGATACGCTTGCGAATGCGCTGCGAACCAAGCTTAAGCGGCTGTTGGGCAGCGAACCGCGCCTCGGGGAACAAATTGATGTTCACTCCCTCAACGCCATCGGTCTCCGGCTCTACAAGGCGCACGTCGGGCAGGCGACGATTGCCAGCCACAAGATCATGTGCGAGCTGGTGCAAGAGGCCGCGAGTGCCGTGGGCGGCCACAAGTTCGGCCTGCATTTTCTACTCACCGAATGGGAGCAGGTGGTGGATGCGTGGCAGTTGGAGAACCGGGAGGCGTATCGCGACGTCGTGCGCCTCGGCAGAAAGACGCGGCTCCCGGAGGCGCAGCGCACGGTGTTGTGGTCCATCTTCGAGCGCGTTCGTGCCGGGTTGAATAAGCGAAAGCTGACCACGCACGCGGAGCTGTTCAGCTCACTGGCAGCCGCGATCTCGAAGAACAAGAACGTGATCTTCGACTTCGCGGTCGTGGACGAGGCGCAGGACATCAGCCTCGCCCATCTCCGGTTCTTTGCCGCCCTGGGTGGAGGTCGGCCCAACGCTCTCTTTTTCGCTGGCGACCTCGGCCAGCGCATCTTCCAGCAACCCTTCTCATGGAAGGCTCTCGGCGTGGACATCCGGGGACGCTCACGCACCTTGCGTGTCAATTACCGCACCTCCCACCAAATCCGTACGCAGGCGGACCGTCTGCTCGGCCCAGTCGTGACAGACGTGGATGGCAACAGCGAGGACCGGAGCCATACGGTTTCCGTGTTCAACGGCCCGCCGCCGACGATTCACTCGCTCAAGAGCGAGCGCGAAGAGATCAAGACGGTCGGCAACTGGATTGCAGAACGAGCAAAGGCCGGTGTGCTGCCGCACGAGTTTGGCGTGTTCGTCCGATCCGCAGCGCAACTGGATCGTGCGCGAGCGGCCGTCAAGGAAGCGGGCATGGCTTTCAACATTCTCGATGAACACGTCGAAACCGCCGGCGGCCACGTCTCAATCAGCACCATGCACCTCGCCAAAGGTCTGGAGTTTCGCGCCGTGGTCGTAATGGCCTGCGACGACGAGATCATTCCCTTGCAGGAGCGCATCGAGACCGTCGGCGAAGATTCCGATCTGCAAGAAGTCTATGAGACCGAGCGCCATCTGCTCTACGTCGCCTGCACACGAGCGAGGGATCATCTGCTGGTGACGAGTGTGGAGCCGGCGTCGGAATTTATCGATGACATACAGACGTGATCAGGCCCACCGCGCCCACCCGCAGAAGCACGCCGTGTTCGTCCTCGACTTCCAGAACGGCACCGACACAGTTCAGGCGACCAAGGAAGGATAAAGGATAGGACACTCAATGCCCTTGGGGGACCGATGATGCTCCCCTGGACGGGCCGGGCGTGGTGATGGGACGGTCCGCGTGGGGGCGGGAAGCGCGCCGTTCGGGACGGCCGCGGTGGGTTTGCGGGCTGGGTGACTCAGAGGTGAGCGTTTGACCGCTTGGGGCGAGTGCAGCGATGCCGGTCGAGAGGGGTGGACTGGCAGGAACAGTGGCAATTGGAAGGCACCTACCAGCTCACCCGCTGGTCGAACTTAGGTACATGATGCCGCCTCATTGTATGCAAAACCCGGCGGCTGACAAGACATTGGGTCTACACTACAGTCAGTTTTAAACTCGACCCCGAGGGTTTATGCGCCTTCCCGAAGTGTAAACCTCGAAAGCTCGGCATTTCTTGAGGTGGGTTGAGAAAGTTGGGCTAATCATCGTGTGCCCTGAAGCGTGAACGTGATGTTCGCCAGCTGCCTAACTAAGGGGACGGTGGCGCTCGCACCACGGGAGACTATCACGCCGGCACCGACCCCCCGGTCAGGGCTTCGCGAAGCGCGCTGAGCTGCGCCGTGCGGGGGTTTCCGGACACCGAGACCGGCACCTTCAGGCGACCCATCTCCTCCGGGTACCGTGGACGCCGCGACGTCCTGCGCGCGCGCGATCCGAGCCTGGCTGCCGGGGGCGAGCCGCGCCACGGTCGAGCCCTGCTCTGCCGCCGGCGCCCGCTCGTCGAACACCGGGAGCATGTCGGGCGGCGGGGTCGCGCCCCCGATGGATCTGCCGGGCCCAGCACCGGTTCCACTACAATGCCCGATGTGAAGCCGCCACGTGCGGCCTACCCTGAATGACGCGCAGGTGGAAGCGCTGCGGCGGCTGGCCGGAGATTCCCGTCCAACGATCGTAAGCGTGCACGCCTACGAGGATCTGGGCGTGAACGCGATCCCGGAGGCTTTTGCCGATGAGTTGGCGCAGCGGCTCGGGTGGCCGGCCGATGACGCGATCGTACAGACCAACTTAGTCGCCCATACCGGCGCGGACGGTTACGGGAGGCTCGCCCGACAGCCGGCGTTCGACGGCACCGTCCATCCCGGAACAGACTATGTGCTTGTCGATGACTTCGTAGGCATGGGCGGGACGCTCGCGAACCTACGCGGCTATATCGAATCCAAGGGGGGCCGGGTCCTCGGCGCGCTCGCTTTGACCGGAAAACAGTACTCGGCGAAACTGACGCTCGAAGAGAAGACGCTTGAGGAGCTGAGACAGACACATGGACAAGATCTGATCGGTGGTGGCAAGACCGGTTCGGTCACACCTTCGACAGCCTTACTCAATCAGAAACTCGGTACCTCTCCCGCTCCCCGGATGCTGACACCATCCGAGATCGAATTGCTGCGGCAGAGCAAGCGGGAGATCGCGGCCCGAAGGGTGGCGCGAGCCGGCTAGACGATCCTGATACTGCCCGGCTCGATGCCGGGCAACCAGAACTAGAGACACCTCATGCCGAACCAGAGCGCCAAGCTTTTTAACAGCGGCCGCAGCCACGCCGTACGCTGCCCGCCGAGTTTCGCTGCGAGGGCACGGGTGTACATCCACAAGGAGGACGAACAGGTGATCCTCTCGCCCAAGCCGGCCCTGGGACAGCTTCTTCGGCTCGCCAGCGGCGACCGAGGACTTCATGGCCGAACGCATGACGGAGCGGCGCCTGTTCTAATGTCTCTCTGCTTGATAGGGACATCTGTTCCTATGTCATCCGCAAACCGTCCCGAGGCCGTGCGCTAGCGGCGCCGCGCGATGGTCAGCCGCAGCCGGTCGGAGCCGAGCACGACCCGGTCCTCGTTCAGCACGATGGGGGCGCGCCGGAAGCTCGCCCGGCCGATCAGGGCATCGTTACGAGGGGCGCTGACGAGATCGGCCAGAAGCGCATCGAGACTGTCCGGCTCGGCCTCCCCCTCCCCGTCCTCCACCACTGCCCCCGCCTCTTCGCTGGCCAGAGTCGCGCCGCCGACGATCTGGATCGCGCCGCGCTGGCGCCCACCCGGGACCGGGAACCTCATGCTCTCGGTCCTCTGCGATCCGTCGTCGAGGGCCCGCAGCTCGACTCGCGCGCGGACGGTGTCGCCGCGACGCACTCGGAGCCTTTCGACATCGGCGAAACGGCGGCCGTTGCGCGCCCACAACACCCTTTCAATCCGGTAGCGACGGACCGTCCGCTCGACCGAGACGTCATCCACAGCGAGCCCGGTGAACTCGATCGGTTCGAAGTCCTGGAACGCGAGCTGGTCCAGCGCCACGAAGAGCTCGTCGGTCGCGGCGAACGAGATGTCGTCGGGCGAGGTCCAGCGATTCGCGCTCGCCAGCGCGAAGGGCTGCCCCGAACCGGTCCTCACTCCCGAGATCGTCCAGGAGATCCCGGCGCTCCCCCCGGATATCTGGTCGAAGGTCTGCGCGATGTTGGTGAAGCTGTGCAGGATGGCGATCTGCGCGAAGAGGAACCTGCCGAGCGCCGAGCCGGTCGGTCCGACCACGTCGGTCCTCGCTCCCAGGCGCTGGTTGCCGGTATCGAGCGCCGTGGTGTCCTGGGTCACCGGGATGGTGGGGATCTCGGCGCCGAATCGCGCCCGGATCGCCGAGAAGCGATCCCTATCGACGATCCCGACCGGCTCGGTCAGGGTCGCGTACTTGAACGGCACGAAGGTCGGATCGGCGACGATGCGGAGGACCCTGGCGCGAGTCGCGCCCATCACCGCCGGGCCGGTGAACAGCAAGGGATGTCCGAAGGCCACCGCCTTGTCGCCACAGACATAGGTCGTCGTCCCGGTCGCGGCCATGGTGACGTCCCCAAAGGACAGCGCGGCGCCGATCGCGTCGCCCGGTGCGAGCCTCGCCGAAGGTGGTCCCAAGGGGACAGTGGCGCTGGCACCGCGGGAGACGATCACGCCGGCACCGGCCCCGGTCAGGGCGTCGCGAAGCGCGCTGAGCTGCTCCGGGCGGGGGTTTCCAGACACCGAGACCGGCACCTTTAGGCGACCCATCTCCTCCGCCACCGAGGACGGCGCGACGCCCTGCGCACGCGCGATCCGAGCGCGGCTGCCGGGGGCGAGCCGCGCTACGGCCGCGCCCTGCTCTGCCGCTGGCGCGGCGCCCTCCGCGAACACCTGGAGCATGTCGGGCGCCGGGGTCACGCCTCCGATCGAGCTCGGGCCCACGCTGAAGCCATAGGCGATCGCCCCGATGAGCTTGCCGTCTTCTGTGTAGACGGGCGAGCCCGACATGCCCACCGATATCCCGCCGCCCCCCTCGTCGATCACCGGACCGCTGGTGTCGACCACGATCAGGTCCTTGCCGGGCCCGAGCGCGCCCCGATCGACGCCCAGGATCTCGGCGGAGAACGCCTCGACCTGCTCGCCCTCTCGGACCGTGAAACCGATGGCCTGCTGGCCCGGGCTAAGCGTTTCGGGTGTCACCAGCTCGGCGCACTCTGGCAAGGGCGGGACGGGCGGGGCGGCCTCCGCGGGGAAGGCCAAAAGCAGCGCAGCGGCAAGCGGCGCGCAGCCCAGGCAACGCAGGGATCGTGGGTGATTCATTGTGCTCCTCCGGTCGAGCGTTCCGCGGTTACCGCGCTGGAGAAGGCGTGGTGGAACCCAGGCTAGCCGATGCACGCGGGCCGTTCTGTGAATTATTTCACAGGATCATGGAGGAGCACTGAGAGCTTGTGAAAAAATCGTCGCGAGCGAATGGAGGTCGCACTGCATCCTCGGCGCGCCAAGCTCTCGGATAGCGCGACCAGACCGGCTGTGGCAGGATCGACGACACTCGCTCACTTCACCCATGCGCATCATCACCCTGAACGCGCCACGCCGGGTCGTCTACGGACTCGACTGGGACGATTACGACCGGGAGGGTCGTTATCTGCAAGCCGATTTCGCGGACTACGGCGTCGTGTCGCTGTACATCCCGTCGGGGTCCTCAAGCGAGGCGCGGCAGCAAGCGAAGTACGCGTTCCTCGATCGCTTCCTGCCCGTCCTCGCGGGGCTCCGGCAAGAGGAGGGACGCGAGTACCTCCTGTGCGGCGACTGGAACATCGCGCACAGGCCCATCGACCTCAAGAACTGGCGCGCCAACCAGAAGAACTCGGGCTTCCTGCCCGAGGAGCGCGCCTGGCTCGATCGCGTGTTCGACGAGATCGGCCGGGTGGACGCCTTTCGGGTCGTCAACGCGGAGCCGGAGCAATACACCTGGTGGTCCAATCGCGGCCAGGCCTGGGCCAAGAACGTCGGATGGCGTATCGACTACCAGATCGTGACGCCGGCCTTGGTGGGTACCATACGAACCGCCCGGATCTACAAAGACGAGCGCTTTTCCGACCATGCCCCGCTCACCATCGATTACGATCTGTGAGCAAGCGTAGCCCGGATAGAGCGAAGCGGAATCCGGGATTCATTCACCCCGCGATCTAATACGCGAGTTCGAGGCGCATTTCCCGAAGCCGCTACAGCCGACCTGGGTGTTCGGCAATCACGACCGTCCACGTTTGATCGAGCGGCTGGGAGGGAGCTCCGAAAAGGCCAAGCTTCTGGCGGCGCTTCAGCTCACCGCGCGCGGCGTTCCCGTCATTTATTACGGCGATGAGCTCGGTCTCCCACACCACGAATTGCCTCTGGAAGGAGCCCTCGATCCGATCGCGGCGCACTTTCGCTTCGTGCCTCGCTGGCTCCATGCGACCTTGCGCAAGCGCGGGATCCTGCTCAACCGTGACAGCTGCCGGAGCCCGATGCCATGGCATGTCGGACTCCATGCCGGATTCTCGTCGCCCGACGTCGCGCGCACCTGGCTACCCATTCATCCAGCGAGCTCCCAGCTCAACGTCGCGAGCCAGGAGCGCTATCCGAGCTCGCTCCTGGCATGCTACCGGAGGCTCCTACGGCTGCGGCGCAGCAGCAACGCGCTCTCCGTGGGCAGGCTCGAGCTCGGTGACTTGGCAAGCAACAGCGATGACGTCCTCTATTATCGCCGTATCTTTGAGCACGCAGGCGCGCGCGAGGTCGTTCACGTGGCCCTCAATTTCAGCGGCCGCGAGCAAGCCTTCGAGCTCGCAACACCTGTCGCGGAGCTACATTCGAACTTGCGCGACAAAGTGCTCGCGGACGCTGTGCGTCGCATGCAGCCATTCGAAGCTCTGATCGGGTTCGAACGCAGTCCCTGACCCAACCATCGCCGAGGGGGCCTTCGCGCCCTGTTTCTCGCCGGTGCTCACGTCGCTCATCGGGTATTCTCGCGTCCGGCCCGGGCGGGGCCGCGTGAATCGTCGCACGGTCGTGGGCCGAGGGAATACTCCGCTCGGCCGTCTCGACGATCAACCCAGCCTGTTCGCGAAGCGTCTGCTGCCGATGGTGATCCGCGGTCCGCCCGGCGAGGATCTCCACGACCTCTAGGAGGCGAGCGAAGACGGCGACGTTACCTGCGGCGTTCTGGCGGATTTGATCGAAAGCTTCGGCCAACAAACCCGGGAAAGTCGGTCCGCGGGTGATGATACGCACCTGCCCCCCATCGGCGCGATACGGCGTTTCGATCGGACGAGGTGCGAGGCGTGCGAGGATTGCCCCGAGGTAATCGACACAATTGATCGCGGTGGTGGTGTCATTGATGCCGGGCGACAGCGCCTTGAGCGCGACATCCACGATCTGCCGGATACCGTAGGCCACGTCCTGATGCACCGTGCGCTGCCGGCCCACGGTGTAGGCCGCGTTCAGCTTCCGAATGGCCTCATCGTCCGGCTGCTTGCCGGCCACGGACGCGAGGGGGGAGTCTTCGATGGCGAATTCGCCGATCCCCCTCTCCATCCGCACGACCATGCGCTGTTCGCGCGCGATCTTGAACAGGGCGTCGGTGTCAATCCCCTGAATATAGCCGCTCTTGCGGGCCGGAATGGCTACCCATGTCTGGGCCGTCAGGTCCACGCCTCGCCTAGAGTCCGCGCGCTCGACGGCGGCATCACCCACCTCCTCGGGAAACAAGCGGTTCCGCAAGATCCGCGACGTATACTGACTCGACGCCAGGGCGACCGGAAATGCACTCCATCGCTACCCTCTCCGCGAGGGTCGCGGGCTGGACCCCTTCGGATCTTCCGTGAGGGGCCGCACCGCCCATCCATGCTATCCTTCGATGCCAATCCCAGGCAACGTCATCCCCCGGGTCACGCCCTCCACCATGCCCCAGCATCAGGCCGTCGAGCCTCGTTCATCGGTCGCTTGGCGCGAATATTACGCGCTCTGCAAGCCCCGCGTGGTGGCGCTCATCGTGCTGACCGCGGTCGCCGGGATGCTAGTCGCGAGCCCGGGCGAGGTGCCGCTCCAGGCGCTCGTGTGCGGGACACTCGGCATCGCGCTCGCGGCGGCTTCGGCGGCCGTGATCAACCAGGTCGCCGATCACCGCATCGATGCGCTCATGTCCCGCACCCGTTGGCGGCCCCTGCCACAGGGGACCCTCGATAAGCAGAGGGCGCTCTGGTTCGCCGCGGTGCTGGGGGTGGCGGCAATGGGGCTTCTCGGGTTCTATGTCAACATCGTGACCGCGGTATTGACCCTCCTCTCGCTCATCGGCTATGCGGTCGTGTATACGATGTTCCTGAAGCGCGCGACGCCCCAGAACATCGTGATCGGCGGTGCGGCCGGGGCGGCACCGCCGGTGCTCGGTTGGACCGCCGTGACGGGGAGCGTGGACCCGCACGCGCTGTTGCTGTTTCTCATCATCTTCGCCTGGACCCCGCCGCATTTCTGGTCGCTCGCCATCTATCGGCGCGGGGACTACGCGGAGGCCGAGATCCCGATGCTGCCCATCACCCACGGCCTCGACTACACGCGCTTGCAGATCCTGCTCTATACGGTAGTGCTGACGGTGGTGAGCCTCTTGCCGTTCGCGACCTATATGAGCGGTCTCTGGTACCTCGCCGGCGTGCTCGTCCTCGACGCCGGTTTCCTGTATCACGCGATCCGCATGCAGCGCGACCACGACGACCGCTTGGCGATGAAGACCTTCGCTTATTCGATCTATTATCTGGCGATCCTGTTCCTCCTCTTGGTGGCGGATCGCTACTGGTATCTCTATTCCCCCGGATGAGCAGCCCCGCGGCCACGGTTCGGGCGCCGATGTCCCAAGAGGAACCGCCACCTTGGCTGTGGCTGTGGTTCCCGCCGCTCCTTTTGATCCTGGAATTGGGCGTTCGGGCTTATAGTGGAGCGGCCTACACCCGCTGGTTCGATAACGAGTTGGGGGTGGTCGAGTTGGCCACGCCCCTCTGCTCGGCGCTCGGGGTCGTCGCCGGGATCGCGGCCTTGCGCCATCGGACCCGTCTCCCGACGGGTTGGCTACAGGGCTGGGTAGCGCTCGTCACCCTGGCCTGCGTGTATCTGACCGGCGAAGAGCTGAGCTGGGGCCAGCACCTCTTCGGCTGGTCCACACCCGAGTCGCTCATGGCCGTTAACGACCAGGGCGAGACCAACCTACACAACATCAGCAGTTGGCTCGATCAAAAACCGCGACTGCTGCTCGAGGGGTTCGTGCTCTACGGCGGGATCATCCATGTGCTCCTGCGGCGTGGTGGCGAGAAAAAGGACGACTGGCGTATCTGGTTCTGGCCGACCTATATCTGCCTGCCGAGCGCGCTCCTCGCGATCCTCGTGCGTGTGCCCGATCGCCTCGAGGATTGGTTCGGGATCGGCCCCCTGCCGTTCGCCATCCGCTGGAGCGAACCGCAGGAGTATTACTTCGCGCTGTTTCTGTGCCTGTATCTCTTATCGATCGCGTATCGGGTCCGCCGTACCGATTAGCGGATCGATCGAGCCGCGGCGGCGAGAGTCTTGGGTGGGTCATGACGTGGCTACCATGAAAAAAAGGTGGCCGTGACAGGCGCGGCGGGACGCGCCCCCCAACCCCCCCTTGCGAAGAGTGGGAATAGGGGGGCGCTCGCGCCGGGCCGCTTGAGACCGCTCTGCGATCTGCTGCCGTATCTGCGACCCTACGCAGCGATCATGGCGCTGGCCGCCGTCGCGCTGTTGGTGGCCTCCGGCGCCTTGCTGATCCTGCCCATGGCGTTCAGGCGCATCATCGACGCCGGGCTCCTGGGCCCCGAGGCCGCTGCCCTCGATCGCCCCCTCGACCGTCAGTTTCTCGCCTTGTTCGCGATCGCTGCGCTCATTGCCGTGTGCGTCGCCTTGAGGCACTACCTCGTGTCGTGGCTCGGCGAGCGTGTGGTCGCCGATCTCCGCAACGCGGTCTACGCGAGAGTCATCACCTTGAGCCCGGGATTTTTCGAAATCACCCCCACCGGCGAGGTGCTCTCCCGGTTCACGGCCGATGCGACCTTGGTCCAGTCCCTGGTCGGATCGAGCGTGTCCATCGCCTTGCGCAGCGCGGTAACGCTCTGCGGCGCCCTGGTCTTGATGGGGCTTTCGAGCCCGCGGCTCGCGGGCCTCGTCCTCTTGCTCGTACCCGCCGCCCTCGCGCCCTTGATGGTGCTGGGGCGCCGTGCCCGGCGGTTGTCGCGCCAGAGCCAGGACCGGCTCGCCGAGGCGGGCGCGCTCGCGGGGGAGACCTTGAACGGGATCGCGACCGTGCAGGCCGCGGTGCTCGAGAGAAGGTTCGCCCGCCGCATGGCCGAACGGGTGGAGCAGGCCTTCGAGGCGGCCAGGACGCGCTTTCGCAATCGCGCCGCGCTTGCGGCGCTCGCGATCATGGCCGTGTCGGGGGCCATGCTGTTCGTGCTCTTGGTGGGCGCAAAGGCGGTCCTCGCGGGGCAAATGAGCGGTGGGGAGCTCGGGCAGTTCGTTTTATATGCCGGAATCGTGGCGGTCTCTATGGCGGCATTGAGCGAGGTGTTCGGCGATGTGCAGCACGCCGCCGGCGCCATGGAACGGTTGATGGAGTTATTGCGAGCCGGATCCGAGGTGCGCGCACCCGTCCCGGCGCGCTCGCTCGCGCATCCCACGCGCGGCCGGATCGAATTCAGCGATGTGAGCTTCGCCTATGCGACCCGGCCGGAAATTCCCGCGCTCCGGGGTTTCGATTTGACCGTGGAGCCGGGGGAGACGGTGGCGCTCGTCGGGCCTTCGGGTGCGGGGAAGACCACGGTGTTTCGCCTGCTCCTGCGGTTCTACAATCTCGGGGCGGGCAGCATCCGCCTCGACGCCGTCGACATCGCGGAGGCGCACCCGCAGGCGCTGCGCGAGCGCATCGCCATGGTGCCGCAGGAACCCGTGATCTTCGCGATGGACGCGATGGAAAACATCCGTCTCGGGCGGCCCGAGGCCGGTGATGCGGAGGTGATGGTGGCGGGACGTGCCGCGGTGGCCGACGAGTTTCTCGCGCGTCAACCCGAAGGCTACCGCACCTTCCTCGGCGAGCGCGGCTTGAGGCTCTCGGTGGGACAGCGGCAGCGCATCGCGATCGCGCGCGCCATCCTGAGAAACCCGCCCATCCTGCTCCTGGATGAGGCCACCAGCGCGCTCGATGCCGAGAGCGAACGGCTCGTGCAATCGGCGCTGGCCAGGCTCATGGAGGGCCGCACGACGATCGTCATCGCGCACCGTCTGGCGACGGTGCGTCGGGCCGATCGCATCGTGGTCCTGGATCGCGGAGAGATCGTGGCGGTCGGCACCCACGCAACCTTGGTGCGTCAGGGCGGCTTGTACGCGCGGCTCGCGGCCCTCCAGTTCGACGAGCAGCGCGGCGGCGCCAAAGGAAAACGCTTGGAAGGAATATCGGTATGAGCGGCGTAGTTACCGGTGGTCCGTGCCAGTCTGCAACGCGACGGGACGAATCGCGCGTTGGGCGGCGAAATCGCCGGGAGGCATCGTGCGGATGGCGCTCGAACAAAAACAAGGCCGGTTCTCTGACGATCCCCGGCCTTGTGAACGCTGCCGCGACCGCGGCCGCTTTACTTGGTTTTGCGCTTCGCGGCCGTCTTGGGGGCGGCCCGACCCGCGGGTTTCCCGGTCTTGGCCGCCGGCTTGGCCGGCTTTTTCGCACTGGCTGCTGTCTTTGCCATGTTTCTCTCCCAGGGTTGAAGGATCTCCACGGCGGTCCATGCCCATGCATCGATCCGTGACGATACACCGATCGATCCGAGTTACGGTCGGTGGTTGACCTGTTTTCGTCCGTTGACACCGTAACCCTTTTATTATTAAAGCACAGCATGTGCCTGGATCAAGGGGCTAAGCGGGCACCCCAGGGTGGGCTAGCCCGACGTAGCCGATTCGCCATAAGTCGGGGCTAGGAGAGGGCGCTGGCGAACGGGGGTGCAGGGGCTAGGTCTGCGCGTCTCTGTCTTTTCCCGTGCGACGGTTGCCGCCTTCCTCGCTCTCGCGATATCGTTCCGATACGGTTCGCGTGGCGGTATGCGCCACCGGTCGCTGGTCTCGGGGCGATGAGCGCATCGAGGATGGGACTATTGGCGCGAGGGGGAAGAGCGTGATGACGATCTTACAACGACTACAAGACCTCTTGGTCAAACGCTTCGATCTGGAGCGCAAAGACCTCGATCCCACTGCATCGCTGGAGCAGCTCGGGCTCGATTCCATGGGCACCATCGATCTGATGTTCCAGATCGAAGATGAGTTCGGGGTGACCTTTCCGCGCGACGCGGACGCGCTCAAGACGGTGCAGGACGTCGTGGACTGCATCGAGCACCTGCTGGCCGACGCGGCACCGGTCGATTCCGATCGGGGGCCTGTGCCTTGAGGCGTGTCGTGGTGACCGGGATGGGCGTGATCTCCCCACTCGGGAACGGCCCCGCCGCGTTCTTTGAAAACCTCGTGGCCGGCGTCTCCGGGGTCCGGCGTCTCCCGGACGAATTCCGGAAGCGCCTCTCCGTGACGGTCGCGGCTCGGGCGGCGTTCGACGCGGCCCGGCATTTCAGCGAGCCGCGGCTGCGGATCCTGGACCGCGCCAGCCAGTTCGCGATCGTCGCCGCCGGCCAGGCACTCTCCGATTCGGGGCTCGATCTCGCGAAACAGGACCGCGACCGCATCGGGGTGTACCTCGGCACCGGCATGGGCGGGGCCGAGACCACCGATGAGGGCTACGCGACCTTTTATGGCAGGGGCTCGGATCGGGTCCGGCCTTACACGGTGCTCATGTCCATGAACAACGCCCCCGCCTCGTGGATCGCGCTGGAGCACGCGCTCGGAGGCCCGAACATCACCTATTCGACCGCCTGCTCTTCGTCGGCCGTGGCGGTGGGGGAGGCCTATCGGGCAATACGGCGCGGGGAAGCGGAGGTGATGTTCGCGGGGGGCAGCGAAGCGCCCTTGACACAAGGGACGCTCAAGGCCTGGGACGCCTTGCGCACGCTCGCGATCGAAGACCCCGAGGATCCGGCGCGCTCTAGTAAACCCTTCGCCAAGGACCGCACCGGGCTCGTGCTCGGCGAAGGGGCGGCGGTACTCCTGCTCGAATCCCTGGACCATGCCGAGGAGCGCGGCGCCCCGATCCGGGGCGAGATCGGGGGTTACGGTCTCTGCACCGATTGCGGCCACCTCACGCGGCCCTCGGTCGCGGGCCAGGCGCGCGCCATGCGTCTGGCGCTCGCGGATGCGGCGGCGGTCGCAGCGGACGTCGACTATATCAACGCCCACGGTACTGGCACCCTGCAGAACGATCTCGTCGAGACCCAGGCGATCAAAGAGGTCTTCGGCGATCGCGCCCGCCGTATCCCGGTGAGCGCGACCAAATCGATGCACGGCCATTTGCTCGGCGCCGCCGGGGCCATGGAGTTCGTGGCGACCCTCATGGCCGTGCGTCGCGGCGCGATCCCGCCCACCATCAACCTGCACATCCCGGATCCGGAGTGCGATCTCGATTATGTGCAGGACCGCGGCCGCAAGGGTGTGGATATTCGATTGGCGCTTTCGAACTCCTTTGCCTTCGGCGGCACCAACGCCGTCTTGGTGGCGCGGGCGATGGATTGAGGCACTTGTCTCCATCCCCCTTTTTCCAGGACCAAGAAGTTCCGTTCACCGCGGGCCCGGTGGTTCCTGGTTCCAGGGCAGCTTGCGGTAACCCGCGACGTCGCCTTCGCCGATGAACGGGTGCTTGATGATATCGAAGTACGGCGAGTCGTCGAAATCCTTCGGCGTGTACAGGCGCGGGTCGCGCGCATAGAGGCGGATCTGTCCCGCCGAGCCGCGCTGCATGATGGGGAGCACCGGGTAGTTCACGCCCTGGAAGGCCTCGACCAGCATCGTCGAACAGATGCAACGGGTATTGACGCCGGCCTTGTGCGCGAACAAGGTCGAGCGCCAGCGGCGTGGGAGGAGCCCGTAGGGGTACATGAAGCGCGCGAGGTCGAGCAACTGGCGGACATCGTAGTCATGGCCCAGGCGCTGGACGGCGTTGGCGATCACCTGCTGGGCATCCTGTCTGGAGATCAGGGAGGGACGGCAGATCCGCAGGGGATGGTCGCGGTAATGGTTGAGCGGCGCCACCACAGTGCCGCGCCCCGCCAGGGCCTCGATCAGCAACTGCGCGCTGGGGTCGCCCTTGTAGAACCTGGCGAGGTGCTCGCGCAACGCGGGGCTGTCGATGTCGTGCAAGCGCCCGATGTACAGCGCCGAGTGCGTCCACGGGCTCAAGGTGATGGTCTTGACGATCTCGCTCAGCCGGGTATGACCCCCGACCAGGAGGACGTCACAGGGCCTGAGCTCATAGCTGAGGCGCTCGAAGTCGATGAAAGGGCCCTCGCCGCCCGGTTTTTCCCGGGTAAGCCAGGCCATCACCCGGAGCCAGATCCAACGCTGAACGGCGGTAATCATCTGTCGTAACCCGCGCCCCGGCCCGGCCGCGCGGGAGTTTGCGTGACCGGCGTCCCGGTCCGGTGGCGCGCGTGCGGTCGATCGATGGTGTATAGTTCTAGCAAATGACAAGACACCGTGCCGGAAGATTGTAAACATAAGCCGGTTCTTTCTGCTAAGGCGGCAGTGCCGAACCGGTCCGGCGGTTTTGCTCCCCTCACCCTGCCCTCTCCCGGAGGGTCCGGAGGGGAGAGGGAAGAAAAGCGGCTGGCGGAGCGATCAGGACGGAGGCGATGATGGGCGGGCCGCGGCAGCGGTAGGGGCGGCCAGGTTGTGGCTTCCACGGCAGGCACTCCGATGACAGGTCACGGGATTGGGATGCAATCCGGATTGCCCACGGTCGTGGTGATCGACGATAGCGCGGCCGTGAGAGGCTACTTCGAGCTCTGCATGGGGCCGCTGGCCGTGGATGTCAAGTGCTACCCGTCCGCGTCGGCTTCCCTGGAATACCTCTCCGGCGGCGGTGCGGCCCTGATCTTTCTGGATATCATCATGCCCGGCAAGGACGGGCTGACGTTCCTGGAGGAGTTGCGCGGCCACCCCTTGCACGGCGACACCCCCGTGGTGGTGATGAGCTCCAAGGACTACCGCCAGGACAAGGGCATCGCGAGGCAGCTCGGAGCCGAGTACATCACCAAGCCGGTCGCCTCGCGCACCATTCAGGACCTGGTGATCCGGCTCGCGAGGGCGGGGCCGAGGGGCGCCGCGCGGGGCGCATGAGTGAGGCCTACCTTCGATTCCGGGGTGTGCGCGGCTCGCACGCAGTGCCCGCCGCGAGCCACATGGGGGTGGGCGGAAACACCTCCTGTGTCGAGTTGCGCGCCGATGACCATCTGCTCATCTGCGATGCCGGAACCGGCATCATCCCGCTAGGCGAGGACCTGATGGGGGGTGGCACGCCGCGCGAGGCGCTGGTCGTCGTCACCCATTACCACTGGGACCATATCTGTGGCCTGCCATTCTTCCAGCCGGCCTTCGACCCGGCCTGGCGCCTGTCCTTCTTCGGTCCCGGCAGGGACTCGGACGAGATCCGGCTGCGCCTCTCCGATCAGATGCGCGCCCCCTATTTTCCGGTACAGATCGAGCACTGGATGGCCGGGACCCGGTATTTCGATCCGAACGACGGCGGCCTGCGCCACGGCCCGTTCCGGATCCATTATGATCATGTCCACCATCCGGGGGCGACTTACGGGTATCGTATCGAGGCAGCGGGGAAGACCATCGTCTATGTCTCCGACAACGAATGCGGGTTCCTGTCGAGATCGATCGAGGATCGCGTCCATGAATTCCTGGATGCCGAGCGCGATCATCTACGCCGCATCGAGAGCGAGGAGCGCGCCCGCGAGCTGGCCTTGGTGCAGGGCGCCGACGTCTTGATCCACGATGCGCAGTACACCCCGGATCAGTACGGCCGGAAACGCGGCTGGGGTCACTCGTGCTTCGTGGATACGGTCAACTTGGCGATCGATGCCGGGGTCAAGGCCTTATATCTCTATCACCACGACCCTTCGGCGACCGATGGCGCCCTGCAGCGGATCCATGACGAGGCGCTCGCCGTCATCGCGGATCGGCGCTCGCCCCTCGTATGCCACCTGGCCCGGGAGGGATTGACAGTGGATCTCGCGGGGATAAAGGGGTCGGAGTCAATTTTGTGACCTCCATCGACAACGACGATCAGCGGTCTCCGGCAAAATTGACTCCGACCCCTTTATCCCCGGATTGCGCGCCGTGCAGATCATAGTGAACGGTAGGGAACGGGAACTGCCGGAGGGTCTAACCTTGGCCGGCCTCCTCGATGCCCTGGGCGTTCGCGGTCGGTTCGCGGTGGAGGTCAACGGCGAGATCGTCCCGCGCGGCCGCTATGCGGCCGCCCGCCTGAAAGAAAGCGATCGGGTGGAGGTGGTCCGCGCCATCGGGGGCGGATGAGTCGGTGATAAAGGGGTCGGAGTCAATTTTGCCGGAGCCTGCTGATCATCGTGGTCCATCGAGATCACAAAATTGACTCCGACCCCCTTTATCACCGTGAGCGAAGACCGACTGGTCATCGCCGGCGTCCCCTATCGGTCCCGGCTCCTCATCGGCACCGGCAAGTATCGCGACCTCGACGAGACGCGGCGCGCCGTCGAGGCGAGCGGTGCGGAGATCGTGACAGTCGCGCTCCGCCGCACCAACATCGGACAGGATCCGGGCGAACCCAATCTCCTCGATGTGCTCCCACCGACCCGCTATACCATCCTGCCCAACACGGCCGGCTGTTATGACGCCCCATCGGCGATCCGCACCTGCCGCCTCGCCCGCGAGTTGCTGGAAGGACATGCGCTCGTGAAGTTGGAGGTATTAGGCGATGAGAGGACCCTGTTTCCCGATATCCCGGAAACGCTCGTGGCCGCCGAGGTGCTGGTGGGCGAGGGCTTCGAGATCATGGTCTACACCAACGACGACCCGATCATGGCCAAGCGTTTCGAGCGCATCGGCTGCGTCGCCGTGATGCCGCTCGCTGCTCCCATCGGCTCGGGGCTCGGGATCCGCAATCCGTATAACATCCGCACCATCGTCGAGAACGCCACGGTCCCGATCCTGGTCGACGCCGGGGTCGGCACCGCTTCCGATGCCGCCATCGCCATGGAACTCGGGTGTGATGGGGTGTTGATGAACACCGCCATCGCGGGGGCCAAGGACCCGGTCCTGATGGCGGGCGCCATGTGCAAGGCGGTGGCGGCCGGCCGCGAGGCCTATCGGGCTGGACGCATCCCCCGGCGCGCCTACGCCAGTGCCTCCTCGCCGATCGACGGGTTGTTTTTTTGATGAGGATAAAGGGGGGAGGGGATAAAAAAGGGGTCGGAGTCAATTTTGCCGGAGCCTGCTGATCATCGTTGTCCATCGAGGTTACAAAATTGACCCCGACCCCTTTTTTATCCCCGTTGCGAAGCTTCGTGCGCCGCGAGGGCCGCATCACCGAGGCCCAACGCCGGGCGCTCGACACCCTATCCTCTTGCTACGAGGTGCCGGACGGTGAGGGGGTCCTCGACCTTGCCGCCCTGTTCGGGCGCGAGGCCGAGCGCTATCTGGAGATCGGCTGCGGGGCCGGAGAGACCCTGGTAGCCCTGGCCGCGTGCCACCCGGAGAACGACTACCTCGGGGTCGAGGTGTACCGGCCAGGCCTCGGGCGTCTCCTGCGCGACATCGCCGCCGCCGCGCTGGTCAATGTCCGCGTGCTCGTGGACGACGCCGCGGAGGTCTTTGCCGAGCGCATCCCGGACCAGGCCCTCTCCGGCGTCTACCTCTTCTTTCCCGACCCCTGGCCCAAGTCGCGCCATCACAAACGCCGCTTGATCCAGACCCCGTTCGCCACGCTTCTGCGGAAGAAGCTCCGGCCCCATGGACGCGTTTTCGTGGCCACGGACTGGGAGGACTATGCCCTGCATATCCTGTCGGTGATGTCGGGCGAGGCGGGTTTCGTGAACCTGGCCGGCACCGCCGCCTTCGCCCCGAGACCCTGCTGGCGCCCGCCCACCCGCTATGAGCAGAAGGCTCGCCGGCGGGGGCACATCGTGCGGGACATGGTGTTCGCGCCGGTTTGAAGGAAGGGAGTATGTACGCAATGGATCGGAACGATCGGGGGAAAGTGTCCTACACGCGCCAGCAGGCCATCAACCGGGGTAAACCATCGTCTTCTGAGGCGTAAGGCGGCTAGGGTGCCCACTCCGATGTCTGGCCGGATGTGCGCATGGCCGCGATCCGGATGGCTCAGTGCGCCTCAACCATCGGGTTGCGTGAGCCCGTCTGGTACTCGCGGTAAGCGTCCATCAGCATGGTGGCATCGTCGTATTGCGGGACCCAACCGAGCTTGCGCTCGGCGCTTTCGATGTCGACGATGAAGTCGGTATCGGCGATCTCGTATTGCTCGGGGACGAGCAGCGAGAGCCCGATCACATCCAACACCGCGAGCACGCGCTTGACGAGCCCCGCGGGGGTCGAGACAAGGAACGACCGGGACCCCGCCGCTTCGATGACCTTCCCGAGCAGCTCACGCACGGTGGGGGGGTTCTTCGACCCTAGGTTGAATTCCCCATTGACCACGCCTTGCTGTGCCGACAGTAGCGCCGCGCTGGCGCAGTCGAAGACCGAGATCATCTGATAGCGGTTGGAGCCGTCGCCGATCAGGGGGACCGGGAGGTGGTGCGAGATGCAGCGGAACAGGTTGGTCAGGATCCCCAGGCGCCCGGGGCCGATGATGAGCCGCGGCCGGAAGATCGAGACATCGAGGCCGTCCACGCGCCGTTGCATGCACAGGTCCTCGCACAGGCGCTTGCTGTCGGCATACTCGCCGATGGGATTGCGCGGGTGGTCGGGGCGGATCGGCGGGGCCGCGAGCGGGAAGCCGTACACCATGTCGGTGCTGAACTGGATGAGCTTGTTACACCCTCTACGGCCCATGAGATCGATCACGTTGGCCGCACCCTGATAGTCGACCGAAAAGAAATACGCCTTGCGCTCGCGCCGCGAGACGATGGGGTGCAGCATGCGCGCGGCCATGTTGTAGACGATGTCGTCCGCCCCGACCGGCGCCTGTTCCAAGGATTGGAGGTGGGTGATGTCGGTGTGTACGAATCGTGCCCTGGGATAGATGGGGAGCCCGCTCTGCCGGATATCGCAGATCACGACCTCTTGGCCGAGCGTCTGCAGGTCCCGAGCGAGATACCGGCCGACGAAACCGTCGCCGCCGAAGATGATGTGTTTCATTCACTCTCCTATGTAGGTTTGGTCAAGTCTGCGCGATGCAATAGGTCCCGAGACAGATGAACCCGACGCCCGCGATGCGCATGAAACCGACATTTTCGCCGAAGAACCAGTAGCCCGCGAGCAGGACGATGACATAGGAGACGCTCAAGAACGGATAAGCGAAGCTGATCTCGACCCGCGACAGGACCATGAGGTGCAAGGCCATGCTGAACATCAAGGTCAAGAGGCCACCGATCACGTAGGGGTTGAGCATGACGCGCGGCAGCGTCTGCATCAGGACCGCGGTCGAGAAATCGAAGGCCCCGATGGTCAGCATCCCCTGCTTCAATAGCAGCTGAGACAGGGCGTTGGTCGTCACCACAGCCAGGATCAAAGGTATGTACTTCTGCATCGAAAAGCTCCCATGGGTTGGTCGTGTGTCGCACATCATCGTTGGTGCCGGGGCGGTGCCATTGCGCAGTCCCGTATCGGCCAGAACCGATACAGATCGAGGGTATTCCCCGCCGCGTCTTGTCCCTGGTACAGCCGTTCGAACTCGGCCCACGGGCCGAGACGACGGAGATCATAGCGCCGCGGCTCTGTCACGATAAAATGGGAGAGTCGGAAAACGGAGGTATGGCGGCGAGATAGTGGATACCCTCGAAGGGTGAGAAAGCCCACGCCGAAGACCAAATGATGAGCGCGGCGGAGCCGCGGCACGCGGTTCCACTAGCCGCGTGAGCAAGAGCGCGATGTCGAGGTAGCCGGTGGCGATATAGGTCGGCTCGTTGAGAACGCTGTACGAGCAGCGCGTACGAAGAACGCTCGACACGCGAACGATAGAGGCATGAAACCTGCGTTATTTGGGGACAGCAGCGAGAGGGGTCAAGTCATTGATGCAGTCAACGCGGGCATGCGGTCAACGCGGGGCATGCGATCAACGCAGGGATGATCGACACACTTGCCGAGTCGGTACTATAGAACCGACAGAACCGACCGAAGCACGGGGGCTCACGAGGCCGGCCCGCCGTGCCCCGTTGCCACGATGAACTGCCCGTGAGCACCAGTCGGCTCAATCCAAAGTGCGATGCGGAGCCGGGCGCAGCCCGCCATGAGCCCCGCGACGCGTCGGCCGGGCCGGCGGATCCCGTCCCGCTGTGCGTCGATCTGGACGGTACCCTGATCCGCTCCGATCTGTTCGTGGAATCGCTGTTTGCGTTGCTCGGAAAGAACGTCGCCTATCTGTTCTTGATCCCCGTGTGGCTCCTGCGGGGCAAGGCCCATCTCAAGCAACAGATCGCGCAACGCGTGGATCTCGATGTCACGCTCCTCCCCTACCACGGTCCCTTCCTCGATTACCTGCGCGAGCAGCGAGCCGCCGGTCGCCGCCTGGTGCTGGTGACCGCCACGCAGCAGAAATACGCGCGCGAGGTCGCCGCGTACCTCGATCTTTTCGAGGACGTGCTCGCGACCGACGACACGACCAACCTGTCCGGGAGCGCCAAGCGCGCCCGACTCACGGCCGATTATGGCGCCCACGGCTATGATTATGCCGGGAACTCGCGCAAGGATCTCGAGGTATGGTCGGAGGCGCGCCACGCGGTGGTGGTCGCCCCTGAGCGGGGCGTGAAGGCGGGGGCCGAACGCCTGGCAACCCTGGAGCGATCGTTCGAGGAGGACAAGGCTCCTGTCAAGGAGTACCTGCGCGCCATGCGGCCGCACCAGTGGATCAAGAACCTCTTGGTGTTCGTCCCCCTCATCGCCTCGCACAAGGTCCACGATCTCGCGCTGCTCTTGGACGCGGGACTGGCCTTCTCGAGCTTCAGCCTGTGCGCCGCCAGCGTGTACCTGCTGAACGATCTGCTCGACCTCGATGCCGACCGACACCATGCCCGGAAGAGGCGGCGGCCTTTTGCGGCCGGCCGGATCTCGGTGGTGCGCGGTAGCCTCTTGATCCCCGTCACCCTGATCCTCGCCTTCGCCATCGCGCTCATGAGCTTGCCGCCGGCGTTCGGCATGACGTTGGGCGTGTACTATGTCATGACCGTGGCCTATTCGCTGCGATTGAAGCGCGTGCTCATGCTCGATGTCGTGGTGCTGGCCGGGCTCTATAGCATCCGCATCGTCGCGGGTACCCTGGCGATCGCGGAAACCCATTCGTTCTGGCTCCTGGCCTTCTCGATGTTCATCTTCCTGAGCCTGGCCATGGCCAAGCGCTATGCGGAGCTGTCGGCCATGCAGTCGCTCGCGGAGGAGCCGGTCAAGGGACGCGGTTATCGCCGAGGCGACATCGAGATGGTGCAGGGCCTCGGGGCTTCCAGCGGGCAGATCGCGGTCCTGGTGCTGGCGCTGTATATCGTGCAGGATGGCGGCTATGCGGCCTACAGCCGGCCCGAGCTCCTGTGGTTGCTCTGTCCGCTCTTGCTCTATTGGATCGGCCGCCTATGGATCTTCGCCCACCGCGGGTGGCTGCACGAAGACGCCTTGGTTTTCGCCCTCCGCGACCGGATGAGCTGGTGGGTCGGCGCCTCGGCGCTGGCCATCATCTGGCTCGCCATCTGAAAACAACCAAATGCATTGGCAGGCCGTAGATCTCTGCGGCTTCGGGCGCCTGACCCGGGCCCCGGCGCTCGCCTGCGCCCCGCGCAGCCGGGAAGCGCTCGTCGAGACCCTGAGGCACACCCGCGATAACCACGGCCTCATCTGCCATGGAGGCGGCCGCAGCTACGGCGACGCCGCGCTCAACAGCGGCGGGCGAGTGATCCTGACCGCGAGCTTGAACCGCGTCCTGTCCTTCGATCCCCAGAGCGGCGAGATCGTGTGTGAGCCCGGGGTGACGTTCCACGATCTACTGAGAGACTTCCTGCCGCGCGGTTTCGTCGCCCCGGTGAGCCCGGGCACCGGCTACGCCACCATCGGCGGTGCGGTCGCGAACGACATCCACGGGAAGAACCACGATCGCCATGGCAGCTTCGGCGACCAGGTGCGCTGGATCGATCTGCTCTTGCCGTGCGGAGAAGTGGCGCGCCTCGGCCCGCAAGAGCGGGGCGAGTGGTTCGCCGCCACGATCGGTGGACTGGGCCTGAGTGGCGTGATCCTGGCCGTGTGCTTCGCGCTCAGGCGCGTGCCTTCCAATGCCGTCGTGGTAAGGGAACGACGCATCCCTCACCTCACGGGATTCTTCGAGGCCTTCGAGGAGGCGCGCGCCGCGACGACCTATTCCGTCGCCTGGATCGACGGCCTGGCGCGCGCCGGGGGGCTCGGTCGCGGGGTCCTGGAGACGGCCGAGCCCGCCGAGACCCCCTTGCCGGCGGGACCGCGGAGGCGCCTGCGCCTGCCTCTGGATCTCCCCGCGGCGGCCCTGAATCCCTGGAGCATCACCGCCTTCAACAGCGCTTATTACCATCGCATCCCGCGGGTGGGCCGGACCCGGACCACGCTCCTCGAGCGTTTCCTCTATCCCCTGGACGCGTGCCTCGACTGGAATCGGCTGTACGGCAGGCGCGGGTTCTATCAATTTCAATGCGTGATACCGGACCAGGCCGCGGGTCCGGGTATCCGGAGGCTGCTCGAAGAGATCGCGCGCGCGCGCGCGGCGTCGTTCCTCGCGGTGCTCAAAACCTTGGGCGGCAACGGGCGAGGATTGATCTCTTTCCCCCTGCGCGGTTATACGCTGGCGCTGGACTTCCCCCACCGGGCGGGGACGCGGGATTTATTGAGCCGGCTCGCGGCCGTCACGAGAGATCACGGTGGTCGCGTGTACCTCGCGAAGGACGCCTGCCTGCCCCGTCAGATATTTGAGGTCATGTACCCAAGACTCGCGGAGTTCCGGCGCGTTTTGGAGGACATCGATCCCGAGGGGCGCATGAGCTCGGATCTCGCACGGCGCCTGGGGTTGAGACCGGGATCTAACTTTCCAATTCAATACCCAAGGAGGCACCAGGGGCTTGTACCCCCGCGCACGACGATGATAGCCACAAGAGCCGAACCAGCACCCTTTGACCACCCCGAGAGGGAGGTCCCCGCGATCCCGAGACCCGAGCTTCTGAGCGTCGAAGATGCCAAGACCCTCACGGTCGCAGAGACCGCCGATCTGTTCCGCGCGCACCTCAACCCGGGCCAGTACCATTTCCTCAGGCTCCTCGGCTTCCACGAGGTGGTGATCGAGAGCGCCGAGGGGATGTATTACACCGACAAGCGCGGCTGGCGCATCCTGGACCTCTTCGGCGGTTTCGGATCGCTCGCGCTCGGGCACAATCACCCCCGCATCCTCGCCACCCGCAAGCGTTTCCAGGAAGAGAAGCGCCACGAGATCGCGATCGCCTTCATGTCCCAGTACGCCAGCGCGCTGGCCAGGAACCTGGCGAGCATCGCCCCGGGTGATCTCGATATGGTGTTCCTGGGCTCGGCCGGGTCGGAGGCCGTCGAAGCGGCCTTGAAGCTGGCCGAGAAGGTCCAGGGGCGCGAGCGCTCCACCATCGCCTACGCCGAGCGGTCCTTCCACGGCAAGACCCGCGCGGCCCTATCGGTGACCGATTCGGAGTTCTATCAATCCACTTTTCGGCTCCTGGATAACCGCGTGCGGATCCCGTTCGGCGATGCGCCGGCGCTCGAGGCCGCGCTCAAGCGCGACCCGTCGATCGGTGTGCTGGTCCTGGAGACGGTGCAGGGCGGAGGCGGGATCGTGCTGGCGCCACCCGGTTACTGGCGCGAGGTGCGCCGCTTATGCGATCGATACCAGGTGGTGTGGCTCGCGGACGAGGTCCAGTGCGGTGTCGGGCGCACCGGTCGGTTCTTCGCGTTCGAGCACGAGGGGGTGGTCCCCGACATCGTGACCTTAGCCAAGTCGCTCGGGGGCGGCAAGACCGCGATCGGGGCCATGATCGCGCGCCGGGCGTTGTACATGAAGGCCTATGGGACTCCCAAGACCGCGCTCATCCACGGCCCCGCGACCTTCGGCGGGATCGGCGAGGCCTGCGCGACGGCCATCGAGGCCCTGAATGTCCTCTACGACGAGAGGCTCATCGAGAACAGCGCACGGCAAGGGGCGTATCTCCTCGATGGGCTCAGCGGACTCCAGGCCAAGCATCCGAAGATCCTCAAGGAGGTGCGCGGGCTCGGGCTCATGGTGGGGATCGAGTTTCACGACTTCAGCCAGACCTTGCCCATGGCCATACGCCCCATCGTCTCGCTGCTCGACGAGAAGCTCAAAGGCAGCCTGTGCGGCTTCGTCGGGAGCCTGCTCCTCAAGGACCACCGTATCCTCGTGGCCTTCACCGAATACAACCGCAATGTGATCCGCCTCGAGCCGCCCTTAATCGCGCAGCGCGAGCACATCGATACCTTCATCACGGCCCTGGACGAGGTCCTGTCACGCGGCGTAACCGGGATCATCACCGACTACGCCAAGCATTTCCTGAAGGCGAGTTTGTAATTCCATGCGACGGGGCAGGGAGGACCCGTGCTTTGTCAACCGACCGCGTTCGGACCGACTCACAGCGAAGCCCTAATAGAAAGAAGCTCCGCTTCCACCGATCGTGGCGTGATACCGAGATCGGCAAAGGTGAGTGCCGTATCACTCACGACGTTATCCCTGCTCATAAGTGTCACCTGATCTCGTGTCAGGGGTGGGTTTGGCAAGATCCCGAGGAGGGTAGCTTGGATCGCCCAGACAAAGTACGGCACCGGAACCAGGACCCTCCTTCGTTTCAGGTGCACGAGCACCAACTCGACGAGCTCCTTGTAACGGTACACCCGAGGCCCACCGAGCTCGTAGACCTTTCCACGCCCCGAGGGAGAGCCCACCGCCGTCACCGCCGCCTCCGCGACATCACCGACAAACACCGGCTGGAGCCGTGTCGATCCGTCACCGAAAAGGGGGAACACGGGTGACATCCGCGTGATCGCCGCAAGGGACCGGAAGAGAGCGTCTCCTCGGCCGAAGAGAACGCTCGGGCGGAGGATGGTAGCCTCCATACATGCCTCCCGTACGGCAAGCTCACCGAGGGCCCTAGAACGGACGTACGAGGACTCTGAATTCACATCGACACCGATACCGGAGATGTGGACCAAGCGCGGGATCCCAGCCTCTCTCGCCGCTCGTGCGACCTCCTGCGCCCCGTCGATATGCACCGCCTGGAAGGTCGCCTCGCCCTGCTCAACGTAGAGGCCGACGGCGTTGACGACGGCGTCGGAGTCCCGGACGGCTCGGGCGACGCTCGTGCCGTCGCGTACATCGGCGTAGACAACGTCTGCGTCACCCCCTTGGGGCGGGACCCCCTCCGTCGTATGCCGCACCGCCATCCGCACACGAGCGCCTGCCGCACCAAAACGCTCTACTATACGGCGGCCAAGGAACCCCGTTCCACCGAAGACGGTGACCAGTCCGTAAGCCATAGAGGGTCAACCACCCATCTACAGGAGACCGAGCAGTTTGGCGTCGTCGCGCAACCGCTGCGTGGCGTACTCGAAAATCCGGTAGTCGATCGGGCTCCTGGATTTGAAGAGCTCGATGGTCGCCGGGGATAGCGACGACTCGTCACGGGGCGAGGTGTTCAAATGGGCGACTTTGACACGGGGATTGCCGGTCTTCGCTGCGAAGACGTCTATCGTGAGCTGGAGGGCTTCCATGGTGCCCACCACGAAATACGCGGTGAGGCGCTCCTTCCAGTTCCTCTCGTCGACGCCCAGGTACTTCGCCATCTGGTTACTCCCGTGCTCGAGCCAGCGCTCCAGCGGTTCCGGCCATTCCTTGCCGACCTTGCGCCGGTGATAATACGCGGAGATATGGCGCTCGAGCGGATCGCGAACCGTCATTACGAGACGGCAGCGGCCGGAGGCGATATGGTCGCCGTAACGCTCGAAGGGCCGGATACCATCGCGCACCAGATGGCCGTGGACCAAGCAATTCGGCGGCAGGGCGTCGAACTCCAGGCGGGTTTTGGCGAACTCGGCGGTCTGCTCAGGAGTCGGATAACTGCCGGTCTGCTCGCGCTTCTCCGGGAACCATTTCGAGCAGGCATCGATGAACGAGACGCCCCCGCACTTGGGAAGATGGTGATACAGGTAAACGAGATGTTTCATGATCACAATGGTATCTTGATACGATAGGGAAATCAATAGCTTAGGTAGGAGAAAAGCTTGCGAGAGAACGTGCTCCGTAACGACGTGAATGATCGTGTCATGGTGTCCGCAGGTCTATAG
The DNA here is from genome assembly GCA_050740695.1 of Gammaproteobacteria bacterium. Classification (GTDB taxonomy): domain Bacteria; phylum Pseudomonadota; class Gammaproteobacteria; order JACCXJ01; family JACCXJ01; genus JACCXJ01. The sequence goes on along the minus strand of JBOIDR010000012.1, from coordinate 827 downwards.
TTCGTGTTTGCTTCATGTACCGAGCCATCGCTCGAAGTCTTCCTCGATATCCGCTGTAAAGTGGTTCTTCCAATCGCCGGCTACGCCCTTTCGAAAGAAGGACACCCTGTCGTTTTCTTCCTTCCACAACTCTCGAATCCGTTCTATCTGGAAGAATGTCCGAATTTCCTCGATGGTTTCATCGGTTGGACGAAAGCCTAGAAAAGCGCTGACCCGCCGGAACTCCTCTCTAAAATCCGCCAACATCCGTTCATATGACGACGTCACGATCCTGGGTGACTGCACCGACCATACTGCCTGATAATCGCTCACCTGCTGGGCTACCTTCTTGCCGCACAACCAATAGAAGTCCTCGAAGGAGCCCTCGTAGTTGAGGCTACGGACGTCATGATAATAAGCGGATACCACGACATCGCGTATATCCCGCTTGATGTTCAGGACATAAACGTCCTCATAGGAAAGGATCAGATCCCGTTCCTCGGGTTTCCCGAAGTGGGTCTTCACGATATAGTTATTGGTGTGATAATCCAGCTTGGTCAATGCATCCGCCAGTTTCTTCGGGTCGATGCTGTGGTTACGCCAATTAGGATTACGGAACTCATCGGGTGTCGGCGGGAACCCGGTCAATCGCTGAATCGTGACATACAACCACGTCGATCCGCTCTTGAATGCGCCATTGGCGAGAACGAGCATAAGGTTTAGGAGCCCCGTCAAAATAAGTTGACTTATTTGTCAGGTTATGCTTTAAGGTGGTTGTGCAAGATGCCACCCCGGTGGCCACCTCAAAGTCCTCCACTTGTGGCCGGGTCAAATTCCCCCACCCCCGA
>JBOIDR010000011.1:0-56096 GCA_050740695.1 Gammaproteobacteria bacterium | reverse complement strand
GTTATTTCGCTTAAAGGCTGGATATCACCGCCGGTGACGTCCAGCGCGATGCAATAAACTCACCAAAACCCTGTCTTCTATGCCCTTTCCTGACGATCCGCGTGGATATTTATGCAACTGGAGGGTATATACAGGAGCCGGGCAAAAGTGAAGCATTGCCCATCCAAACCGCCTAACTTTCGCAACTCGGACTGCCAACTACGCTGCGCTTCGTTGGCAGCCGGTTATACAGGTCGTTGATATGACTTCCGCCGTCAAGTGTTCGCGATATCGTTTCGTCCGTCCGTCATCGAATAGGAGGACGACTCGCAACGGCGGTGAGTAAGGTGTAGAGACCGCCCATCCAGAGGACGACGCCGGTCAGCAAGCGCAGGCATCACGCCCGCCCCCCGATAGCCCATAGGCCGCGTAGACGACGAAGAGCCACGCGAGCACGAGCGTCATGACGGCCGGCTGCCATGATCCGCTCTCAGCCTGGCGACGCGATGCCCGGATCGCCGAAGAAGCTGTACGCATCCGATCCGATGAGCACGACCACGACGTGCAGGACGGCAATCGCGAGTTTCACGCAGGGCCCAAGGAACACCCAAGGAACAGCCACCACTGGCCTCTCAGGATCGGGAGGAACATGATCGGGAATCCTGATATATAAGATAGAGGTCGGCTCAAGGCACGGGTGCGGCGAGGTAGCGTTTGTGCAGGGTTTGAAGAAGTCGCTGGTGCTCGGTGGCTCGGCCGCACTCTTCGGGCTCATCGTCACGCTCATCCCTTGGGTCAGTGGCGGCAAGGCCGATCTCGAGGCGAGCCTGGGGCTCGCGGCGCTCTTCCACCTGCGCGGCCCGCGCGAGCCGCCGGCCGAGGTGATGACCGTCCTCATCGACCGCTCCACTGCGCCCGACATCGGCCTGCCCGCGGCGCAGGCCGACGTCGAGGACTGGCCGCGCGAGGTGCATGCGCGCCTCACCCGGCGCCTCCAGGCCGAGGGGGCCCAGGTGATCGCCTTCGACATCCATTTCAAGAAGGCGCGCGACGCGCCCGGAACTCAGGCCTTGTCACAGGCTATCCGGGAGGCCGGCAATGTGGTGCTCACGACCTTGCTCGACGACCTCGAGACGATCCGATCCCCGCGCCTCCCGCCCGGCGCCGGAGCCGTGAAGGAGACCCCTCCGGTCCCGGAGCTCGCCGAGGCGGCCGCCCTGCTGGCCCCCTTTCCGTTGCCGCGCACCGGCAACGTGCAGCTGTTCTGGCTCTTCAGTCCTGAGGCCGGCGATCGGCTGACCTTTCCAGTGGCGGCCCTCCTCGTCTACTCGAGGCCCTGGCATCCCGCGCTCATGGGCTTGCTCACACGGCTCCGCCCGCGCTTCCTCGACGCCTCGGCCGCCATCGACGAGGTCCTTGCGGCCACCGATCTCTCCGCGCTCGCCGAAAGACTGCGTGTCCTCCTCATCGAACATCCGGCGCTCCGAGAGGCGCTCATCCGGCGGCTGCGTCGCGATGGGTCGAACCTTTCATATATGAATGGCCTCGCGGGTCGCGAGCGACTCATTGCGCTGGTCGAGGCCTTCGGGGGGCCGGCGGCCCGCTATCTCGGCTTCTATGGCCCGGCCGAGACCATCCACGCGCTGGACTACCCCTGTATCCTAGACGGTCGCTGCGAGACCGCGCCCGCAGAGGCGCTGCCCTCGCTCCAAGGAAAGGCCGTGTTCGTCGGCTTCTCCGACCGTCGCTCGATGCGGGACGACGACCGCATGAGGACCGTGTACTCGGGAATGACCGGCGTCGAGATCGGGGCCACGGCCTTCGCCAACCTCCTGGAAGGCCGCACGCTGCATCCCCTCCCCTCCCTCTGGCATTGTCTCGTTGTCCTCGGCTGGGCCGCCCTGCTCGCTGGTGGGCTCGCGAGGGTCTCGACCGGCCTGGTCATCCCCGGCGGGCTCGCGCTCGCGGCCGGCTACACCGCCATTGCCTATTACGCCTTCGCCCGGCACGACCTCTGGGTCCCGCTGGCGGTCCCACTCGTGCAGGCCCCGCTCGCGGCCGTCGCGGCCGTGTTCTGGGGCTATCTCGACACCCGCAAGGAGCGCGACACGATCCACGAAGGGATCGGCCACTATCTCCCGGCCTTCGTGGTCGAGAACATCATCCGCGAGCGGGGCGAGCTACCCATGGAGGTCCACGGGATCTGCCTCTACACCGACGCCGAGCGCTACACCGCCCTCTCCGAGGGCCTGCCCCCACGCAAGCTCCGCGAGCTCCTGAACCGTTATTACGAGGCCCTGTTCGAGCCCATCGGGCGTCACGGCGGCTTCGTATCCGATGTCATCGGGGATGCCATGCTGGCACTCTGGGCCACCGCCGATGCCGATCCCCGCTACCGGGGAGAGGCTTGCCAGGCCGCCCTCGAGATCCTCAAGGCCGTCGAGGCCGGTCGAGACGGGCCCGACCGCCCCTATCTGCCGACCCGCATCGGACTGCACTGCGGTGAATTGGTGCTCGGGAACGTGGGGGCGATCGGACGCTACGAGTATCGCGCGGTCGGGGATGTGGTCAACACCGCCCAGCGCATCCAGGATGCCAACAAGAGGCTCGGCACCCGCGTCCTCGCCTCGGGCGCCGTGCTCGATGGGCTCGAGGGCCTGGCCTCGCGCGCGCTCGGCCGCTTCTACCTCGCGGGCAAGAGCCGGCCGATCGAGCTCCACGAGGTTCTACCTCCAGGTGTGCCCACCGGGGTAGACCTTGATCGCCGCGGCCTGTACTTCCACAGCGGCCTGACGGCATTCCAACAACAGGATTGGGTACAGGCCGGGGAGATCTTCGAGGCGCTGATCGAAGCCTACGGCGCGGATGGGCCGGCGCAGTTCTACCTCGATCTCTGCCGGCGCTACGCCCGCACCCCCCCTGAACCCCCCTGGGAAGGCGCCGTACGCCTGTGAGGGTCGCGCGCCACTGCGCCGCAATGGGCCGCGGAACTGGGTCGTCAGGGCACGTGGTTGTACTATCGCCGTAAGGAACTCGGTTGCGGTTTGTGGGCGCAGGGCATAGACCCTGGCGGCGCCGCATCTAAAAGCGAGGGGAAGAACAAAGAACAAAGAAGGGGACCGCCCGAGCTGCCGGGCTCGGCATGCCGGTCTCAGGAATTTTTTGTGACAAAAGTCACATCTCGGGTGTGAGAAATCTCACAGACGAGGCGCGCTGTTTCCGAATAGCATCCGCCGCGGTAGGGAGATCGCGAGAATAGCAAATGCGGGTGAGCTATCGAGAGGGGACGCTTGCGAAAGCTGGGATCCATTCGGCGCCCGGGCTGCGGGCAAGCCATCGTGGCCGGTGCGCGACGGCAGACCGTCGTGTGGGTCCTCCTGTGCCTCCTCGGACCACCCGCCTCCGGGCAGACCTGCGAGCCGCCTATGGCTAAGGTCTTCAAGGCCCAGGGCCAGGTGGAGCTGAGCCAGGGTGGGGCGCCGCGCTGGCAGCGCGTCGGCCTCGAACAATCCCTCTGCCCCGGCGATCGGCTGCGCCTCGGTCCCCGGAGCCGGGCCACGGTGCGTTTCGCCAACCAGACGCTGGTAGACCTCGATGAGGGCAGCACCTTGGTCCTGCACGACGCCGCAAAGCCCGAGGAGACCGGCTTGCTGGAGCTGCTCAGAGGGGCCTTACATGCCATCAGCCGGGTACCGCGGCAGCTCAATATTCGCACGCCCATCGCCAACGCCGGGGTCGAGGGCACGGAGTTCGCGCTGCGCGTCGATCCGGCCCGAGCGGAGCTATGGGTGTACGAGGGGCGTGTGCTCTTCGAGAACACGAAGGGGCAGCTACGGATCGGGGGCGGTGAGGCGGCGCTGGCCCGCGCCGGCGAGGCCCCGGAGCGTCGCATCGTGGTCAAACCGCGCCAGGCCGTCGAATGGGCGCTCTACTATCCCCCGCTCCTCGACAACCGCCCGGAGTCCTACCCCGAGGCCCTGCGCCCGGTCGTCCTGGCCTATCGCCGAAACGATTTCACAGCCGCCTTCGCGGCGCTCGATGGGGTGCCGGAGGGAGCCCGCGATGCCCGCTACCACACCCTGCGCGCGGGGCTCCTGCTCTCGGTCGGCCGCGTCCCCGAGGCGGAGGGAGATCTTAGGTCCGCAGAGCGGCTCGACCCCGAGAACGCCAGCGTCTACGCCCTGCGCTCGGTCATCGCCGTGGTGCGGAACGAAGGCGACGAGGCCCGCAAGCTCGCCGCGGAGGCGGTGCGGTTGGCCCCGGGATCCGCAATTCCCTATGTCGCCCGCTCCTATGCCGAGCAGTCGGCCTTCGAGATCGAGCCGGCCCGCGAGAGCCTCGAGAAGGCCGCCCAGCTGGCGCCCGAGGATGCGCTGGTCTTTGCCCAGCTCGCCGAGCTCGAGCTCTCCCGCGACGATCTGGACGCGGCTCTTACGGCCGCCACCAAGGCCGAGACGCTCGACCCCGACCTCGCCCGCACCCAGACGGTGCTGGGTTTCGCCTACCTCACCCGTATCGAGGTCGACGAGGCTCGGGCGGCCTTCGATCGCGCCATCGCCCGCGATCCCGCCGATCCCCTACCGCGCCTGGGCCTGGGGCTCGCCAAGATCCGCGACGGGGATCTCGACGCCGGCACCGAGGAGATCGAGATCGCCGCTGCCCTCGATCCCAACAACTCGCTGGTTCGAAGCTACTTGGGCAAGGCCTACTACGAGCAGAAGCGCGGGGGCCTCGCGAGCACCGAGTTCGAGCAGGCGAAGCTCCTCGATCCCAAGGACCCTACCCCCTGGTTCTACGACGCCATCCAAAAGCAGACCACGAACCGGCCGGTCGAGGCACTCCACGACCTCGACCGCGCCATCGCGCTCAACGACAACCGTGCGGTGTATCGCTCGAAACTCCTGCTCGACCAAGACCTCGCGGCGCGCAGCGCCAACCTTGCAAGGATCTACGATGACCTCGGATTTCAGCAACGAGCACGGGTCGAGGCGTGGAAATCCGTCACCGCCGATCCCGCCAGCTTTTCGGCGCACCGCTTTCTCGCCGACTCATACAGTTCATTGCAACGCCACGAGATCGCCCGCGTCAGCGAGCTCCTTCAATCGCAGTTGCTGCAACCCTTAAACGTCACGCCGCTGCAGCCTGAGCTCGCGGTCGCGGATCTCGCGATCTTGCAGGGCGCCGGCCCATCGAGCCTGTCTTTCTATGAATATAATCCGCTCTTCACGCGCAATGGCCTCGGCCTACAAACGAATGTCCTCGTCGGGAACAACGACACGGTAGCCGATGACTTCGTGGTATCCGGCATCCACGGCCGGTTCTCCGGTAGCCTGGGACAATTCCATTACGAAACGGACGGCTTTCGCCCCAACAACGACCTTAAGAACGATGTCTACAACGCGTTCGGCCAGGTGACGGTGACGCCCGAACTGAGCCTGCAAGCGGAGCTGCGGCACAGGGAACAGAAAGCCGGCGTCGTCGATATCACCCTGGACGAGATCGACCCGAGCTTCCGCCAAGAGATCGAGCAGGATTCTGCCCGAATCGGGGCCCATTACCAACCAAGGGCTGATCACGACCTCTTGGCTTCGTTCATCTACAGCGACAGTGAGTTCATAACGGATCGGAGTTCCTTCCACCTTGCGAACCCGATCGACGGATACGCCGCGGAGATCCAGCACCTGTTCCGGGGTGACCGTTTCAAGACCATCTCGGGGATCGGCTACAGCAGGCTCCGGGATCGCACGCTGGTAATCAGGCGCGCCCCTCGTCCATCCGAGGACAGCGTCGATCGCCCTGAGGACATCCACGGCTACACCTACATACCGGTTTCTCTAGGCTCCTCGGCCACACTCACCCTGGGTGCTAGCTATGATTCGTACCATACGGCCGCGCTCGACACGCACCCGATTAACCCCAAGTTCGGGTTGATATGGCACATCTTACCTTCTACTACGCTGCGCGCCGCAGCCTTTCGGGTCCTCAAGCGTTTCTTCGTGACCAATCAGACGCTCGAGCCGACGCAGCTTGCGGGGTTCAATCAGTTCTTTGACGATCTAGATGGCACGGATTCAACCCGCTATGGATTCGGGCTGGACCAGCGTTTCTCTCGGGATCTCTATGGCGGCTTCGAGCTCTCGTGGCGCGATCTCTCCCGCGTGGTTGGGAATGGGCTCGAAGAAGGTCAGGACGAGCGCTTGTACCGCGGCTATATCCATTGGGCGCCGCACCCGAGAGTTGCGCTTGCGGGCGAGTATCAGTTCGAAGCGTTCGAGCGGCAGAGTCTGCTGCTACCCCGGATACACGAACCACCCGAACGCGAATTTCTCGATTTGCCCGAGTTGAGGACCCACTACCTCCCGCTCGATATCAGCTACTTTCATCCGTCTGGATTGTCTGCAACGCTTGGCGCTACCTATGTCGACCAAGAGGCGACGAAGGGGCGGGCGTTGCGGGACTTGTCTAGATCCCATGAGCGGTTTTGGACCCTGGATGCGTCGATCGGTTATCGGCTACCCAAACGTTACGGTTTGGTGGGCTTGGAGGTCAGGAATCTTTTCGATGAAGAGTTTGACTACCAGAATTCATTCAACGAGGGGGCGCAACAGCTTCCCCGCTTCCAACCCTCGCGGGCCGTCTTCTTGCGCATCAACCTGTGGTCTTTTTGAAACCGTATCGTAGGAGAGATGGGTAATATTTCACAGAATGGCTGTGACTTTTGTCACTTGATTGGCTTGAACTATAGCGGAGAATAGAAGCAATGCAGCCTCGACCGATCCCGAGAGATCGATCGTGGCTGACAGACAACCTTATATCTCTATCATTCTGAGGAACATACTATGACTGAATCATTCATCCTCATGGCCTTGGGTATCGGTATAGGCTACTCGATCACCCTCTGGCTGCACCGACCCAGGGCAACGACCGTTGCCGCGATCGGGCCCAACACCGGTATGCAGTCGGTTGCCCATGAAGCGGCATCCACTGAGGGTAGCAAAATTGGGCACGTGGGAATGGGTTCCTGTGCGAAGTCTATCGACGAGCAAGTACGAGAATCCGGTGCCGACATGGTCATGTTCTTTAAGGGCGAGGAACTAATCGTTGTCAACGCAAAGACCCGTAAAGCGGTGCCGGCAAGCAGCAGTTTGCACCACGGAGGTCACCATGATGCCGAGATCAGGTTCAACGATCTAGGCGAGCCGGTACTCTTCGACACGAAAGCGAACGAAGATATGGTGCGGCACGAGAAAGGCTGCAATGGCTTCCGGGTATCAACGCCTATCTCGAAAAGAGTCGAGCATGCGCGCGTGATCTATTCCTGGCGCTACACAGGCAGCCATTGTAGATGCTGTTGGAGCGGCGGGAAGCACTACGTTGACTGCACTTGATCCGGGACTCGTAAACGGCTTCGATGAAGCCTAGCCAAAGACATTTGAAATTTATCGTCCCTTCCCCCTCATAAGGACTCATAGGGGGATAGGATGGGGGTCGAGCCTATCCGAACCGCGACGCTCGACCCCCACCCTGACCGTCCCCCGCTACGCAGGGGAGGGAACCCGGAGACTCCCTCCCCTGTCCGCGCTTTCTGCGGACGGGGGAGGGTGGGGTGGGGGCCAAGCCCTTCAGCCGCTGACCAAGCCTCGTCTCCGCCTGACACGCCTGGCCCCCACCCTAACCCTCCCCCGCTGCGCAGGGGAGGGGCTACCCTGGCGCTTGCAGCTGATTGACTTTGCATGTGAATCAGGAATTGCTTGAGCGGTATTGTTCGACATTTACGATGCAAGTATCTAGTTGAAGAACACAACCCGGTGCTTTGGGGCGGGTTACGCGCTTAAGGTGCTGACCCGCCCTACCGGGCTCCAGCACACGCTGGGCCTGTCCGCCAATCCGACAGTCCAGGCGGGGCTGTCAGGTTTACCTGGAGGAAGATCGCCAATCACCCAGGATTTATGCAACGATAGGGTTCAACGCGCGGTGGTTCTGTGCCCCGGGACCGCGCGCACCTTCAGGCGGTTGCTGATATGTTTGCTCGACGCGCCCCTTGGGACGGGCGGGTAGAGCGGCGGAAGACCGATGACAACGGTGACCTTTGACACCCTCAAGTACGCCGAGGCATTGAAGTCCGCCGGCGTGCCGGATGTCCAGGCCAAGGCCCAGGCCGAGGCACTCGCCGACGCCCTGAGGCAAGGCGGCCAGGGCCTGGCCACCAAGGTGGACATCGCCGAGCTCAAGGCCGAGCTCAAAGCCGACATCGCCAAGCTCCAGACCGACATCGCCTGGATCAAGTGGATCATCACCGGCGGGGTCGGCCTCTACGTCCTGCGTTCGATCGTGGAGTGGCTGAGGTGACCCATGGACCCCGTTGTGCCGGAGAGAGCGCATGAGCGTCCACCACCTTCCCTTGTTACGACCCAAGCACCAGCTCGGCCGGCCGTGCAGGAGCACGCTCCGCAGGCCCCGCAGCTACCGCCAGTTCAACGCTAGCAATCGCTGCCTCAGGCCTCCATCCCGAGCTTTTCCAGGCGATAGCGCAGCGCGCGCAGGGTGATGCCGAGGAGCCTCGCGGCGCCGGTCTTGTTGCCGCGGGTCTGCGCGAGGGCGCCGGTGATGCGCTTTCGCTCCAGGCCGTCGAGGTAGTGGTCGAGGTTGGCGTCGTCAGGGCTCTCGGCGCCCTCCTGGACGGTGGGGCGTTTGAGATCGAGGTCGGCGGGCTCGATGATCTCGCCTTCGCAAAGGGTCAGCGCGCGCTCCAGGACGTTCTCGAGCTCGCGCACGTTGCCCGGAAACGGGTAGCAGAGGAGCGCCTCCCGGGCACGGTCCGACAGGACGGCGGTCTTGCCGTGCTGGGTCAGGCGCTGGAGGACCACGGCTACCAGTTCGGGGATATCCTCGCGCCGTGCCCTGAGCGGGGGGACGTGCAGCTCGATGACGTTGATGCGGTAGTACAGGTCCTGGCGGAAGCGGCCGTCGGTAGCCAGGGCCGCGAGGTCCTTGTGGGTAGCGCTCAGGATGCGCACATCGACCGGCACCTCCTGCTGCGCACCGATGGGGCGCACGCACCTCTCCTGAATGGCGCGCAGGAGCTTGACCTGCATGGGGATGGGGAGCTCCGCCACCTCGTCTAGGAACAAGGTCCCCCCGTGCGCGGCCTGGAAGAGTCCCGGTTGGTCCGCCACAGCCCCGGTGAAGCTGCCCTTCCTGTGTCCGAAGAACTCGCTCTCCAAAAGGTCCTGCGGGATGGCGCCGCAGTTGACCGGGACGAAGCGCTGGCCGGCCCTGGGCCCCTGATCGTGGATGTTGCGGGCCACCAACTCCTTGCCGGTCCCCGACTCGCCGGAGATGTACACCGGCGCCTGGCTGCGGGCGAGCTTGGTGATAGTCGCGCGGATCGCCCGCATGGCCTCGGAATCGCCGATGAGGCGGGTCTCCGCCTCGGGGCGGCGCTCCGAGACGCGCAGGGCCTGGCCGACCACGGCCCTGAGCCCGCCGAGGTCGATGGGCTTGGTGATGAAATCGAAGGCGCCGGCCTTGAGGGCCTGGATGGCGGTCTCCATGCTGCCGTGGGCCGTGATCACCGCCACCGGGGTGCGCGGGGACGTCTTCTGGATGTGCGCGACGAGCGCGATGCCATCGCCGTCCGGCAGGCGCAGATCGGTCAGGCACAGATCGAACGCATATCGCTTCAGGAGCTCATGGGCCTGTGCCAGGCTCATGGCCCGGCGCGAGCCGATGTGAAGGCGAGACAGGGTGATCTCCAGGAGCTCGCAGATGTCCGGTTCGTCGTCGACGATGAGCGCGAGGGTGTTGGGTCTCAGGCGATCCATTGTTGGCATCCGGGATGAGCGAAGCCGATGCGGAAGGTGCACCCTTCGGGGCCGTTGGCGTGCAGGCTCAGGGTGGCCTGGTTGCATTCACAGAGCTCCGAGGCGATGTAGAGCCCAAGCCCCGTCCCCGTGGAGTCACGGCTCACGAAGGGCTCGAACACGTGGCGGACGATGTCCTCGGGGATGCCGGGGCCGCGGTCGATGACATCGAGATACGGGCGGTCCGAGATGGGCTTCCGGCCGCACCAGAGCGTGAGGAGCGGGCTGCCCGTACTGTAGCGCAAGGCGTTCTCACACAGGTTCCATAGGACCTGGTGCAACTGGGTCGGGTCCATGAGCACCCGGATATCGCCGGGTTCCCCCGCGACTAGCACCTGTTCCGAAACGAGTTGCCGGCGCTCGATCAGATCGGCGACGAAGGCCGTGAGCCACGGCCCGATGGCGAAGACCTCGGGTGCGGTGCCGTCGCGCCGCCCGATCCGGAGCACGTTCTCGATGATCCGATTCACGCGCCCCGAATGATCCTGGATGATGCGCATAAGCCGCCGGTCCTCCTCGTTCGTGGCCTCGGATTCGGACAGGAGCTGGGCCGCGTGGCTGATAGCCCCGAGCGGGTTGCGGACCTCGTGGGCGATGCTCGCGGTGAGCCTCCCGATCGAGGCGAGCTTGAGTTGCTGGGCGCGCTGGCGCGTCTCGGCGGCATCCTCGACGAACACCAGCGTGCCCTCCTGGGAGCCTGGCGCGAGCGCCGCGAGGGACACCAGGACCTCGGCATCGCGCGCGGGTGAGCGCAAGAGGCGCGTCGCCGCCGCCTGGCCGGAGTCCCAGGCCCGCGCGTGGGCCTCGAACTCGGGCCAATGTTCCGTCAGTGGCTGTCCGGACAATGGCCGTGCCCGTCCGAGCAATGCGAGGGCGGCGTCGTTCATGAGCCGCACTCGCGAGTCTCTGTCGAGCACCAGGATCCCGGAGCGCATGCGCTGCACGATGCGCTCGTTCAAGCGCGCGAGGTTCTCGAGATCGGCCGCCTGGCGTGCGGCGCGGGCCTCGCTCGCGCACAGGCGCCGGGCCAGGCCGTGGCCGACATAGGCGGTCGCGAAGAACGCCGCACCCAGTACACCGGCTTGGGTGTAGTCGGCGGCCCTCAGATCGGAGTCCAGCCAGCGGCAGAGCTCCTCGGTCAAGACCGCGCAGGTGGCGAAGCTTGCGCACAGATAGGCGATCCGGCCCTCGGTCAAGAGGCCGCCGATGGCGATGCTGACGACCAGGAGCGTGCCGAAGCCGCTCCCCACGCCGCCACTCGCATACATGAATAGCGTGATGGCGGCGATATCGAGGAGCACCTGCGCAAGCACCTGCGCCGATTCACGGGCGGCGCGCGTCTCCAGTGCGATCTGCACCAGCACGGCGAGGCCGAAGTAGACGTGGGCCACGATGCCGAACAGGGCCGGGTGGTCGGTGCCTAGCGGTGCCGGCAAGCCCCGGCTCCACACCAGGATCAGAAACAGCATCGCGAGCGCCAGCCGGTACAGGCTGAAATAACGTAGACCTATCCGTCCGGCCGGGCCGGTGAGGAACTGTTCGGCGACAACGAGGCTCATCATGGTGCGCCCCGTTTCGGCATGCTCGGGGCTGCAAAAATAGCGGCCACCGGCCCTCGTGGCTTCATGTGCGGCCAGATACAGGCCGCAATGCTCGCACCGGACCATGTCGGGGAGTGCCGCGCCGCGTTCGTTTTTCGGCACCGCGCGCGCCCGCGAGAAGAGTCGCAGCACCACCCAGACGGGCGAGCACCAAGAGAGTACGGAATAGGCCCATGAGCGGATGGCTTATATCGATCCAAAGCGAACGGTCTCGTCCCGCGTCGTCGAGCCCCTGTGATCGGGCGCTCTGTGATCGGGCTTTGTTGGTTACGGGGCACCCACAGGGGGGTGCCCCTACCAAGCCCCTGTGATCGGGCCCCATGCAATCGGGTTTCCTTAGCCGGCGGATTTGACTATAGTCTCCGTCCTGCGGCCGGATCACCTTAGGGTGCGGCGGAGAGACCCGCAAGCGGCAACGGGATAGGCAGCGAGGAAGCCCCAGGAATGAATCTACACGAATACCAAGCCAAGAAACTGTTCGAAGAGTATGGGATCCCGGTCCCCGCGGGGCGCCCCGCGCACTCCATCAAGGAGGCCCTTCGTCATGCCTCCGAGTTCCAGGCGCCGTGGGTGGTCAAGGCCCAGGTACACGCCGGAGGCCGCGGCAAGGCGGGGGGCGTCAAGTTCTGCGACGGGCTCGACAAGGTCGAGACCGTGGTGCGCGATCTGCTCGGCAAGCGCCTCGTCACCAAGCAGTCGGGACCGGAAGGCCAACCGGTGGACTGCGTGCTCGTCCAACGGGCCTCCAACATCGCGAGCGAGCTGTACCTCGCCATGCTCGTGGACCGGCAAGAGGGGCGCATCGCCGTCATCGCCTCACAGGCCGGCGGCATGGACATCGAAGAGGTGGCCGCGACCGAGCCCGACAAGATCCTGAGCTTCACCATCGACCCGCTGCTCGGGCTGCTCCAGTATCAATGTCGGGCCCTGGGCCTCAAGCTCGGGCTCGATGCCAGACAGGGCAAGCAGCTCGCGACCATCCTGCCGGCCATGTACCGGTTGTTCCTGGACAAGGACCTGGCGCTCATCGAGATCAACCCGCTCATCATCACGGACACGGGCGATCTCGAGGCCCTGGACGCCAAGGTCGCGGTAGACGACAACGCCCTCTTTCGGCAGACGGCGTTGGCCGAGTGGCGCGATCCCACCCAGGAGGACCCGAAAGAGAACACCGCCCGGCGTTACGACCTGAACTACGTCAGCCTCGGCGGCAACATCGGCTGCATGGTCAACGGCGCCGGGCTCGCCATGGCCACCATGGATGTCATCAAGCTGTTCGGGGGGGAGCCGGCCAATTTCCTCGACGTCGGCGGCAACGCCACTGCCGCGAAAGTGGCCGAGGCCTTCAAGCTGCTCATCTCCGACACCAAGGTGGCGGCCATCCTGGTCAACATCTTCGGTGGCATCGTGCGCTGCGATCTCATCGCCCAAGGGATCATCAAGGCGGTGGCGGAGGTCGGCGTGCATGTCCCGGTGGTGGTGCGGCTCGAGGGCACCAATGTGGACAAGGGGCGCGCGATCCTGGCGGAGACTCGCCTCCCGATCACCCCGGCCGACAACCTATCGGATGCCGCGGAGAAGGTCGTCGCCGCGGTCAAGGGAGGGGCGTGATGGCGATCCTGGTCGATAAGGGCACGCGCGTCGTGTGTCAGGGGTTCACCGGGCACCAGGGGACCTTCCATGCCCAGCAGGCCCTGGAGTACGGAACGAAGCTGGTCGGTGGCGTCAGGCCGGGGCGCGGCGGGGACACCCATCTGGGACTGCCGGTCTTCGACACCGTGGAGCAGGCGGTGCGCGACACCGATGCCGATGCCAGCATGATCTTCGTCCCCGCGCCGTACGCGGGGGAGGCGATCATCGAGGCCGCGGATGCCGGGATCCGCATCATCGTCTGCATCACCGAGGGGATCCCGGTGCTCGACATGTTGCGGGTGCGGGCCAGCCTGGCACATTACCCCGACGCCCGGCTGGTCGGGCCCAATTCACCGGGGATCATCACGCCGGGCCAGTGCAAGATCGGCATTATGCCGGGCAGCATCCACAAGCCCGGCTGCGTCGGCATCATGTCCCGCTCAGGCACACTCAACTACGAGGCCGTGCACCAGACGACCCGGTGCGGGCTCGGCCAGAGCACCTGCGTGGGTAACGGCGGCGATCCCATCCAGGGCGTGAGCTTCGTCGATTGCTTGGCGCTCTTCGAGGGCGATCCGGACACCCAGGGTGTGATCATGGTCGGCGAGATCGGGGGCACGGCCGAGGAGAACGCCGCCGACTACATCCGCGAGCACGTGACCAAGCCAGTGGTGGCCTATATCGCGGGGGTCACGGCCCCGCCCGGGAAGCGCATGGGCCACGCCGGCGCCATCATCTCGCGCGGCAAGGGGAGCGCAGAGGCCAAGTTCGAGGCCTTGGAGGCGGTCGGCGTCGTCACGGTGCGCTCGCCCGCCGAGATCGGCCCGGCCATCTCGCGTTGCCTCAACGGCTGAGAGGTACCGGCGTTCCTTTGTAGGCGGACCGATGCCCGGATTGCGCATCGCGCTCGCCCAGCTCGACCTCTGGGTCGGCGACATCGCGGGCAACGCGGCGCGCGTGATCGAGGCCGCATCGGAGGCGCGCGACGCCCTGGGCGCCCGGCTCATCGTCTTCCCCGAACTGACCTTGACGAGCTATGCCCCCGAGGATCTGCTCCTGCGCCCTGGCCTCACCCGGGCCGTGGCAGAGGCCCTGGAGCGGATCGCACGTTCGATTACGGGGATCGCGGTCATCCTGGGCCATCCGCATCCTCACCTAGGCAGCCTGTACAACGCCTGCTCCCTGATCCGGGGAGGCATGGTAGACGCGACCTACCACAAACAGCACCTTCCGAACTACGGCGTCTTCGACGAGAAGCGTTATTTTTCGCCAGGGTCCGACCCCACCGTCGTATCGATCGAGGGGGTTCCGACGGCGCTCAGCATCTGCGAGGACATCTGGGTCGAAGGCACGGCGTCCCAGGCGCGCGCTGCCGGTGCGCGGCTCATCGTCAACATTAACGCTTCCCCGTTTCATACCGGCAAGGGGCCGGAGCGCGAGGCGGTGCTGCGGCGCGCGCTCCGCGAGGGCGGCCTGCCGATCGTCTACCTGAACCTCGTGGGCGGACAGGACGAGCTGGTCTTCGACGGGGGTTCCGTGGCGATGGACAGCACGGGTCGCATCGCCAGGCGTGCCCCGCAATTCGCCGAAGGCCTATTCGTCGTCGAGATGGGCGCCGATCTCCTGCCCGGCGAGGTCTCTCCGGTGCTGGCCGAGGAGGAGGCCGTGTACGCGGCCCTGGTCCTCGGGGTCCGAGACTATGTCGCGAAGAACGGCTTCCAGGGCGCCGTGCTCGGGCTCTCGGGCGGCATCGACTCGGCACTCACCCTGTGCATCGCGGTCGACGCCCTGGGCCCGGCCAAGGTCAAGGCGGTCCTCATGCCCTCCCGATACACCGCGACTATGAGCGTGGAGGACGCTCGATCACAAGCCGACGCCCTGGGAGTCGCGCACCCTATCATCCCCATCGAACCGGCCGTGATCGCCCTGAACGCGTGTCTCTCCGAGGTCTTCGCCGGGCGGGCCGCGGACACGACCGAGGAGAATATCCAGGCCCGCTGCCGGGGCGTGATCCTCATGGCCATCTCCAACAAGACGGGGAAATTGGTCCTGACCACCGGCAACAAGAGCGAGATGGCGGTCGGCTACGCCACACTCTACGGCGACATGGCGGGTGGATTCGCTCCCTTGAAAGACGTGCCCAAGACCCTGGTCTACCGGCTCGCCCGCTGGCGCAACGCGCGCGCCCCCATCATCCCCGAGCGCGCGTTCGTGCGCCCCCCGAGCGCCGAGCTTGCGCCGGACCAGAAAGACGAGGACAACCTGCCGCCCTACGCCGTGCTCGACCCGATCCTGGAGCGCTACGTGGAGCGGGACCAGGCCCCCGAGGACATCGTTGCGGCCGGCTTCGATCCCCAAACCGTGGCCAGGGTCGTACGCCTCGTGGACCGCAACGAATACAAACGCCGCCAGGCCGCCCCCGGCGTGCGCATCAGCCGCCGCGCCTTCGGTCGCGACCGGCGCTATCCGATCAGCTCGGGGTATCGAGAGGATTGAGGTCCCAGGGGCCGTTACTCGGCAACCCGCACAGCCCTGACCTCTTCGATCCCCGGGTGGCTCGGATAGTTGTGTTCCAGCACCCGGATGGCATCGTCGGCCAGATCGTCGAGGGCCAGCACCCGATAGGCCTTGGCCATGAGGATGAGCGCGTCCGCCATCGCCGGCGCGCGCTGATAGTGCTCGACGACGTAGCGGGCACGGCTCGCCGCCGCCACATAGGCCCCGCGGCGCATGTAGTAATGGGCGACGTTGATCTCGTGCTGGGCCAGGAGGTTGCGCAGGTAGGTCATGCGCAGCTGGGCATCGCGGGCATAACGGCTCGTGGGGAAGCGCCGGGTCAGCTCCGCGAAGTCCTGGAAGGCCTTGAGGGCCGAGGCCTGATCACGCTGGGACATATCCATGTCCAGGAAGCGCTCCGCCAGCCCCTTGCCCTCCTGGAACCTCGCGAGGCCCTTCAGGTAATAGGCGTAGTCCACATGGCGGTTATCGGGGTAGAGCTTCATGAAGCGGTCGCAGGCCGCGACCGCGGACACCGCTTCGTCGTTCTTAAAATAGGCGTAAGCGAGGTCGAGCTGCGCCTGCTGGCTGTTGGGCCCGAAGGGATAGCGCGCCAAGAGTTTTTCGTTGTACTCGATGGCCTTGGTGTAATACTCGTCCTGCAAGGAATCCTTGGCCTCGCTGTAGAGCTTCTCGGCCGACCACTCCTTGGTCTCGTCCTCTTTGTCCTCGAAGACGCCTTCCAGAGCGGAGCAGGCCGTCAAGGCCAGGGCCAGGGGCAACCAATAGAGCTTGTGCATGGGGTTGATCTCGCAGCGGCTGCGCCATTCTAGGGCCATCGTCCGGCACGGACAACGGCCGTTGGCGGGGGCGTCGGCGCCTCGGAAGGGGGCCCGGTGGGCGCAGCAGCCCCCCTCCCCCGCTCGCCCGTTCATGCCGTTCACGGTGGCACGCGCGTCGGGAGACGGCCTGCCCACGCTTCCGAGTCTGCAATCGATTGGCGGCGCACGCGGTACCGTGCGGTAGGCGCCGGTGCCGACGAGCGCTTGTGCAAGGCCATGCATGATACCGTCACCCCCACTTTGCAACCCCGCGACGCCTTCTGTTCCGCTACCTGTCCGCTTTGAACAGGGTGCTCACCGATTTTGATACGAGGCTCCGATCCGTGGAAACTCGCGCCGGCGAGCAAACCACGCACGCGGTTGCATGGGATAGCGCCGAGCAAGACACAGACACGGCCGTCCCCAATAGCGACGCCGGAAGGCCAGAATCAGCGAAGATGTCGGAGGCTGACTTCGGCCATTGGATACACGAAATGCTGCGCAATGCGCGCCGAAGATTTCGACAGGGATGCGACGGAGATGGCAATAGGACAAGCCGGAAAGAGCGTCGCCAAAGTGGCAGGCGTTAAACTTGAAGACATGAGGGACTTCCATGCTTCACGGTATTGTGATATAGGCTGATCTTGGGGCAACCTCGTTTGACGAAGGAGACGGCAGTCATGAGCACACAGTCTTTCATTCGGGCGCTAGCGTTGATTTCTTCTTTGAGCCTGTGGGGTTGTACCGACCCTGAAGTCGTCCAATCCATCGCATTGTGCACAGAGGCAATGGAGATCAATGCCACTCAGCTCCGGTGGAATGACGAGCAAAAGCAGAAGGTTACAAAACAGGCGTGTGCCCAAGCTGGTGGTGGACATACTCCCGAGCAATGGCAGTGCGTGGTCACTGCCATGAAACAGAGCGAGTCGTATGTCAAGGCGGCCGATACATGCTTCCCAAGGTAACAACGGGTATCGACCATGAGAAATCAAGCTTGTTCGGACCGTACCACCCCTTGATAGATGTATGCCGAGCAGCGACCGCTTCAAGTGAGACGACTCGATGCATCGGAGCATAGCAACGTGTGCTGGAACCTCGGCTCGAGGAGAAGACGGGATATCGTGCCCTCCGGCGTCCAACGGGTATAGGGAAAAATGAACGCGCTCTTTCGTCGACAAGGAGTATCGTTGGGCTGGGCTAGGGAGGACGCGAGTCCTCGGCCCCTCTAGTTGGCTTTTGCCCACGCTCGGCTTTCATTGCGACCCCGCCCGATGCCGCTCCTTGAGCCGCGCGTAATGCCTGGCGGAGTAGTCGATGTGCGCGATGTCGCGCCCGGCGCGCCGGGCTGCCGATCCCCAGGAAACCGCCCTCCAACACCTTGTTGCCCGGCACGAGACTACCCGCGGCAAGGACCACCTTGGTTTCAGGACCGCCCCGTCCATGATGGTCGCGCGCATCCCGATCCGGCAATCGTCCTCGATGCCGCAGGCGGGTCAGGATGGCCTGGTGGCCCACGGTCACGCGATCCCCGAGGTAGAGCGCCTGTCCGCCGTGCGAGAACGGGCCATCGTGCGTGCCGTGCAGGATGGAACCGTCCTGGATGTTGGTATAGGCCCCGATGACGATGCGATTCACGTCCCCGCGCGCCACTACCATGGGCCACAGCGAGTTGTGCTCGCCGATGCTCACGTCACCGATGACGAGCGCCGTCTCGTCGATGTAGGCGCTCGGCGCGATCACCGGGGTCCGGTCCTCGAATGAGCGGATGGCCAAGGGACCGCGTCCTCAGAGGTTGTGAAAAACCCTACTGCGCTTCGGCGGAACGCGACCTCCCTTCGCTCGCGACGGTTCACGACCTCTCAGGCGGCCGGGCCAGGCGCGGTCAACAGGCGCTCGACCGCGAGCGCCAGCGGCTCGCACTCGACCGAGTCCTCGGCCAGGAACGTCTTGACGAGCGGTAGCCCCTCGCCCCAGCACCAGGCGAGCGACTGCGCCACCACATCAGCCGGTATCTTGGGCTCGGCGAGACGATGCTCGACCGCGAGCGCGCTGCCGAGGGCGTGTACGGCCTCCAGGAGCGCCTGCCGGCCCTCGGTGGCCAGATCGGCAGCGCCGAGCACCCGGCTCATCTTCAGGCGCCTCTCGGCCTGCCCGCGATGGGCGCGGGCCCTTTCGCGCTCGGCCTCCGACAATGCCGCCCGGGGTGCCGTTGCCGCTCCGTCACCGAGCAAGGGACGGCTGCCGCGCGTCGTGCGCTGGAGGAGGCCGGCCTGGGCCAGGCGCTCGAGGGTCTCGGCCGTGTGCTGGTCCATGACCTCCAGGTGCAGGGGCGCGAGCGGATCCCCCTTTCCCGGACCCGCGATCTCCCGGTGCAGGGCCTCGAGCTCGGGGCGCCAGCGTTCGGCATCGCGCTCGACCACGCAGAGGACCACGGAGTGTTCGCCTTCGAGCGGGTACTCTTCCTCGCAGCGGACGAGCGCCTGGCCCAGACATTCCCGCGCACGCAGGGCAAGGGCCTGGGCCCGGTCCGTCGGCAAGGGTGCGGCGGGCGGCGCGACCCCCGGCCCACGGGTGCCGACGAGCTGGTGCAAGCGTTCCAGGAAGGCCTGCTTGCCTCCGCCGAAGGCGATAAGATCGAGGTCGCCCTTGAGGTCCAATACGCCCTCGGCGAGCGCCTGCTTGTTGGCGAGCGTCCCGAGCATGCGATGCTCGATGGTGCCTTCGGAGACCAGATGGATGACGGTCACGGGCCGCGTCTGGTGCTTGCGCCAGGCGCGCGCGATGCGCTGTTCGAGGCGTGCCGGGTTCCACGGCAGATCGCAATTGATGACGACGCTGGCGCTCTGAAGATTCAAGCCGGTGCTGCCGGCGTCGGTGGTGAGGAACACGCGGCATTCCGGATCGGTCTTGAAGAGGTTGATCTCGCCGCGGCGGCGCAACTGCGGGACGCTGCCCGTATGCCAGGCAGAGCCGAGACCGCGCTCCTGGCACAGGCCGCGCACCAGCAAGAGCATGCGCTCCCATTCCGAAAAGATGATCACCTTAACGTCCGCGTTGTCCCGGCATTCTTCCAGGATCTTTTCGAGCTCCCCGAGCTTGGGGCAGACCCGATCGTCCGGGTCCAGGATGTAATTGGTATCGCAGATCATGCGCATCATCGCCAGCTCGCGCTGCAACTTGTCCTGCTCGCTCTGGGTGAGCGGGCGGCGGCGGGCCTGCGCGGCGAGCCGCACGACCTCTGCCTCGTGATCGGTATAGGCCTTTTTCTGCCCGTCCGATAAGGGCACGAAGAAGGTCCTGTCGGTGCGGTCAGGGAGCTCGGTCTCGACATCGGCCTTGCGGCGCCGGAGCAGGTAGGGCTTGATGCGGGCGTTCAGGTTCGCGAGATTCTGATAACCGCTCGGGCGGCCGCGCTCGTCCAGTCGGTAAAACTCGCGATTGAAGCGGAACAGCGGGCCGAGCACCGTGGGGTCGAGAAAGTCCATCAAGGAATGGATGTCATCGATGCGGTTCTCGATGGGCGTACCGGTCAGCACGAACGCATAACGGCTCTCCAGGCGCTTGATCGCCTGCGCCGTCTTCGTGCTCCAGTTCTTGATCCGTTGCGCCTCGTCCAGGACCACGATATCGGGCTTGAGCTCGGCATTGACGGTGAGCGCGTCCTTGACCATCTGCTCGTAATTGACGATGGTGAAAAACGGCGCGTCTCCATAGGCGCTGAGCCGCGCCTTCGGCCCGCCGAAGACGATCTGGTAGGGCAATGGGGTAAACCGCCGGATCTGCTCCTCCCATTCCGTCTTGAGCGAGGCGGGCGTGACGATGAGCACGCGCTCCGCCTGGCCGAGCCGGTGCAGAAGCGCGCACGCGGCGATCGCCTGGATGGTCTTGCCGAGGCCCATCTCGTCGGCCAGAAGCGCGCGCTCGTTGAAGGCCAGGTGCAGCATGCCCTCGCGCTGATAGGGGAAGAGCGGCACGGTGGTCTCCTGCGCCGGCCAGGATCCGCCCTGCACCCGGTGCTCGTAGTCCTTGCGCAGGGCCTTGCGTTCCGATGCCCGGGACCGCGCCAGGATCCACGGCTCGACCTCTTGGGAGATCCGCAGCCTCGGGTACGCGGCGTGGGTCAAGCGTTCGAGCGCCTCCTCGGCGGCACCGTCCCGCAAGAGCCCGCCTGCGTCGAAAAGATCCCTCAGCGGCTTGGGAAGCTCCTTCCGATCGCCCATGGCGCGCAGGGTGCCGGTGGCGGCGTCGGGGACGATGTCGATGCGCTCGCCGCCGTTCTCCCGGGCGGTCTGGAAAGGCTTCTTATAGCGCGCCTCGAGGTGCAGCAGCACCGCCTCGACGTGCTTGCAGGTGCCGAGGCCGTTGATGCGAAAATCCACGCAGCTGCACGCGAACTGCCGCTCGCGCAGATCCCGGACCTCGACCGAGTAATCGAGCCCGCTCGGAGAGCCGACACGGAAGCTCGAGAAGATCGGGTGCCTGGGATCGAGGTTCCGGATGGTGAAGCGTTCCGTATGGGCGCGGATGCGGCGGCGCTCGATCTCCTCCTCGTCGGTGGTGCGCCAATCGTGGGCGGACGGGAGCTTGCGAGAAGGCCGGGCCTTACGGGCCGCGGGCTCTTGCGGTGGGCGGGCCATGGCGCGCGGGAGGATAGGGAAATCGCCGCCCATTGTCGATGGCCGGCGTCGATTGACGAGGCTATCGCGCCGATCCAGGTCCCGAGAACCCCACCCGCTTGCGGGCAAGGGGTCGACCGACCCCGCGAGCTAGCGGGCCGCGCTCCCGGGGCCGCAAGTGCTTGGCGCGCCGAGGATGAAGGTCTTCCCGCTCCTCTGTCCCCGCTGCGGCGAGCCGATGAGGATCATCGCCTTCGTCACCGAGTGGGGCGCTGTTCAGCGCATCCTCAAACATCTCGATGAACCCACCCAACTCCCGCGCCTCGCCCTGCCCGCGGTTCACCCGGCTGGAACCAGGACTTCGATTCCCGCCAAGGCGATACGTTCGCCCTGAGCCCCGGCCGGGGTTCCGGCTGGCTGTGGGGGACGTGGAGGCGGTAGATTCTTGTGTCACAAATGTTCAACAAGACCGCTCGAACAAGTTCTGATTCGTATGGAAAGTCAATAAGGTCCAAGCGCCAGGGTATTCCCTCCCCTGCGGAGCGGGGGAGGGTTAGGGTGGGGGGCAGGCGCGTCAGCGGAGACGAGGCTTGGCCAGTGGCTGAAGGGCTTGGCCCCCACCCCACCCTCCCCCGCTCCGCAGAAAGCGCAGACAGAGGAGGGTCTCCGAGTTCCTCCCCTGCGATAGCGGGGAAGTTCAGGTGGGGGTCGAGCGCCGCGGGCTGCGTCCGTGCGACCGGATGCGCTCCACCCCCATCCTATCCTTCCCCCTTCCCAGGGGAAGGGACGACATATATTTCAAATATGTTTGGATAGTCCTTTGCCGGGACGCGAGTCCACCGGCGCCGGTCACGGGTTCTTAATTGGCAGGACGATGCGCAGAGGGAAGCCCCTACCCGCTCAACCCGCTGGTCGTCGGGCGGACCCCCCCCATCCCTCCAGGGGGAAGCATCATCATTTGCCAAAGGGCATTCAATGTCTTATCCTCGATAGAGGGTTCTTCGAGGTGCAGGTGCCCGGGGCCCCATGCCAACCGATGATCAGCAGGTGCTAACCCTGGCCCACGGGATTGAGCGCTATCTGGAAAAACATCCTAACGCGGCCGACAGTCTAGAGGGAATTCAGCGCTGGTGGCTCGCGCGCCAGCGCTATGCAGAGGATACGTTGGAGGTTGAACGGGCGCTAGAGCGGCTGATCGCAAAGGGTATCGTGGTGAGAAGCATCCTGCCAGATGGCAGGGCTGTCTATTCGGGTAGAAAAGCCGAGTCGAACCAAGGTCTCTGAACCATCCCATGGTGTGACTGAGATTTCGAAGCACAAGAGCAGGGGGAGCAATGCCTGTACAAGTTAGTTATCCAGGGGTCTATATACAAGAGGTTCCATCCGGCGTTCGTGCAATCACGGGCGTTTCGACTTCGATCGCGTTGTTCATGGGGAGGACCAAACGTGGTCGTCTGAACGTGCCGACGCGGGTTCTGAGTTTCGCCGCTTACGAGCGCACCTTCGGCACCGACACGGTCATCAGCGAGATGACCGATCAGGTGCGCCAATTTTTCCTCAATGGGGGCCAGCAGGCCTTCGTCATGCGTATCGCCGAGGGCTCGACGGCAAAGCCGGCCGAGGTCACGTTAAAAAACCAAGCGGGCGATGATGTGCTGAAACTTGTAGCCAAGGACGCTGGCGTAGACGGCAACATGCTGCGGGCCGAGGTGGACTACAACACGCCCGGCCCTGAATCCACGTTCAACCTCCGCGTGTTCCGGGAGGTCGTCAACGCGTTTGGCGAGGTGGAGGTCGAGACCAGCGGGACCTTCAACAACCTCAGCATGAATGAGGACGACGGGCGCTATGTGGAGACCATTGTCAACCAGCAGTCGTCGCTGGTGGACGCCGAAGACCTGGAACCAGCGGTGCTGTTTGCCGGCTACTCGGTATCCGGCCTGGTTATGAGCGCGACCGCGACTGACGCGGACCTTATCGGCCTTCTTACACAAACTGCCAACAAGATCCAGATCAGCGTCGATGGCAGTCCGTTCGTGACGGTGACCCTGCCGAGCACGAACCTGGCCGGCTGGCAGACCAATAGCAACGCAGCTCTGAACAGCTTCGGGGTCAACGTGACGGTGGCGCTGGTAGCCGCTGCTTCGGGCGAGCAGTTCCTGCGTATCACCAGCAACAACCCGACTGTGGGCAGCGTGGTGATCGTCCCAGCAGCGAACAACGACGCCACCTTCACGCTACAATTGGGCGTCGGCCAAGGGGGATTCGAGGTAAGCGGCTTTGCCGAGAGGCGGCCGGCGCCCAGCGGCTTTTTCGCAAACCTGGGGGCGCTGAATGCCTCGCCCCTGCCCGCAGCGCTTGAGGAGTTTGTCGTTGTGCAGGCGGCGAACTTCGAAAGCTGGACGCTCACCGACAACAGCGGCGGTACCCATAGCGGCAACGCGCAAGCCATCACCTTCCCAGCCAACATGTACGAGGGCACGGCCTTTGACGCTAGCGCCGCGCCTTACAACGGCGCCCCGTTCCTGGGCTCGCTCCTCAACGTGCGAGCGAACTTGGAGAAGCTGGGCGATGACGTCTCATCCGAGGCCATCACCGATGGCCTGTGGAAGGCCGACGTGCTTGATCTTCGCCTGGTCCTGACGCCAACGTATGGTGATGTGAACTCCGATACGGGCGCCGCGTTGACAAGCACGGGCTCCGGCGGCACTCCCTACAACATCGGCGCGGCGGGAAATCCGTTCAATGGATCCGCCAGTGTGCGCTCCTACAGCCTGGGCACTACCGGGGCCGGCACGTTCCAGGGCGGCGGTGCGGATGGCCAGGATGGTGCATTCCCCAAGAAAGGCGACTACGAGAAAGCCTTCGGGATCGTTGATAAGGAGATAGATATCTTCAACCTGATGATCCTGCCGCGGGACAAGGACCAGTTAGATTCGCACCGCGAGGCCGTCTGGGGCCCTGCGTCAGTGTTCTGCCAGCAACGGCGCGCCTTCCTCATCATGGACCCGCGCAGCGCATGGACCGACGCCGACACCGTGTCCAAAGAGATCAAGAACCTGCGCATCGGGCTGGTGAAAGACCACACTGCGATCTACTGGTCAAGAGTCAAGATATCGACCAACGGGAGCACGAAAACCACCGACCCCAGCGGATCGATAGCCGGGCTGATGGCACGCATCGATTCGAACCGTGGTGTGTGGAAAGCGCCCGCAGGGATCGAGGCGGACATTCGCGGCATTCGTGGTGTGGAGCATATGATGTCCGATCCTGAAAACGGCTTGATCAATCCGCAAGCGGTCAACGCCATCCGCGTCTTTCCCAACGGCATTGTGAGCTGGGGTGCGCGCACCATGGATGGTTTCAATAACTCTGGTAACGACGACTACAAATACATTCCGGTCCGGCGATTAGCCCTGTTCATCGAAGAAAGTCTGTACCGCGGCCTCAAGTTCGCGGTCTTCGAACCCAACGACGAACCGCTGTGGGCGCAGATCCGCCTGGCCGCGGGTGCGTTCATGAACAACCTGTTCCGGCAGGGCGCTTTTCAGGGACAGAAGACCAGCGACGCCTATTTCGTCAAGGTCGATTCCGAGACCACGACGCAGAATGACATCAACCTCGGCATCGTCAACGTGGTGGTTGGTTTTGCGCCGATCAAACCGGCGGAGTTCGTCGTGATCACCATTCAGCAGATGGCCGGGCAGGTCCAGACTTGAGCGAACCACACATAGAGATCCGAGGACTAGCGAGATGGCACAATTTACTGTCAATACAGCGCGCTTCGACCCCTACAAGAATTTCAAGTTCCGCGTGAAGTGGGATGGGAAAATCGTCGCCGGGGTAAGCAAGGTCAGCGCATTGAAACGAATGACTGAGGTCATCAGTCATCGCGAGGGTGGCGATATCAGTACGCCAAGGCATTCCCCAGGATCATCCAAGTTTGATCCCATCACCTTGGAGCGCGGGATCACCTTCGATCCGGAGTTCGAGAAGTGGGCAAATCTGGTTTACAGCACGGAAGGCGACGGTGCGGTTTCGCTAGCGAATTTTCGCAAGGACATCTACATAGAATTGCTGAATCTCCAAGGCACCGTCATCCGTGGCTATAGGATCTTCCGGTGTTGGGTATCGGAATACACCGCTCAGCCTGAGCTCGACGCGAATGCTAATGCCATTGCCTTCGAGACGATGGTGGTACAAAACGAAGGGCAGGAGCGTGACGAAGCCCTCGTAGAGGTAGCGGAGACCTAAGGTCTCAAAAGGATGCAGCGATGATGCAGGTCCCACTCAACCCGGGCCTGCGCGGTGGCAAGTGGGCTGGCCTGCGGCCCCTGCGCGGCCACGACGAAGCATTCCTCAACGGTACGGACTCAGCGGAGGCCGTCGCGTTTCTTGACCGACTGCTCGTCGAGGCACCGGGGACGACTGTGGCGCCGGGGAGGGCTAAGGAACTCGCGGTCTGCGATTGCGACCGGCTGTTTGCAACCCTCTACCTGAACTATTTTGGGGAGCGAATCGAAGGCACCGTGGCCTGCCAAGATTGCAACGAGCCATTCGAGTCGAGCTTTTCCTTGCGTGATTTGATCGTAAGCCTTGAGAACGGTGCTGCCGGAAAAGCCACAGGGCCCGATGAGGAGGGTATCTATACATTGCCCGACGCCCGGCGGTTCCGACTGCCGACGGCCGGCGATCAGCGCAGCGTACTGGGGCTCGAGGCTGAGAAGGCGGCGGCCGCATTGCTCGAGCGCTGTGTGGTGGAAGGCGATCCAAGGGAGGATCCAGATCGCTTACAGGCTGCCATGGATGAGGTGGGTGCGCTCCTCGATTTCGACCTGGAGGCCACCTGCCCTCAATGCGGGGCATCACAACCCGTGCGGTTCAGCATTCAATCATATGTGTTGCGCGCACTCGCGTTTGAAAAACGATTTCTCAACCGCGAGGTTCACCGCATTGCCATGGCCTATGGATGGGGGCATGACGAGATCCTCAATCTAACCCGCGAAGATCGACGAACCTTTGTGCGGCTGATCGACGCCGAGCAGGCGGCGTGGAGAAGGGTGCGCTGGTGAGTGGATATCTGATGCGCTTAGTTACGCGAGGACGGGCGGCTGCCGAGGGTCAGTCCGTGCAACCGTTGGTGCGCAGCACCTCACCGATCGCCGAGCGTGACCAGCGCGTTGGCATGATGGGCTTCGAAGGGGTCGATCTCGGCGAGTCATCGCTTGCCGAAACGGGCTCAGAGACAGGGTCTGAACAGGACGGCGCTCTTCAACCACCGCTACCAGGCGAGTTCCCAGCGGCGCATGAGACAGGCGAGGCGACAGTCCAAAGAAAGACAGCCAGTCCGGTAGACGCCCTAGCCGGTCTTGCCGGCCGCACACCGCCGCGCTCGAACGGTGTCGGCACACGAGTGCAGGGTGATGCCCAGCCGACGGGGGTGCGGAAGGCGACCCGTCACATCGAACGGTTAGTGCCGTCGCTCAGCAGCGCTGATGCCACCGGTCAAGCCGGTGCGCATCGCGACGACTGGCCCGTTACCTCACCGGGCGATACGGGTACCGAAGCGCCAGGTCCTGCCAGCTCACAGATGCACAGGGGGTCGCGTCACTTCGACCGCGGCAGTGCGGTGCAGACGCGATCTTTTCGCCATGCGCGACAGGCCGACTCGACTCGCCTTGAACCCTCGGCTCGCGCTCTTGACGAGCACAGCGAGCCGGCGCCTATGGATTCCGGCAGGCACACGGCCGGCGCTGGCGAGGGCCCACGCGTTGTCATCGGGCGAATCAACGTCGAGGTGGTTCCGCCGCCTGCGGTGCAGCCGAGCACGGCCGCGCCGCGGCCCGGGCCCGTAACGGCTGCCTCGGTCTCGGTCATCGGGCCGCTCGGTGGGGGCATTCGTCCCAATCTGCGTTTGAGCCTCAGGCACCGATAATCATGGCGCTGATCAATCTCTACAAGGTGACCAAGACGTTGACAGACCTGCTCACGCAGAACATCACGCAGAACATTGATCCCTCTCTCACCGGGCTATTGAGCGTGACGGCCATCCCGCCGGACAAGGTGGAAAACCCATCAAACACACTAAGCCTTCACCTATATCACGTCGCCGAGGATCCCCATTACAAGAACGTGCTCGGCCGCGGCAACGATGTGCCCAATGTGGCCAGGGCCCCCATGGCGCTTAGTCTGTTCTATATCCTTACCGCACACCATGAGACCGACTCCACCTTCGATGCTGAGACGCAACAGAAGCTCATGGGCTACGCGTTGAAGACGTTCCATGACTTCCCTGTCATCACTGATCAGACCAAGATCGACGGCTCGCTCATTCTCGACGCAGACCTGCGCGGCAGGGACAACACCCTCCAGACCATTATGCGGACTATCTCGCCTGAAGATGCCCTTGCGTTCTGGAATTCGGAGCAGCAAAAGAACGCCCGCCTCTCGGCCTACTACGAAGTGCGTGTGGTGATGCTCGAGCCGGAAAAACCGAAGACCACGCCCGGGATCGTGCTGAGCCTCGGTACGTTTTTGGTGCAGATCGGCACGCCGTATCTTGATCGCAGCCAGAGCTTGGTGCAGTTCAAAATCCCGCAGAAGAACGGCGGAACGGTGCAAAGAGTCGAGGCGACCCCGGCACGGGTGACGCTTGATAGGTCCGCCACTGCTCCCGAGGCCCATAATCGGCTCCTGCTGCTCGGTACCAACCTGACCATAGGCAAATCCAGATCGCTCTTTTTCAAGCACTGGGCGAAGCTGCCGCCGCCCGACGGTCCAGTCGAGCAGACGGTGGTGGTCGATCTCGCCCAGAATCCAGACTGGAAAGTCGAGTTCCAAACCGACCGCGTGGCTGTCAAACTTGCGTCCACGCTCAGACATGTCAAGCCAGACGGCACGACAGTCGACCTGCCGGTGCTGCCAGGCTTCTACAGCGTATTTATCCGCTCGGTCAAGGATGAAAAGGTCATCAACAACGAGCTGAAGCAGATCAGTGTCTCAAGCAATGAAATCGGCTTTGCGGTGGCACCGCGTGTGTTACCGCCCATCTCAGGACACCATGTGGCCGATGGCAACGGCAACATTCAGATCGATCTTGGCTCGGAATTCGACCCGCTGGATCCCAACCTGCCGGAGGATGCCATCCAGGTCATCGTCGATGGCGAGGTCTACACGGACGCTGGGGTCGATCCGCCGCCCAGCGCGAAAGAGTTCTTCGTCACGAATGCTCCATCAAATCTGATCCGCATCAAGCCGCACTTTCCGGTAGCAGTGACTGAATTGGAAGCCCATCCATTTCGGCTGATCGTCAACGGCGCCGAGTCGGCGCCTTTCTGGATCGAGTTGAGCCCGTAGGTAAGTCATGACGACCGTTTATATGAAAACTCGGCAAATCGATCCGGCTGCCGAGGCAGTAACAGATCCGGTGAGCAGCACGTCGGTGTTGGAACTGATACTCCTGCGGGTTCGGCTGAGGGCGCAACGCCGGGCGGCATGGCTAACGCACCTACGAAACAAAGAGGGAACGCTAACAGCGTTGGACGCCGACCTGGCTGCGTGTCTTGACGGTCGGGACAGGCCGGAGGCGGAAGCCGCGTGGTGCCAACGCGCCGAGGTCGTGCGGCCTTTGAACGAAGAGATCGAGCGGGTCGAACGGACGCTTGGGGGCGAGTCCGGTGCACGGCTGCAGCAGCTGCACAATCTGTTTCGCTTGAGCGAGCCGGAGATGGACCTGCTACAAACGTGCTTAGCGCCTGCAATCGATCCAAGCTTGGGGATGGTTTATGCCTATCTGCAGCAAGACCCTGCGCGCAGCTATGCCACCGAAGCCCTCGCGGCGCGGCTGTTCGGTTACGGGCGCCACTCCATGCGGCATGCCGGTAGTCCACTTGCCGCATGGGGGCTGGTCTCTGCCGGTGACGCCACGCCAGGCGAGCCGGTTCCGCTTGCCGTTGACCCACTCATCATCGACTGGCTGCAGGGCGAGCTGCGCATGGACCCGGCGCTGGTCGGGCCGGTGCAGATCGTCCAGCCGCGTGAGCCGCTCGAAAGCTGGCCCGTGGAGATGACGGCACGGTGGATTCAGCACGCGATGGAGCGCGAGTCGACCGTACGTGTGCTGCTGGCAGGGCCACCTGCAAGCGGCAGGCGTACCCTTGCGGCCGCGGTCGCCGCGCGCTTCGGGATCCAGTTGCTCTCCGTGGACACCACCGACATCACGGACACCGACTGGCCCGATACCTTCATGCGCACGCAGCGGCTGGCAGTGATGGGTAGTGCGGCCCTGGTCTGGCACGGT
Source organism: Gammaproteobacteria bacterium (assembly GCA_050740695.1). Lineage (GTDB taxonomy): Bacteria > Pseudomonadota > Gammaproteobacteria > JACCXJ01 > JACCXJ01 > JACCXJ01. The sequence continues at coordinate 26,789 of JBOIDR010000011.1, read as the reverse complement.
AGCCGTCTTGACCGATGTTGGCCAGGCAATGTAACGCCGGCGCCGATCCAGTTCGTGGCGCGCGATCCAGACCAGGTGGTGCCTCCGTGCGAACACATCATCGATCATCGCATCGACATGCCGACACCGACGCTCGACGAGCGCCGCAGGCTTTGGAAGGCAAACCTCCCCGAGTCGGCTACCTGGCCGGTGAATGATCTCGAGACGCTCGTTACCCGCTACCGGCTGAACGCGGGCGATATCGTGTCGGTGGCGCGTCGCGCTCCGGCAAGTGCCCGAGAAGCGGCCGCCTTTGCGCGCGAGCTTACCCGGCATTGGCTCGGTGAGCTCGGCTGGCTGCTCGACTGCCCCTTCACGTGGGACGATCTGGTGGTGCCGGAAAGGCTATGTGAGTCATTGGAGGACTTCACTTTCGAGGCACGCGATCGCGCCACATTCTGGGAACGCCCAAACGCCCGGCGTCTGTTCCCGCGCGGGAGGGGGCTGGTGGCGCTGTTCAGTGGCCCGCCGGGGACGGGCAAGACCATGGGCGCCCAGATCGTCGCCGCGGATCTGGAGCTGGATCTCTTCCGTATCGATCTGGCCACCGTGGTCAGCAAGTACATCGGCGAGACCGCCAAACACCTCGCGCAGATCTTTGCCCGCGCCTCTCGGATGAATGGCGTGCTGCTCTTCGACGAGGCCGACGCGCTCTTCAGCAAGCGCACCGAAGTGAAAGACTCTCACGACCGCTACGCCAACGCAGATACCAGTTACTTGCTTCAGTTGCTCGAAGAGTACCGCGGCATCGTCATTCTCGCGACCAACAAGAAGCAGAACATCGACCCCGCCTTCATCCGTCGGGTGCGCTATGTGTTCGAGTTCCCGCGGCCCGATGCGGCCGAGCGGCGACGGATCTGGCGCCAGGTGATCGAGGAGTTGAACGGGGACGAGGCGCTGAAACGACTCGAAGCGACCATCGAAGCGCTCGCGGCGAACGTCGAGCTATCCGGCGCCCAGATCAAGAACGCCGTGCTGGCCTCGATCTTCGTCGCGCGACGCAGCCGCGAGCCGTTGGCGATGCTGCATTTGTTAAGGGGTATGGACCGCGAGCTGGGCAAGGAAGGTCGCTCCGTGGGAACACGTGAACGCGAGAGGTTGATGCGCGATGGCTGAGCACGTAAACGCCACAATGCAGATCGGGCAGTTGAATCTACGCATCCTCGGCGACAGCGCCGAGGCAGGCCACCGTGTCGCCCATGGCGTTGTGCACAGCCTGGCGCAAAGAATCCCCGCCGACATGCAGCGCCGTCTCGGCGCGCTGAGCGTTCGGGTTCAAGTGCCAGCCGGCGCAACCGAGGCTGAGATGAGCGACGCTGTCGCTGAGACGATTATGAAGGCGCTGCGGAAGGGGGACACAGGACGACGAATGCGAGAAATTAAGGAGTAAAGGAGTGGACCTATGGCCTTTGCAATTTTATCAAGACCTAAGCGCGCGGCGGCGGTTTCATCGAACCTTGTGCGCAAGCGGAAAGCTTCACATGGGCAACGTGCTACTTATTCTCAGCCTAGATTTGAAGGGCACGCCGCGTGGCTGCCGATGGCGCCTGTGATCCAGACCAAGCTCAAGATAGGCGAACAGAACGACAAGTTCGAGCAAGAAGCGGATCGTGTGGCAGAGCAGGTGATGCGCATGCCCGACAGCGAGATGGCGCAGATTTCCGGCACCGGGGAGGCGGTGAAGCGCAAGTGTGCTGCCTGCGCCAGTGGGAAGAGCCTGTGCCCCAAATGCGCGCCGGAGGAAGAACAGCTTCACCGGAAGCCCCTACTGCCGCGAACCAAAACGTCTGCCGGGCAAGCGCCGCAGCTGACTTCCCAACTGTCGGCACAAATCAGTGCTCTGCGGGGGAGTGGACGGCCGCTGCCGCCATCGGCGCGGGCGTTTTTTGAGCCACGCTTTGGGGCCGATTTCACCGGTGTGCGGGTGCATACGGATGGGCGGGCTGCCCAATTAGCACGGGCGGTAAACGCCCGGGCGTTTACGTTGGGGCGGGATGTGGTGTTTGGGGCGGGGCAATATGAGCCCATGACGGCTTCAGGGAAAACACTGCTGGCGCACGAGTTGGTTCACGTAGCTCAACAGGCGGACGGCATCCAAGGGGTTATCGGGAGGCAAGCAAACCATACGTTTGAGGATTGTAATAACAAGCAAAAAAAGCAGATAGAGGCGGCGGCCAAGGGCGCCCGCAAGGCTGTAAATAGGGCACCAGCTTTTGTCGGCAGTGCCTACGGACGCCCCGACAAGATGTCTGCAAGGACACGACTGCTGTTGCAAACTCATTTTCACACGACCAAACGCGGTCATCTTCGTGACATTTTGTCAACGTTCCTCAGTATTCAGAGCGCGTTCGCGGAAGGGGTGGATTTCGAATGTGAGCAAACTTGTAAGCCTATCAGCGGTACGATTCCGTGCGGGTATGCTTATACCATTCAGCTTTTCGGTGGTCTTGGGAATGTGCATCTTTGTTTTGACACCGGTTCTGGACAGTGCCATTTCATGACCAGTTTGACCGCCCAAGAACGAGAAGTATTGCTTATCCACGAAGTCGCTCACCGATATGCAGGTGTAGACGACAAAGCCTACGAATTCGAGCCGGAATACAGCAAATTGAGTCCAAATGAGGCGATTGACAACGCTGACAGTTATGCTTGGTTTGCTGTGCAAGTGTGAACTCGGCTAGTTGGAAGCTTCGCAAATGAGTAGAAGAGTGGACCTATGGCCTTCGTATTAATCTCAAAACCTGGGACTAAGACAAAGATATCGGCAACGCCCGTGCGCAAGCATAAACCCAGCGCATGGGCAACGTACTGTCGCTCTCAGCTGGGATTTGCAAGATCCGCTTCTCGGCCGCGGAGCGCGGTGCCTGTGATCCAGACCAAGCTCCAGATCGGCGAGCCGAACGACAAGTTCGAGCAAGAGGCGGACCGGATAGCTGACGAGGTCATGCGGATGCCGGATAGTGAGGTCTAAGACATATCGAAGTCTTCCGCGACGATTCAAAGAAAATGTGCCGCTTGCACGAGCGGCGAAGGACTTTGTCCCAAGGGCGCAGAAGAAGAGCGAATCCACCGCAAGCCGCTTGCCTCCACTATCACACCATTGATCCAGCGTCAGAGTGAAGCACCTAAATTTGTAGAGGAGAGAGGAGAAATTGTCCAGCCCGAGAAGGTCCTCAGCCAGAGACCGGATGCTACCCCAGCACTAGAGGCTCAAGTGAATAATATCAAGAATGACAGACAGCCTTTACCCCAGTCTCTCCGCGCCTTCTTTGAGCCACGCTTTGGCTACGACTTCAGCCAGGTTATGGTACACACCGGCGCACAAGCGGCAAACTTTGCACGAGCTGTGAATGCCCGCGCCTTCACGGTGGGAAATGACATCGTATTTGGGGCAGGGCAGTATCGCCCGAACACACCCGCGGGCCACAAACTTATTGCGCATGAGTTGGTGCACACGCTTCAGCAGTCGCCATCGGACCGGCGCTTGCAGCGTCTGGTATTTTGCGAGCCAGCGCGAATGTCCATGATCTCCTGTCCGCCGCGGAAGCGCGGCGAGGTGCGCCGCGCCAAGCGCGACCCCATGATTGTCAACGAGATTGTCCAGCCGGCAAAGGGACTGCTCGTCGGTAACTTTGCCGTCGGCAAGGCCGCGATCAAGCCAGGATTCAAAGACGATCTAGTCTGGCAGAACTACGTCAGCCGCATGGAAGCCAACCCGCACCATCGCTATGAGATTCTTGGCTTCACGGACTGCCAAGGCGATGAGTCGACGAACATCGACCTGCGGAAGCAGCGCGCCGAGGCTGTCAAGAAGGCACTGCCGGAAGCGGTTCGCGCACAGGTGCTCAAAACCGAAGCGCCGTCCGTGACACGGTGCATCACGGAGAACTCGGACGAGCTGGAGCGAGCGTTCAACCGCTCTGCACTGATCCAGCAGACCCACACTGAAGTGGAGTTCGAGGCGGAGGAATTGGAAGGCGAGAAGCCGGAGTTCGTGTGCGGACCCGATGTCACCGCCGACATTATCAGCGCGATCTCTGGTTTACGTTCGACCTTTACCAGTTTCAATCCAACGCAACAAGAAGAAGCTTGCGAGGCTCTCGTTAGCTATCCGATCGGTGAAGTTGCTTGGGACATAGTGGAACTCTGTGATAAATGCAGCCCTGGAAATGCCTGGATTCTGAATTCCTTCCCTACATGTGCTACACAATATACACCCGCCAAATGCGGCGCAGCTGTGCAGGTAGGCGATGAGTGCTTTTTTTCCGGTTCTGCCAACTACGTTATCTATGGAGTGATGTTCAAACTGTGTTCTGCTCTTGATTTCGATACATTTAACCTGGGTGAGGCGCTGAGCTGGATCCGGTTTTACAAAACAAAGGGCGGATTAAGAAGAGCTGACCCCAACTTGCCGACAGCCCAGCAGTGGGCGAAAGCAGGTTACACCGGTTGGCCATCAGGCAGCACGCCTTCGCCTGGTGATAGGGCAGACTGTAACCCACTGTGTCCCCTTTCATATACGGGTTCGGCGTTCCGCGTGCGGTGGTGTCCGCCTCAGGATCCGGATTCAGGTTGCGAATATAGATAGTCGCAAAATATGACTGCGTATCGGGCACTGGTTCCGTTCAATTCCAAACGCATGGGATGGAGAAGATTTGTTCCAAGGATAAGCCCTGCTCTCGGCCAGGGGACGGACGTGCCTGGTGGTTAAATGGACCCGGACAAAAGTAATGGAGGATCCAGTAGACATCAAGGCTTGGCTTCAGGCGCTTTTTCTTTTGGCGTAGGTATCGGTTTTTGTGCGATAGGCTGCACACCGTCTGTGGAGGGAGGCATTAAAAGGCCTCCAGATGATCGGCGTGAATCTGGGCGTTTTCAATCGCCGAAGAGGTTTGCCGATGCTCCCGGCAAGGCGCCTGGTATTTCGGCCGCAAGTGGCCGCGCTGATGGGCGTGTGAGCCCTTGTTTTTAACTCGAACCTGAATGCCTTTGGGCAGGGTTCAGAACAAAGCTATGACAGGATGGGTAGAGGCGATAGCCGAAACCCATTGCAACTCCTGAGCGTTCGCGTTCAAGTGCCCGCCAGTGCGTCATGAGACGGAAATCAGCGACGCTGTCGCTGAGGCCATTATGAGGGCGCTGCGGAAATGAGTTGAGGAATGGAGCAATGGCCTTTGTACTTTTATCAAGATCCAGAAGTAAACGACAGGGTTCAGTGAGACCTGCGCCTAAGCAGAAATCTGCTCGTGCGCAGCACTCTGCTTATTCACGATTTGGATTTGCGAACCCAGTTTGTCAAACGCAGACCGCAGCGCTGCCGACGCCCTCTGTAATTCAGACCAAGCTCAAAATCGGGGAACCGGACAACAAGTTCGAGGAAGAGGCGGACCGGGTGGCAGAACAAGTGATGCGGATGCCTGATAGCGGGGGCTTAGGCATTTCGGAGTCCGCCGCGAAGATTCAAAGGAAATGTGCCGCCTGCCCGAGCGGCGAAGGTCTTTGTCCTAACTGTACGGACGAAGAGCAAATCCAGCGCAAACCGCTTGCCAGTCGTCTTACTCTGCCGATTCAGCGTCAGAGTAGTGAAGAACCTGAAGAAGATCATAGAGAAATCCCCGCCAATGAGGTTCGCGGTCAGACGCCCATAGCTACCACAGATTTAGAGTCGAACATAAGTGCGATAAGGGGCGGCGGGCGGCCTTTGCCACCAAATGTCCGCGCGTTTTTCGAGGCACGCTTCAGTTATGATTTCAGCCAAGTTCGCATCGACAATCACGTCAGGGCTGCGGAGGCAGCGCGATTGTTAAATGCGCAAGCATTTACTGTTGGCCATGATATCGTATTTGGCGTAGGCCAATACGCACCTGCAACATCGTCAGGACGTTGGTTGCTGGCGCACGAGCTGACCCACGTGATGCAACAAGAAGGCAGTCAGTCCAATTCCGGTCACACTCAAGCAAGGGGAATTCAAAGGCAGTCCGATGCCGCTGAGTCTGACTGTGTGGACGGAAGGATTCTGCGTTGGGGATGTGATACGGTCTGTTCTCACAACGGCTTCTGGGACCATACCCTGAGCCCGGCCCACGAGGATGAAAGGTGTTGCAACATGTGGCCGCCGTTCGTCGAGGAGTTCGCCAGACAAACCTTAGACCTGAATGGCACCGCTTCTTGCCGGGGTGCTGCGCGTCGCAGAAATAATCACATCGCCACAGTCAGTTACAACGGACGCGTTGTGCGCGCTCTTTGTACCGATGCTTTCGGGAGAGGCAGAGATCACGAAATCGAATTGAGCCCCCTGGCGATGAGGGATTTGCACGGTAGCTTCAACAATATCAGGTCTGCGCACGTCTGTTACGAAATTTCGGATATCGAAACATGCAGTGAGGCACATGATAGACGCGGCAATCGGGCTCATCCTGAAGAAGAGCATTGCATTTCCAATCGCTGCGTCAGAGATGAAGCCGAACGCAGATCATGTCGTGTTGACTTTAGATGGCCGAGCGTTTGAGTGGTGCGATGCGTAAACTGAATCGCGATGTTCCCTTAGACGCTATCGGCAACGTAGTTAGCTACAACAAGGAGTGGCTCTACTTCAAAAGGAGCCCGCGTAGGATGGGTTTGGGCGGCGGATGGGGATGATGGGTTTCGGCTATCGCCTCTACCCATCCTACGATGGACTATACGTGATCGGAAAGGCGTTATCGATGTGCAGCTTTCGTCGTTTGGCCCTCAGAATGATACGGTTTGATCCTCACGCCGAGTTTCAAATCGAACGCCGAGGTATCTCGCGGTCGTGGATAGATGAGACATTGAGAAGTTGGGATGAGACTGAAACCCAGGGTGGCAAGCGCTCTTTCCTTAGGTGTTATCCCGAACGTGGAAAGAAGTTGCGGGTCGTGGTCCGGGAACATGACCATGAATATGTCATTACTGCCTATTTCGACCGGAGGAAACCATGCGCTTGAGAATTGATCAGCAATCTGACGCTCTCTATCTCGACCTGACCGGCAGGGAGATCGACAGCAGTGAGGAAGTATCCGATGGCATCATCCTCGACTATGACAAGGACGGGAACTTGGTAGGTATAGAGGTCCTCGATGCCTCCAAGAAGGCAGGCGACCTTGAGACACTGCATCAGCTGAGCTTGGATGTTCCTCACATCGCGGCCTGATCACAGCCAGCCACGTAAGACGGGTACAACGACGTTGCTGGAAAAGGCATCGATAAAATCGATTGACCAATTGATTGCTAAACATGAAGAACTATCGGCGTTACCGACTCAAGGAGGTTGCTATTTTTTCACCGTGGCCCTGGCAGCCGTAGCTAACAAAGTACAAGAGCCGACTGAGTAGATTTATACCGTTGCGCTTGCAACAAAATGATGTGGGATAATCATGCCTGACACCGGACTAAAGCGCAGCCCTAGGTTCGAAAAAGGTGCCCTGGTTCAACTGGTCAAGGGACTGATGGGTGCTGTACCGAATGTGATTCCTTTTCAGTACAACCCGGAGAAGTTGTCACACACGCTGACGCCCTGGAACCCGTTCGAGGTAGACCAGACGCAGCGCGGCGCGCAGGCACCGACCGTGCAGCCGTTCGATCCGAAGGAGAGCTTTAACGTCACGCTGGAGATCGACGCCTCCGACGACTTGGAAGACGACAATCCCGTGGCCAAAGAGGTTGGCGTGGCCGACCGGTTGGCGGCGCTGAAAAAACTGACGCTGCCCACCGAGGGTTTGATCGGTGACCTGGTCACCAGCGCCCGTGCGCTGGCCGGGAAAGCCTCCAAGCATGCCGTGCGGCCCACGGTGCCAGTGGTGCTGTTCGTATGGGGGCCGGGTCGGATTCTGCCGGTGCGGATCACCAGCTTTTCGGTCGAGGAGACGCTGTTTTCACCGTCGCTATATCCGATTCAGGCCACAGTGACGCTGGGGCTGGAGGTTCTGACGCCAGACGTCTTCAAGTGCCAGCAAGACATCACCGCCGACATTGCCGTCGCCGCTTACAACTTCACCAAGTTGCAAGAGGACACGCTGGCGGCGGCCCACATCGCCAATAACGCGGATGCGATTCGGGGGCTACTGCCTTTCTGAGGAGTAGTTATGGCCATATTCGAAGAAACGAGCCGTTATGTGAATAACGCCTCGATCTACGAGGCGAACGACCGCCGCGGTCGCACGGTCGCCGCGCTCACGGTGGCAGAAAAGCCGGCGGAGACACTGCTCGGCGAACACCTCCGAAAGGAAGGCCAGCGGCTGGACCATCTGGCGAGCTTTTATCTGCAAGACCCCAACGGATTCTGGCGTATCTGCGAGCTCAACGACGCCATGCTGCCCGATGCGCTGGCTGAAACCGACATTGTGAAGATTCCAACGGTGCTGTGATGGGCTTCGGCGCGATCATCGCCTCGGGCGAAAAGAACAAGGTACTTCGGGACGATCTGCTGGACTGCCTCACGGAGGTGCGCGTGGAGCAGTTTCTCGATGAACCGACGCGCTTTGCCATCCGCTTTCAGGAAGACATCCGGGACGGCAAGCCGTTCGTCATGAAAAGCCCGGAGCTGCGGTGCGAGCAGATGATCACCATTGCGGTCCAGGTCGGCAAAGAGACGAGATGCTTAGTACGCGGTCCCATCACGGACATGAAGTGCTCGGTCAAACTGGGGGGGCCTGGATCGTGGCACGAAGTCCGTGGTCAGGACCGCAGGGTCAAGCTAAACCGGAAATGCGTGCCCCACGTTGGTATTGGTAAGGCCTCGGTATTGGCGAAGGAGATCCTGGAAGGGAAGTCCAACGGCGTAAACTTCAACCGCGTAGACGTGGAGGAGACAAGGATCGTCTATGGAGGGACGCGCAAAGGAGGCGAGCCGACGACCCCGACGCGGAACCTGCGGTCCACGGACCTGGGTTTCATCCGCCGGATCGCCCGCGATTGCAACCTGCACTTCTGGATCGAGTACGAGTGCCCACGCAACGGCCTTGACCCCTCGGGTCAGTCGCTAAAGGTTGAGGAGCGGGCAAACCTCAAATCGTCTCCGCCACGACCCAAGGACGCGCCGGCTGGACCTATCCCCGTAGATCAGATCAAGCTTGTGGCAACCGTTGCGGTGAAACTGCGCGTCAACGTCGAGAAGGAACAGTGCCAGAATGTGACGGCTTTTGACTTGACCATGGATCCTGAGCAGCCCAATCAGTTTGCCGGTACGGCATTGGATGACAGCGACGCGAAGCCGCCGCATACCGTATCCATCAAAGATCCTCCGCAGCCAGCCATAATCAAGGGCGGCCAGCGATTCGCAGGCTGCAAGGCGCCCCGCGATCTGTGCATCACGACAGCAGGTAATCAAGAAGAATTGCAGTGCAAGGCCGAGGCAGCGCTGACCGAAGCGGGCTGGTTTGTCGATGCGACGGCCAGCACCACCGCCCATATGCTCGGAGGGGTGCTGCTACCGCACGACGTGGTCGAGGTCGAAGGTCTCGGCAAGGAGCACAACGGACCCTACCAGGTCAAGGCGGTCACGCACGTCATCAACGCTGCCGATCACTTCATGGACATTCAACTGCGACGCAACGCCGTGGGAGGAAATTGATGGAAGAGCGCGAAGTCATGTCTGACATGTTGGAAATGATCGAAGGCTGCTTCTTCGGCAAGTACCGGGGTAAAGTGGAAGACAACAGGGATCCTATTGGACGGGGCCGGCTTAAGGTGCTCGTGCCGGCTGTGATGGGCGAGCAGCCGGTCTGGGCCTTGCCCTGCGCACCCTATGCCGGGGACAACATGGGGTTGTACGCAATACCCGAACCGGGTACGGGAGTCTGGGTGGAGTTCGAAGCCGGCGATCCTTCCTATCCCATCTGGGTGGGTTGCTTTTGGGCCGACGGTCAGGTGCCGAAGAATGAACGCGGAACTCAGGCGACCCCACCGCTCAAAATCATCCGCAGCCAAAAAGGGCTGATGGTCACACTGGATGACCAACAGCAGGTGATTACCTTAAGTGACAAGGATGGCAACAACATGGTCACGATCCAGGTCCAGCAAGGCAAGGTGACGGTCAAGGGGGCGCAGAAAGTGGTGGTCGAGGCGCCGCAGATCGAGCTGGTCGAAAACGCCACGCATCCGGTAGTCTTTGGCGACAAGCTGCTCCAATATCTTAATCAGCTCGTACAACTCTATCAGACCCACACCCATGTCCCAGGTACCCCTACCACAGCTCCACCGGTACCCCCGTTCCCGCCGGTAACGCCTGATCTGATCTCGACACGAGTTAAAAGTGGTTAAGAAGTTCATATGCGACTCTTCAAATCTTCGACCTTTTGACTTTTTACCCGATGAGCACCCCTATCACCGCCATCCGCTTCCCCTTCGCGATCAATGATCGCCTGGGCCGGCTCGAGCAGGAAAACGACTACGAGGAGTACATCAAGCAGCTCATCCGCCAGGTGTTGTTTACCGCCCAGGGCGAGCGCATCAATCGCCCGGATTTCGGCGCCGGGGTCAAGCGGCTGGTCTTTGCGCCGAACAGCCCGGCCACGGCCTCGCTGGCACAGACCTTAATCTTCCAAGCGCTCACCACCTGGCTCGGCACCCTTATCCGCATCGATGACGTCAAGACCGAAGCGGACAACGAGCGGCTTAACATCACCATCGTCTACACCATCCTGGCGAAGCAAGAGCGCCGGTTTCTGAACCTGGAGGTCACACTCTGATGCCCGGTGAGGATCGACTAACTGCACTGCTCGCACAGACCAAGCCGCGTGCTGACGGTACAGTGTCGGTGCTGGTCACGGGCATTGATTTCATCCAAGTCGTCGATCCCGCGGATCAGACTGTCCTACGCGTCTACTTTCTTATCGATCCCGATAGACTCAACGATCCAATGGTCAATACGGCAGATCTGCCCGTAGATGTTTCTACGGACACGGTCACCATCGTCAGCATATCAGGCGGTGAACTTCTGGCCGAGGTGCCGGTCGTGCGCGCGACTTACAAGCAGGTGCCGCTCGACGGGGAGATGCGGACGGTGCTGGAAGTGCAGACGGCCGAGCCAGGTGACTTTTCGATCTATCGGTTGACGATTATCGACGAACCGAAGCAGCGCATTGACCGTTTCTTCAATGGTGTTGAGTTCAGCTTCAAGCAGGGCTGCCCCAGCGACCTCGACTGCAAGCCACGGGAGCTTGAATGCCCGCCGGAGCAGTTCGTTGACTTCCCCATCGACTATTTAGCGCGCGACTTCGTCAGCATTCGTGATGCGCTGCTCGACTTCGCCTCGCAGCGCTATCCGAATTGGACGGAGAAAATCGAAGCCGACGCCGGGGTCATGCTGGCCGAGATCATGGCCACGCTGGGTGATGAGCTCTCCTACATCCAGGACCGGTACGCCCGCGAGGCTTATCTTGAAACAGCCACTCAGCGCCGTTCACTTCGCCATCATACACGGCTTGTGGACTACCACATACATGACGGGCTGACGGCGAGCACGTTCCTGGACCTCACGGTCAAGGCCGAGGTGGGTGGCGATTTCGTGGATGCGGGCAAACGTGTATGGGCTTTAGGCCAGGGCGAGCCGCCGATCCCGTTCGAAATCGGCACCGGCTTGACTGATGCCGCTAAGTTCTGGGTGCACGAGGCATGGAACGAGATGGTGGTGCACCTGCCGGACGCAGCCAAGCTTTGCCTGCCGGTAGGCGCGACGGAATTGTTCCTGCGCGAACATCTCCCGGCCGCAGACCAGGTGCCCACGGGCGAAGACCGGGCGCAGTTTTGGCTGGGCAAGGGGCTGCTGCTTAAGACCGATCCCAAAGACCCCTCCGTCCCGGCCCGCCGTCACCTGGTACGCGTGGTCAAGGTTGAGCACACGACGGATCCGCTGAGCCTTGATGAAAGCAGTAACCCCATCGCGATCACACGCATCAAGTGGGAAGACGACCAGGCGCTGCCGTTTGAGATGTGTCTGAGCGATATGGTCGTCCACGGGAATCTCGTATTTGCCACTGCTGGCAAGACCGTCACGGAATTTTTCAGCATCCGTACGAACGAGAATATCCCGCCAGCGCAAGCCAAGACCGTGGATCTGGCCCTCGAACGCCAGGGGCCGCTCGATGAGATAGCCTGCCGGCGCAGCGTGACCTTCCTTTACAGCCTGAAGCAAACTGAAACACGGGGCATTGGCTGGCTCGGCGAACTGCACGACGCTGAGCCTGAGGTGGAACTTCAGGAGGTCAATGCGAATCTTCAACCGCTCGCAACGCCTCAGATCTGGCAGTGGCAGCGCACCTTGCTCAATGCCCGCGGGTTTGAGGATCAATTCACGCTCGATGATGGTACCTGGCGCCGTGTCATCGGCTTCCGTCGGATCGGCGAGGTGATCGAGCACGTGGATTACGCCAGCGGGGCAGGGTTCACCATCCGTTTTGGTAACAGCGAGTTTGGCAGGACACCGCCCAATGGGACCGTATTCAGAGTACGCTACCGTACCGGCCCGGGCACGAGGGCCAACCTGCCCGCCGACACAGTTGTCAACCTGAGGAACCCCGAAGACGAGACGCAAGCTGATCTCGCCAGTGTGCTCGATGCCGTCACCAACCCCTTGTCGATCATTAACGGCATCGATCCGGAGGACGCCGCGGTCACCAAGCAAATCGCCCCCGAAGCGTTTCGGGCGATCACTTTCCGCGCCGTGCGGCCGGAAGATTACGCCGAGATCGCCGAGCGCTTGCCATGGGTCCAGCGCGCCGGCGCCCGCTTCCGCTGGACCGGCAGCTGGCTGAGTGCTTTTGTCACCGCGGACCCGTTGGGATCGTTTGAGCTCAGCCCTGAGCATCGAACGGAGCTCGAAAACCTGATGGACTGTGTGCGCCAAGCGGGCCGCGAAGTGTTTGTCCGCAACGCCCTGTTTGTCAATATCGATCTCGAGATCAGGATCTGCGTCGAGCCGTTCGCCTACGCCGGTCAGGTGAAGTCCCGCGTCGTGGAGGCGCTGGTCGGACGGAAAGGCGTGCGACCTACCAAGGGATTCTTCGATCCGGACAACTTCACCTTCGGCACGCCGCTGCGCCGCGCAGCGCTCGAAGCGGCAATTCAAGACGTTACCGGCGTACGCGGCGTCGAGAAGATGTGCATAAGGGCACGGGGTATCACCGAGTTGCGTGAGTTCGTCGAGCTCACCTTCAACGTGGGTCACGACCAAGTGATCCGCCTGCAAAATGACCCGCGCTTCCCGGAACGCGGTTCACTGCGCATCGTCACCAGGCAGGAACAGCAAGAGATGATCGAGGAGGATTGCGCATGACCACGTGCTGCCCCTGCGATGAACTGAAGCATCCGGCCAAGCCTGAGACCCCCGCGGGTCTACCCGCGCTGCCTCGGCAGCTTGCCGGATTCCCCGAATATCGCCTGGCGATGCTGCGCGACATCCCCACTTATGCGCCGCTTGCAGCATGGCGAGCACGCGAAGGGGACGACCTGGGCATCATGCTGCTCGAGATGTGGGCGTATGTGCTCGACATCCAGGGCTTCTACGATGAGCGCATCGCCAACGAAAGTTATCTCCGCACCGCAGTGCTGCGCCCATCACTTCGCAAGTTGGTCGGATTGATCGGGTACCAGGCGCGTCCCGCGCTGGCGGCGTTCGTGGTGCTGGCGGCGAGTGCCGATGGCAACAGGCCCGTGAAGCTTCCCCCGCGAACGGGTTTCCGTTCCGATGCATTCGATGGCGAACCGCCACAGGTGTTCGAGACCGAGGTTGAGCATGCCATCCATCCGCTGACGAACGAATGGACGCTCGGGCCTGTGAGGGAGAACACCGTCAGTGCTCGGTTGCTACTACAGCCCGAGACGGCGCGACTGACGCGCGATCAGATCGCCGTTTTTGTTTGGCCTGCTCCTCAGAAACACACGGGGTCGAACCCATCCACAGCCTTCCAACCCGTTTTCGCCACATTGCCAGTCGATAGGTCCGTCTTGCTTCCCTTTGGGGAACCAGTGTCCTTCAAAGCAGCGGCGGGTAAGGTGATTGCGGCGAAGGCGGTCGAGGCAAGAGATGGGCAGACCTACGTGGAACTTGCCCTTGAACCGCCCCCCCAGTTTGATGCCGAGGTCAAGCTTGCAGATGTGCAAGTGCTTTCACCAAGCCTGAGCGCCTCAGTTACTCGGCTCGGCTCGCACCTCACAACTGACTTACAAGTTGCGGGCGCCCTTGTTCAAACACCCATTTTACTGCCAATCTCGAGCATCCAACTCGACACCGTTTATAAGCAGATCCAGCAGGATGACGTCATCGTGATTTCTCGGGGCTCAGAGTTCCGACCATTCAGAGTGGTGGACGCGCGGGAGACGGAGTTGAGCATTGCCGAGCAGGTAAAGCTGCCAATGACGGAGCTGGAAGTCTTGCCTCCTTTGCCCGACAGCTGGCAAGCGGCTCTGCGCTCACTAACCGTCCATTTCAATATGGTGGACGGCGGCAAACTCACCCGCGTTGCGAAAACGCATTTGAACGCGGCCGACTTCATTCCGCCCGGCATAGCCATCGAAGGCCTTGTCGAACCGATACCTGAGTCAGTTGCAAAGCCCAGCGAGTTGTTGTTGCTGGATGCGATGGACAAAGGCGTGCTTGCTGGAGGCACCGTAAACGTAAGGGAGGACGGCGAAGGGGCGGTACAACTCGCACCCACGCCGCCATTCCAATCCGCACTGCGCACGCGGATCACTGTCTTCGGCAACCTCGTGCGCGCCACTCGCGGCGAAAGCGTGTTCAACGAAGTCCTCGGCAGCGGCGACGCCTCGCAGGCATTTCAGTCGTTCACCCTCGGCAATAAACCGCTCACCTACCTGAACGATCCCTCGGCGCCCAACGGCCGCCGCAGCACGCTGGAGGTGCGCGTCAATGGGATCAAGTGGAAGGAGGTGCCAAGCTTCTTTAGCGCAGGGCCGCAAGACGAGGTGTACATCGTCCGTCAGAACGATGATCAGGAGACCATCATCACCTTTGCTGACGGCAAAACGGGGGCGCGCCTTCCCACCGGGGTGGACAATATCACCGCGACCTACCGTTTTGGCGGCGGCGCGGCCAAGCCACCGGCCGGGGCGATCGGCCAGCTTGCCAAGCCCGTCGAGGGGCTGCGGCGGGTGGTGAACCCTGTGGCAGCCGGCGGCGGCGCCGATGCCGACCAGCCCAAGGACATCCGCAGGAACGCCCCAAACAGCGCACTTCTCTTGGGCCGCGCCGTATCGATACCAGACTTCGAGGCCTTGGCACGCGAGTTCGGCGGTGTGATCAATGCCCATGTCGAGTGGGCATGGGACGAGACCTCTCAGAGTGCAGTGGTGAAGGTGTGGTTCATCTCTGATGGCGGCAACATCGCCGAAGCGCTCAGGGTATTCCTGATCGGTCAAGCCGATCCGAATACGCCGCTCGTTACCGAGCAGGCGCAGGCACAGCCGTCCGAGCTCATCATCGATCTGGAGATCGACCCGCGGTTCAACGCGCATATCGTCATTGAGCAGGTCAAGCAGGTGCTCACTAACCCAGACACGGGTCTCCTGGCACTGGAGAACATCCTGATTGGGTGTCCGCTCTTCCGCAGCCGGATCTTTGATGCGGTGCTCTCAGTCGAAGGCACGCACTCGGTACGCGCCATGACGGTAGATGGCCAGCCCGCGCCCTTTGCTATCAGCGTTGTACAGGGTCGGTACCGTGATTTTCTCGACGGTCTTCTGATCGGTGGCACGACGGCATCGTAAGCGGAGGGCAATTTATCATGATAACGAATAACAGTGATCTGCTGGCCCCCGCGCGCGATGAGTTCGAGCGCTACTACACCGAGAAGATCTGGGACTGGATCCCCGCGATTTACAAGGACGAGGACGGGCTCGCGGACAAACGGGACGTGTTGCGTTCGATCGTGCAGATCCTCGCCCGTCAGGCGGCGATCGCTCGGCGCAGCATCGACCGTCTGTGGGACGATCAGTTCATTGAACTGTGCGACGACTGGGCCGTTGCCTATATTGGCGATCTGGTTGGAACGCGGCTGGTACATGAGCTCAACCGCCGCGGCCGCCGAGTGGATGCGGCGCGGACGATCTTCTATCGACGGCGCAAGGGTACACCGCTGGTCCTCGAGATCCTTATCCAGGATATCACCGACTGGGAAGGCAAGGTCGTCGAAAGCTTTCGGCGGCTCGCCCGCACCCGTCATGGGCTCGATCCCGAACCGGCCGAGCTGGAGGGATTTGTCACCGAGACGCCGACCGGAGGCTGGGCGAAGCTCAAGTCCGCCCGTGTTGCTGAGCTGGTGGACGGTCCGTTTGACGATTTTTTTCACACGCCGGACTTCCGCCAGCTGCGCGGCAAGCTGGGCCGTTACAACATTCCGAAGCTCAACTTCCACCTGCTCCGGTTGCTGCCATTCGAGGTTAACTTTGCCACCGCCGTCAATTTCGGCGAGGGGCGATTCACCTTTGACCCCTCGGGACGTGACATCCCGTTATTCCGTCCCGACCACAGATCCGGTCCGCAGAAGTGCCGTCCACCGCGCGAGTGGGAACTGCCCGCACCGATCCCCTGCCGGCTGCTCGGGGAGGCGCGGTACATGATCACGGCGGATCTGATCGAGGAACTCGTCAAGCAGGGACTTTCACAGCCTGCCACCGATGAGTTGTCACGCTATGTGGGTGTCCTATTTCGAAATGAGGCGCGCCTGCGCGAGACGATTGAAAGCCTCAGCAGAGCCGCGGCGATCCTCGCGCTGTTTGAGCCGCTGCTGGCAGGGGCAATCACCGAACCCTCGCCCAAGGCCCACCTCATCCCGACCACGATCCAGCCCGACCCCGGCGCCGTGGCAGTCATCAGAGGCCTCCACAGCGGCGAGCCGACGGTCGAGCACCAGCGGATCCTCGCGGGCAACCTGGAGGATTGGGGGGCGAGCCTCGGTCTGCTGCCACCTGAAAAGATCCTTGTCATCGACCCCGAGCGAGGACGGTTTCTGCTGCGAGCGCTGGACGAGGCGGAGAAGGTCTTCGTGCCGCTCTATCACTATGGGTTATCAGGCCCCATCGGCGCCGGGACATACGATCGACGCCTCAGCGTGGCGGTAAAGGGAGTAACCGACTTCGACGGGGGCGCTAGGGACGCAGATGGCCACGAGCTCAACCCGGGCCCTATCGAGGGCTTCTCGATACCGAATGACGGGATTCATCAGTTCATCAATAACAAAACGTATCGTCCCGATGGGGATGTTACGGACATTCACGACCTTATGATTCAGGCTGCGAACTTCCAGCGCCCTTACCTCAAGTGGCTTCCCTCTGTCGGAACCGAGTGGATATTCGCGGCGCAACCCAAATCCACCGTGCCGCCGGGCGAACCTGAACCTGAAGCGAACCTGAGATTCCTTACATTGAACGGCCTATGGATCGGGATCGAAGAGGCAGGCGCCGCTGCGGTCCCTATACCCTGCCCGCCCGTTACCGCGGCCCTGGTGTTGCAGGGTGTATTTGACCGGGTTGTCATCCGCCACTGCACCCTGGATCCAGGGGGTGAGAAGGCGCGCATCGACCCCGGCCAGTGCCAAGCGATTCCATATGTGAGGCTCGTCGTGCGCGGTAACATTGAAGAGCTAGTCATTGAATCCTCCATCGTCGGGCCGATTGTCGAAGACAAGGTCTCGGGAGACCCTGGCACCATTCAGAAGCTCGTTATCCGCGATTCGATCGTTCACAGCATCGACGCGGCGACGTCACCGGCGATCGAGACGGAGTTGGGCCAGGTCGAGCTACAGCGTGTCACCGTGATTGGTGACGTCACGGTCAACCGCTTGTTTGCCAGCGAGGCGCTCATCCAGGGCCTCGTCAAGGTCACCGACAACCAGCACGGCTGTTTTCGATTCAGCGCGACCAACGATGATCCACAGAAGCGATTGCCGCCGCAGTTCGAATCGCATTTCTTTGCGCCGGTGATTCCGAACCATTTTTTTACCTCCCGACGCTTTGGCGATCCGGGCTACGCCCAGCTCAGCGAAACCGCGCCGGAATCCATTATCCGCGGGGCTGAGAACCGTTCGGACGTCGGCGCGTTTAGCAGCCTGCTCAGCCCCATCAAGCTCGACGACCTCAAGGCAAAAGTGAACGAGTTCATGCCCTTCGGCCTGATTGCGCAATATATCAACGAGACCTGAGGACGACGACCATGTCAGCGAAAGATATCTCGCGGTTCCTGTTTCAGCCACTAAAGCGTTACTCGAGCGTCCGCATGCAACAGGGGCGCGTGATGCTTGATTCGGATTGGAACGAGGGCGAGCGGATCCATGACGAGGAGGCGCGCCGGATTCTGGCGGAGACGGTCTGCGCAAAAGGTACGCCCAACGAAGGGTTCCTTGTTCAAGATATCACTGACACCACGGTGACCGAGCCGCCTGCCCCGGGTGAAGAGTTCCCTCCAAGCAAGGAGACTTATGATTTTGCGTTGGGCAGTGGCAGCTTTTACCTCGGCGGTCTACGGTTCGAGGTCGTCCCCCAGATCGTTGCCGAAGGCCCAGACCTGGAGCGGTTTCTGAGCCAGACCGACTGGCTGCAGATCGATGCTGACTTGGGGAACCTGCCCGCTCGACCGTCGCTGGCGGATCTGACCAATGCAGACGGCTCATTCAAAGCTCGGGTTGATCTTGTGTACCTGCGCGGCTGGGAACAGTGCGTCACCGCCGTAGAAGACAGTGAGCTGCGCGAGCGAACGCTGGGTGGGCCGGATACCTCGGTGCGCATGCGTCGGATGCGCCGGATTGAGATTGAGGTACTGCCCGAGGTTGGGGCCATTGGACGAGCTATTTGCGCGGCGGCCTTCGCGAACCTAAAGGCGCAACTTACGGCACCCCGGGAAGGAGATAACACGGGCGAGCCCCATCTCTTCGATGACGCCAATTGCGAACTGCGCTCCAAAGCGAGGTTGACGATCACCTTCGGGGGTGCGGGGATCACGGAGGACCCCTGCAAGCCGAAGGTGACGGCGGGCTTCCTGGGGGCGGAGAACCAAACCATTCGAGTGCAGCTGACGGCGACCAACCGCTTCATCTGGGGCTACGACAACGCTTCGCCCTTCTACCGCGTACAGGTGCTCGAAGAGGAAGGCGAGCCGGTCAAAATCAAGTTTCTGACTCTGCCGCGCGACCAGGATGCTCAGCCCCTCAAGAACGAGACCGTGGAGATCCTGCCCTGGAGCGCTTTCCTTCCTAATCAGGAGAAGGTGGCCGAGCTCCAGGGGCATCTCGCCACCGTCGCGACGAGTTTTAATCCCGAAGAAAAGACAATCACCATCTCAAAGCCGGTGCCCCAGGCATGGATCGACTGGTTGAATGCCCCGGAGCATGCTCAATACCTGAGCGAACGGGATCCGGACGATAAAAAGAAATACTTCTACCTCCGGCTGTGGACAGGCGGTTCGGGTGACGCGGACGAACCTGACCATGCGTTCACGCCCGGCACCCCTGTCGAGCTCTTGGGTACCGGCCTCAACGTGACTTTCTCCAACCACGGTCTACCCGGTGATTTCTGGATCATCGCGGCACGGCCCAACACACCGGATTTGGTGGTGCCTTGGGAGCTGATGCAGGAAGCACCACCAGCCGGTACGCGGTTTTTCTTCGCGCCACTAGCGGTAATTTTCTGGTTTGTGGAAGATGAGCCTCCTACCGTGGATCACCAGCCCCGGGACTGCCGTCACAAGTTCCGCCCGCTGTGTGAGGTAGGGGAAGGGTTGAAGGTCTCTACTGGTCTAATTGTTTTCCAGGACGTTCCGGCTGGTGGGTTCCGCGTTTCGCCTCCGATCGCTCATGGACTTGACGTCAACTATGTGGCCATCGTTATGGCAGTGGAGTTCGATACAGGGCAAGGTACAGAGCAAGGATCCGTTGTTACAATGGGCGACCTCGATGAGTTCCCTCTCACTTCCAACTTCCCCTTCCCCTTGCTGGTGGCGTTTTATAACCCCAATGATACGGATTTGCAATTTTCTATCTTCCTCGAAGATCGCCGAAACGAAGACGATATGCTATTTACCTGGCGAGTCCGCTGGTGGGCGATTCCCAAGACCCTGGATCAGCCAGACGTGACAGTACCGCCGCCATCTACTGGGGTGGCGCCATTCCCAGGCGAGTTCCTACGCTTCCGATTAATGATGAGACCCGGTATGACGGTTCGAGAACTGGCCTCGGATCTAAGGGTGGATCCAAGTGTGATTCAACCGGAACTGGATCGGCTCCGCGAGGCCGGACGGATCCGTGTGGAGGGGGAAAGATTATTTCCGGTTTCAGGGGTAACTCCATCACCAACACCAGGGCTACCTGAGAGAATCATTGAATTTATCAGAAATACTCCTGGATCTACACTCAGGAGACTTACCCGCGGCTTAGGAGTAGATCGGGCCGTTCTGGAACCCGAAGTCGGTCGTTTGGTTGTAGAAGGCCTCATTCGGCGTGACCCGAGAGGAAGATTCACTCTTTCAGAGCCTAAGTAAAAGTAACTTGTCTACGAGTTGGCAGACAAAGAGAAAAAGTTTAGGTAAACTCTGGCCATGATGACCCGTGAGGACATCCGAGCAGTCTACGAACAACCACGGCTCGACCTCCTGCGATCCGCAAGGTCGGGCGCGCGAGGTTCCTAAAACGTTCGATGGCCTCCTCGGCGGCACCGTCCCGCAAGAGCCCGCCTGCGTCGAAAAGATCCCTCAGCGGCTTGGGGAGCTCCTTCCGATCGCCCATGGCGCGCAGGGTGCCGGCGGCGGCGTCGGGGACGATGTCAATGCGCTCGCCGCCGTTCTCCCGGGCGGTCTGGAAAGGCTTCTTATAGCGCGCCTCGAGGTGCAGCAGCACCGCCTCGACGTGCTTGCAGGTGCCGAGGCCGTTGATGCGAAAATCCACGCAACTGCACGCGAACTGCCGCTCGCGCAGATCCCGGACCTCGACCGAGTAATCGAGCCCGCTCGGAGAGCCGACACGGAAGCTCGAGAAGATCGGGTGCCTGGGATCGAGGTTCCGTATGGTGAAGCGCTCCGTATGGGCGCGGATGCGGCGGCGCTCGATCTCCTCCTCGTCGGTGGTGCGCCAATCGTGGGCGGACGGGAGCTTGCGGGCGGCGGGTTGTCGGCGGGCCATGGCGCGCGGGAGGATAGGGGATCCGCCGCCGCATTGTCGACCGCGCTTCGCAAGCCGGCGGGCGATCCGGTAAGCTTCACGCATGGCCCAGGTCCGTGAGGTGGTGCTCCCCGACATCGGCGACTTCAAGGACGTCGAGGTCATCGAGGTCCTCGTCAAGCCTGGTGATGAGATAGCAGTCGAGGCCCCGCTCATTACGCTCGAGAGCGACAAGGCCACCATGGAGGTGCCCTCGCCCTACGCCGGCACCGTCCAGTCCATCCAGGTAGAAGTCGGGGACAGGATCTCCGAGGGCGCAACAATCCTCGCGCTCGCGGAGAAGACCGCGGTTGAAGCAGCCCCTGTCGCGGATGGCGGAGCGCGAGAGGCGCCGGCCAAGAGCTCCGCGGCACCGGCACCCGCCGTCCCCGCCCCCCCGGCCGAGCAAAAACCGCCAGCCGCGGCGCCGGCGCTAACCGTCCCCACCGCCCCGGCCGAGCAAAGACCGCCCCCCGCGACCCCGAAGTCCGCCGAGGTCGTGAGCGGGAGCCGGGCACACGCGAGCCCGTCGGTGCGGCGCTTCGCGCGCGAACTGGGCGTGGACCTCTGGCTCGTGAGCGGCTCCGGGCCCAAGGGTCGTCTCCTCAAAGACGACATCGCTGCGTTTACGCGCAAGGCCCTCTCGGCGCCCGGCATCGGCGCTCCGGCGGGAGGGGGATTGGTGTCCGCGGTGCCGCCCATCGACTTCTCGCGCTTCGGTGAGACCGAGCTCCGTCCGCTCTCGAAGATCAAGCACATCGCCGGAGAGCACCTGCACCGGAGCTGGTCCACCATCCCGCACGTCACCCAGTTCGACGAGGCCGACATCACCGAGCTCGAGACATTCCGCCAGTCCAAGCGCAAGGAAGCCGCGCAAGAGGACATCAAGCTCACCCTGCTCGCCTTCCTGCTCAAGGCCACCGTCATGGCCCTGAAGAGACACCCCGAGGTCAACTCCTCGCTGGCGAGCGACGGCGAGGGGCTGGTCTTGAAAAAGTACTTCCACATCGGGATCGCGGTGAACACCGATCTGGGCCTCTTCGTCCCCGTGATCCGGGACGTGGACCAGAAGGGCCTCTACCAGCTCGCCGCGGAGGTCCAGGCGCTCTCCGCCCGCGCCCGTGCGGGCAAGATCGAGCCGCGCGAGCTACAGGGAGGGTGCTTCACGGTCTCGAGCCTGGGCGGGGTGGGCGGCACCGGCTTCACCCCGATCATCAACCCACCCGAGGTGGCGATCCTGGGCGTCTCGCGCGCCGCGACGAGGCCCGTCCACGACGGCCAGGGGTTCGCCCCGCGCCTCATCCTGCCCCTCTGCCTGTCCTACGACCATCGGGTCATCGACGGGGTCGCCGCGGCCGGGTTCACGCGCCTCCTCGCAGAGGTGCTCTCTGACATCCGCCACATCCTCCTGTGAGCGCGCCTCCTGTGAGCACCGTAGAAAAGACCGAGGTCGCGGTGATCGGGGCGGGGCCCGGGGGGTACGCTTGCGCCTTCCGCGCCGCCGATCTCGGCAAGAAGACCGTGCTCATCGAGCGCTATCCCGACCTCGGGGGCGTGTGCCTGAACATCGGCTGCATCCCTTCGAAGGCGCTCCTGCACGTGGCCAGGCTCATCGACGAGATCCGGACGTTCAAGCAGCACGGCATCGATCTCGGCACACCCAGGATCGAGACCGAACCGTTGCGAAACTGGACCGAGGGCGTGGTGCGGCGACTGACGGGCGGGCTCAAGACGCTCGCCAGGCAGCGACGGGTCACGGTGCTGCAGGGCACCGCCACCTTCCGATCGCCGCACGAGCTTCACGTCACCGGGGCGCCTGGTGAAGGGCCCCAGGGGGAACACCTGGTATCGTTCGAGCACGCGGTCATCGCCGCGGGCTCGCAGGCGGCGCGCATCCCCGGCCTACCGGAAGACCCCAGGGTGCTGGACTCGACCGCTGCGCTCAGGCTGGCCTCCATCCCCAAGCGCCTCCTGGTCATCGGTGGCGGGGTCATCGGCCTCGAAATGGCCTGCCTCTACGACGCCCTGGGCTCGGAAATCACGGTCGTCGAGCTCACCGATCGGCTCTTGGCGGACTGCGATCCGGATATCGTGAAGCCCCTCGAACGGCGCCTGCGCGAGCGTTATGCCGGGGTGCACCTCTCGACCCGCGTCCTCGCGGTCGAGGTCCACAAGTCTGATACCCACATTTCTGATAGGGATAGAGACGAGCTCTCGGCGCGCTTCGAAGGCCAGGCCGGCCCCCAGGGGTTCGACGCCGTCCTGTGCGCCGTGGGCCGGCGCCCCAATGGCCATCGCCTCGGGGCAGAGCACGCCGGGGTCTCGGTCAACGAGGCCGGTTACATCCCGATCGACGCACAGATGCGGACCAACGTGCCGCACATCTTCGCCATCGGCGACATCGCGAGACCCCCGCTCCTGGCCCACAAGGCGGCGCACGAGGGTCGGGTCGCCGCCGAGGTGATCGCGGGGCACAAGAGCGGCTTCGAGGGAAGAGTGGTGCCTTCCGTCGCCTATACCGACCCGGAGATCGCCTGGGTCGGATTGACCGAGACCGAGGCCGTCGCGCAGGGGGTCCGCTACGGCAAGGGCGTGTTCCCCTGGGCGGCTAACGGGCGTTCGCTCAGCTATAACCGCAGCGAGGGCTTGACCAAGCTCGTCTTCGACGAGTCGGACCACCGCCTCCTCGGCATGGCCGCGTGCGGCCCGAACGCCGGAGACCTCATCGCCGAAGGGACGCTCGCGATCGAGATGGGCTGTGATGCCCGCGACATCGCGCTCACTATCCACCCCCACCCCACCCTCTCCGAGACCGTCGGCCAGGCCGCCGAGGTCTTCGAGGGCACGGTCACCGATCTGTATGTGAGTCGCCGCTAGGCATGGCACCGGCCTGGACGACGATGGCAAACGGATCAGGAGGGCGAGGCGATCGTGAAAGCGATCCGCGAGAGCAGCGCGCGGTACGCCGTCGCTTTGAGCAGCCTTGGCGCCGATCTGAGCGAAGAGACGGGAGCGATCGCGGGCCTACATGCACAAGAGGAACCCCTCAAGCAGCTTGAAGGCACGAACGTGTTGCTCCTTCGTCCGGTATCTTTCTTCGAGAACTTCTATGACCAGCTGGAGTTGATCAAGCACCAAGGGATCATCGGGGATGCCGTCGCGCCGGATCTCGCCGTTCCGATGGTGGCGACCCGCGACATCGCCGATGTCGCGGCGCGGCCGGCGAAGCTCTCGGACAAACCCGCCTGCACGAGCCATTGGGCCATGTCGGCGTAGGAGAGCTGGACGTACTGGAGATCCGGCTTGCCGAGGCGCTCTCCGAGCCTCGGTATAGGTGAGGTCGCGCGGGCCAAGCAGCTCGCGCACGACCACGCCCTTCCAGTCGCGGGCCTTGAGCGCCTCTCTAACTCTAACGTCGATATGACACGCGCCTTCAACGAGGGCAAGGTGAAGCCATCCCGAGGTCGGATCCCCGAGAACACCACGCCCACGCGGTTCGAGGACTTCGCGGGCGAGCTGGCGCGCGACTACCTGACGGCGTGAGATCCCCGCGGCGACCTCGCCTTGGCGTACACCGACTGGCAGCGCACGACGGTCGATCCCGCCGGGAAGACAGTCGAAAATCCGCCGCAAGGCGATCGAGATCGTCCGCGGCCAACCCGATGGCCCATGGAAGCTCATCGTGGGCGATCCCAGCGGCCGTGGATGAGCGGCATGGGACTGAAACAAATGAATGAAAATTCTTTCGGGCCCGGCATATACGCCGTCGATTTCAGGCGTCGCCGAACGACTATTCGGTGTCGCCAGCTACAGAGCCAAGGTTCACATCCGATCAAGACCGGCCGGGATCCGGTTCCCCCGGCTGCCGGGCGGGTGTCACCCAATGCCCAATCTCAGGTCCAGATGCCATTGGCGACGGCGTTCTTTTCGCCGCGCTTCGGGATGGTCTCCGACCGCGTGTCCTGGATGATTCTCGTGGCGACGCGAGAGACCGGGGAAAAACAGAGGTGAAACACGATCAGTTAGGACACAATTAGGAGACATAACAATGCGATTTATGATCATAGTCAAGGCAACCAAAAACTCAGAGGCGGGCGTCCTCCCGAGCCAGCAACTCCTCGCCGAGATGGGAAAATTCAACGAGGAACTCGTCGAAGCCGGAGTGATGCTCGCCGGGGAAGGTCTGCAGGCAAGTTCGACGGGGGCACGGGTCAGGTTCTCCGCAGACAAGCGGACCGTGATTGACGGGCCATTCGCCGAGACCAAGGAGCTGGTCGCCGGCTTCTGGCTCTGGAAGTGCGAGTCGCTGCAAGAGGCGATCGAATGGGTCAAACGCTGTCCCAATCCCATGCCCGGCGAAGAGGCTGAGATCGAGATCCGCCAGGTGTTCGAGCTTGAAGACTTCGGACAGAGCGAGCCGGTTGAACGCATCCGCGAGATGGGGATCGGGGCGAAGAAGTAGGCGCAGGCCGCTGTTGTCCATTTCTGCTTTGCCAAACGACTATCTGGTGGAACAACGAACCCATCAGCAGTGAAAGGTACGCGTTATGAAATACTTATGTTTAATATATCAAGACGAGTCGGTTTCGCAGAAGCTGGCAAAGGCCGAGGCCGAGACGATCCATGGCGAGTACCTCGCGTTCACCGACGAGATCAAGAAATCCGGCCGCCTCCTCGGAAACAACGGGCTTCAGCCCACCCAGACGGCAACCACGGTCAGAGTACGAAACGGAAAGGTCACGACCACCGATGGCCCGTTTGCAGAGACGAAGGAGCAACTCGGCGGCTACTACCTCATTGAGGC
Source organism: Gammaproteobacteria bacterium (assembly GCA_050740695.1). GTDB lineage: Bacteria > Pseudomonadota > Gammaproteobacteria > JACCXJ01 > JACCXJ01 > JACCXJ01. The sequence goes on along the minus strand of JBOIDR010000011.1, from coordinate 788 downwards.
CAAAGACCTCAACGAGGCGATTCAGATTGCCGCGAAGATCCCGTCAGCTCGCTTTGGAAGCATCGAAGTCAGGCCGGTCTGGGAGATACAACCCCATTAGGCTCACGCATATGGATACCTTCCTTCCTCTCATCGAAAAGCCCCAGGGGTTCAGCAGGAAGCTGGCGTATTACTTTCCGGCCTTGATGGACGAGTGCTTCGCCAAGGACGACGTGCTTCGGAAGAACGGTCCCTTCGCTGGTAGGGAAGCGCTCCAGAGCGCTCAGAACGCCACCACCCTGCGCTGGAAGGACGGCAAGGTGTCCATCACCGATGGTCCGTATGCCGAGACCAAAGAGCAATTGGGTGGGATCCTGGTGCTCGAAGCCAGGGACCTGAATCACGCCATTCAGTTGATGTCGGAGCACCCCGGTGGGAACGAGGTCTATGACAGCGCCGTTTTGGGGAACATCTCATCCGTGATCAAGCCGACTTCACCGTCACGTGGATCATGTCCATTGGGAACCCGGTAAAACACGGGTGGGTGAGGCGCGTAACCGATTGGCCTCATTGCAGTTTCCATGCGTTCAGGCGGCGAGGGATCTATCCGGAGGATTGGGGTGGCGAGAACGTCCTAAGTCCTGCAGGGGAGTAACGCGAGCGATGCGGTTCTCTTTGTTCACCGCATCCCTGTCATAGCTTTGTCAAGCCCCCTTTTTTCTCTCAGTTAACTGGCTTTTCCCCACACCGATCTTTCACACTTGATTTTATCAAAATGCAAGCATGCTCGACAGTATGGACAGTGATGC
>JBOIDR010000010.1:0-59594 GCA_050740695.1 Gammaproteobacteria bacterium | reverse complement strand
TGGTCAACCATATCATCGCATATCGCCCACCCCCGGCGCCCCGCTTGGCCCCCTCTTCGCCACCATCCAACCCTTCGCTAGGCCAGGCAGTCGGCATGATGTGTAAAGCAGAATGACCAGTCCCACTGCCCGGCATGATGCTGCACCAGGATGGCTCGACGCATCAGTGGGTAAGCGGACGGCAATGGGACCTGATTGTGACGATGGACGATGCCACCAACGAGCACTACTCGATGTTCTTCGTGGTGGAGGAAGGCACGGCCTCCAGCTTCCGGGGCGTGCGGGAAGTGATCGAGCAGCGGGGGCTGTTTTCTTCCCTCTACACCGACCGGGGCAGCCACTACTGGCAACCCCCGAGGTCGGCGGCAAGGTGGACAAGGGCCACCTCACTCACGGACAAGGAGGCGGCCAACCGCTACCTGTGGGAGGTCTACCGGCCCGCGTACAACGCCGAGTTCAAGCAGCCCGCCGCCGAGGAGGGTTCGGCCTTCGTGCCGTTCATCGGCCAGGAGCTCACCGACATCCTGTGCGAGCAGTTCATCCTGTACCTCATAAAAGCCAGGCTCCTGCCCGTTCGGTTCGAGCGGACTGTCGGCAAGGACAACTGCGTGAGCTTCGAGGACACGAAGCTCCAGATCCCCGCCGACCGGCATCGGATGCCGCCGTGCAGATCCTTCACGATCACAATTACAAATTTGCAAATTTGATTGACTACTCAAAACAACCCCACAAATTCTGCTGAGGAGGCTAAAAGTGTTACCCATGTCCCCGGACCGTTCAAGGTGTTTCTGGTGTACGCACCGCGCCGGGTGGTGGTGGAACAGATGTCCCTGGGCGATGGGCAAACACCGGCCTGGAGTTCTTGGCCCCGGTGGGGCCGAGCAGGCCAAGGAGACGGGACTGCTGGTCCTGTCATCGATCCGGGCAGCGCTGGCGCAACGCTTGGGTCGACCGGTGTCCGCTTCAGCGGTATGGCGGCTGTGGGCCCGGACAGGCGCCACCCGCCCCATCGAAAGCGGACAATCTATTTGCTACTACCCCGGACAGTTCTATTTGTTGCTAACAGTACTCTAGTTGGGTGGCGTTGGCCTGGAGTTGCGCCAGGGTGGTGCCGGGCTTTACGAAGGTATGGGCATCGGGCAGCGAGGTCAGCTTCTCCGGGGCCAGCCTCTGGAAGGAGCCTTTTCTTTTAACTTTAGCCTTGGCAAGGCTCTTGCTTAGTGCCATAGTGGGAATGTTTGGCGTATCCTAGCCGAAGATGCCCGCTGTGCGGAGGCTTAATATTATAAGATGGAAACCCCACCACGCTTTGCTCCCAGATCATCGTACGTCGGCCAGGACGAGGCACTCCTGCCGGGACTTCCCGACCTGCCGTGGCTCACACCCTTTCTGGTCTTCCTCTCGCTCTGCGCCGCGCTCGCATTGACTCCTGCGCGAACCGAGGCTGCCTATGCGGCCACCGAGTTGGCTAGCCTACCGGTAGGATCCAGCGGCGTCGTGCGCGCGGGAAACGACGCCGGCGAGATCGTGGGGAGCGCCCGGCGCGGTGGCGGCCATCGCGGGTTCCTTCTGAAGAGTGGCCCACTGCAGGAGATCGGGGGGCTGCCGGGTAGCGATTACAGCACCGCCCTCGGCATCAACAACCTCGGCCAAGTCGTGGGTTCGGCGAACATCGCCACTGGCATGCGGGCTTTCCGCTCCCGCCGAACGACCGGGATCATTGCCCTGGGGACGCTCCCAGGCGACAGCAGCAGCGTAGCGTTGGCCATCAACCACCCGGGACAGGCGGTTGGCTATTCGAGCGGACCCACCGGAGTTCGGGCCGTCGTCTGGGCCCCCGCGGGCGCCATCCAGGCGCTACCGATGCTTCCCGGCTGTGAGTCGGCCCGAGGCGTCGCAATCAACGATCGCGGGGATGTCGTCGGAGTCTGCGACACTGTCTCAGGGCCGCGTGCGGTGCTCTGGGAAGGCGGGACCGGGACCGCTCAGGATCTCGGCACGCTTCCCGGCCACGGTGCGAGCGAGGCGCTGAGCATCAATGCCAACGGCGTGATCGTCGGGTCCTCGGGGGACTCCGAGGCCCGGCACCACGCCGTGCTTTGGCCGTCGGGCGGCGGCCCCATCCAGGATCTCGGCACACTTCCGGACGGCACCTCGAGCCGGGCGCTCGCGATCAATAATGGCGGCGAGGTGGTCGGGATCTCAGGGGCCAGGGCCGGGGATCACGCGTTCCTGTGGACGGAGCAAGACGGCATGCAGGACCTGAACGAGCTGCTGACGTCGCGCTTTGGGCTCGTGCTCACCCACGCAGTCGCGATCAGCACTCAAGGCGTCATCGTCGCGATCGGCGTCGACGAGGCCACCAGCCCGGAACAGCAGCACGATCACGACGACCATGAGCTTCCGCTTCGGATCTTCCGCCTGGTTCGGGTGCCCTAGCTCATGCCGCACCGACATCCGATCTTCGTCCTCACCGTCGCCGCCCTGATCGGGTTGTGCTTCGGCGCCACGCCGAGCGCCGCGCAGCCTGACGTCATCGGGCAGTGGTCGCTCGTCCGGCCGCTGCCCTTCTTTCCGGTCCATACCCACATGCTGCCCACGGGGAAGGTGATGATCTGGCCGGGCGACGAGAACGGCGGCGGCGTGCCCGGCACGGAGTTTCGGTCCTGGGATCCCGCCAACCAGAGCGTGTCGATCCTCAGCAAGCCGGGGTACGACCTCTTCTGCAGCGGCCACTCGTTCCTGGCTGACGGCACCCTCTTCGTAGCCGGCGGCCATATCTCGAATTTCGTGGGCGTGGCGCGGGCGAGCACATATAACCCCTTCACCGACGCGTGGAACACCACCTTGCCCAACATGAACGCGGGCCGCTGGTACCCGACCACCACCGTCCTCGCTAACGGCGACGTTCTGGTGGTCTCGGGTAGCATCGACCTAACAACGACCGGCGGCGTCAACTTCAACCCGCTGCCCCAGGTGTTCCAGGTGGCGACGGGGACGTGGCGGAGCCTCACGAACGCGCAGCTCGCGCAGGACCTCTACCCCATGATGCTGCTGGCGCCGAACGGCCGAGTTTTCAACGCAGGACCGACGGCGACGACCCGCTACCTCGATACCTCGGGCACCGGCGCCTGGATCCCAGTGGCAGATCGGGTCGGCGGATACCGTGACTACGGGTCGGCGGTGATGTACGCGCCAGGCAAGGTCCTGGTGATGGGAGGCGGAGGCGGCTTCCCAGGCAGCGACCCGCCGACGCCGACGAAGACGGCCGAGATCATCGACCTCAACGCGACGTCGCCGAATTGGCGCTCTGTCGACTCCATGGAATTCGCCCGGCGCCAGCTCAACGCCACGCTGTTGCCCGACGGTAAGGTGCTGGTCACCGGTGGTACCGCCGCGCCCGGCTTCGACGATCCTAGCGGCGCCGGCGCCGTGCACGCGGCAGAACTGTGGGACCCGGCGACCGAAAACTGGACGACGCTCGCCAGTAGCTCGGGAATTCCCCGCGTGTACCACTCTGCGGCGCTCCTGCTGCCGGATGGCCGGGTCTTGAGCACGGGCGGTAACGGTCACCCGGAAACCGAGATCTATTCGCCGCCGTATCTCTTCAAGGGGGCCAGGCCGACGATGCCGTGTGCACCGGACAGCGTCGCCTATGGGCAGCCCTTCTTCGTCGGAACGCCGGACGCCTCGACGATCTCCAAGATCACGATGCTGAGACTCTCCTCGGTGACTCATGCTTTCAACCAGAGCCAGTACATCAACGACCTGACCTTTTCGCAGACCACGGGGGGCCTCAGCGTCACGGCCCCTCCCAGCGGCAATGTTGCGCCTCCTGGCTACTACCTGCTCTTCCTCCTGAACGGAAGCGGCGTCCCGTCTGCCGCAAAAATCATCCAGGTTCATGACGCGCCCCCCTCGCCGACCGTCGGTCCGTCCTGTCTCCCCGACGTCATCGTCACCTCGATCTCCTATGCCGGCGGGGTCTTCACGAGCACGGTGACAAACCAGGGCACCGCGGCGACCCCTGCAGGCAAAGCCATCGGCGTAGGATATTTCGTGGATGGCGAGTTCAGAACCTTTGGCCTGGTTGCAAACCCTCCCTTGGCCGCAGGACAATCTGCCACTGTCGGCACCGACGGTGGACCCGACACCATTCCCCCCGGCACCCACACGATCACGGCTTTCGTCGATGACATCAACCGCTTTGCGGAGTCGGACGAAACCAACAACCAGCTTTCCCAGTCGATCACGGTTGGTCGAACCGACACGCAAACCCCGGCTTGTCGCGGCCGAGTCGCCAACATCTGGGTCTCCAACAACACCATTTTTGGCGGCCCGGATAGCGGGAGACCTTATACAGGGACGCTCCGCGGCACAAACGACGACGACGTTATCGTAGGCACCGACGCCAAAGACTCGATCAACGGAGCTAGGGGCAACGACATCATCTGCGGTGGCCCCGGCCGCGATACGCTACGAGGTGGGCAAGGTCGCGACCGACTATTCGGGGAGCGCGGTAGAGACCGGCTTTTCGGAGGTTCTGGGAGGGATCTCTGCAACGGCGGCCAGGGTAGAGACAAGGTGAGCGGTTGCGAACGGCTCAAGTGAAGGGTGCGCGCGGCGCACCTAGGACTGCCAAATTGTGTCAAGGGACTTCACGCGCTTCGCGTAGTCGATCTGCGTCATATTGACGAGATCTCCTCTCGCGCACATCGCGGCCGCCACTCGCACGATCTCGCGGAACATCGGCAGCATGCAGTCACCCGTAAGAAAGTTGTGTGGATGACTCCAGAGGTGCACCACGCGGTCGTGCTTCGCGGCGTCGCGAAGGAGCGACGTCCAACGGCTCACAGTCACGGCGGCCGGAACCATGCGCCGCCCGCCGCTCCGCCAGTTGAGGAAAAAGCCTGCCGGAATCCGGATCGCCGCCGCGTCGCTCGCGTGCGGCTCGGCCGCGGCGAGGACATTGAGCTCGGAGAGTAGAGCGCCGGCACGACCGAACGCATGCTGCCTCCGATCGCGGTAGCCAACGATCCCGTGATCGCCAAGCTCGTCAACATAGCCGATCTGATTGCGCGGATAGACGAGAGTCCACGACTGATCGTGGAAGAGGTCGAGGCGGCGGAGCGCATCGAGCTCCCATCGTACGTCGTCGCGCGTGGCATCGGCCGACGTGAGTGGTCGATGTGAGAATCCGTGGCCCGCGATCTCGTGACCGTCTGCCCGCGCGACGAGCCGCGCGGCCTCAGCATTGAACCACCCCTCGAGCTGCCCCCGCTGCAGCGCCGCCGCGAATGCGCGGCACCACGAACTCGACAGAAGCGGCTCGTACTCCACCCGCCGATCGAGAAAGGCCTCAGCGCTCAACGTGTAGGCGCCGACGAACGCGAATGTCGCGCGAAGGCCGTGCTCGCCGAGCAGCGCGAGAAGGTCGCGGTAGTTCTGCAGCAGGTTCGCCGTCGTGAACGACTCCTCGATGCGCGCGTCGAGATGATCGGCCACGCCCCACTTGCCCTCGCAGTCGAACGAGATGATGAAGACGCCGCTCATCGATGATCGAGGATCGATTCGAAGCCGAAGTCACCTGCCGACGCGTTCACCGCGGCAGGCGTCGCGAAAGAAACCCGTCGCCGATAGAGAAAACTGCGGGGCGCGTTTTCAATCGGACGCCACCCGAGCTTCGCAATGGCGTCGTTCAGCTCCGCGCGCGAGCTGTAGCTCCACGCCAGCAGCGCGCCGCGGCGGGCGAGCACCTTCGCAGCCCACTGGAGCAGGGAGAGGAAATCCTGGGGATCGTCGTACGCGGCATCAATCAGCCGCGCGATGCGAATGCCTTTGCGCACGCCACAGGAGAATAGCGCGAACGCGCGGCGATCGAGCGAAGCGAGGACGTGGCGTGGTCCGAGACGATGAAAGAAGCGCCAGACGAACGTCTCGCGCGTCCAGTACGGCCGCATGACTGCCCCGGTCGCGACGCGGTTAAATGCCTCAATGCAGGCGTCGATCGGTTCCTCGGTTGGCGCCGCGGTGATCCGCATCGCGCCGCGCGCGAGCGAGTCGTACATCGCAGCACGGCCGGTGATGGCGTGTAGCGCTCCCGTCACACTCGGCGAAAGAAGACGAAACCACTGCGTCTCGATCGACGGCCAGCGCAGCTTCTCGTACATCGCGGCCACTGTGTCCGCCGCGCCGGGGATGAAGATCGCCGCCTCGCCGCGCGTCGCGTGCAGGACGAGCATCGCCCCCAACCCACTGCGCGACTCCGGTTGCACGTACAGATTGTGCGCCGTCGCGACGAGCTGCCTCTGGCCGTCCAGGTGCCAGAGCAAGCGCATTTTGTTAAGACAGCCGATGACGTGCCCACCGTCGATGACCACCGCGCCGTCAGACGCCGCGCCATGCGGATTCTCGTCATATAACCAGCGGGCGTAGCGCTCGTCCGCCTGATACGCGTGCGCACCGAACGCGCGGGCAGCGAAATCGAGGTACGGCCGCAACCACGGCTCTGCGAACGGTTCCACCGCCGGGGCGCTAGGTTCGCTCACGGCGCAGCTTCTTAAAACGATCGCCGTGCATCGGCTGGTCGACGAGGATGACCTTCTGCGGGATCTTGAAAGGAGCCAGGCGGTCGCGACAGTACTGCCGCATCCGCGTGCGGAACGCCGGCAGGCTCTCCTCGGCCGAGAGCTTCACGCGCGCGACGACGACCTGTCCTGTGATCGCACTCGGCTGCGCGGCCACGACCGCCTCTTCCACGCCCGGCATTGTCTCCAGTAGAGTCTCGACTTCCGCGGGGAAAACTTTCTCTCCGCCGACGTTGATGATCTCCGAGCGCCGCCCGAGGATCCGGAAATACTCGCCGTCGACCTCCACGGCGTCGCCGGTCCTGAACCAGCCGTCTTCGGTGAACGGGCTCGGCGCATTGAGATATCCGAGCATCGCCGACCGCGCACGCACCTCGAGCAAACCGTCGCGCACGCGTGTCTCGAATCCCTCGCCGCCGATCTTCACCCACGGTGAATCGGACGACTTCGACTTCGAGCGGAGGATGCCGAGCTCCGACAACCCGTAGGTCTGTTGCAGCTCCACGTGCGGCATGACTTCGCGTAGTCGTCGCAGCGTGTTCTCGGGCATGACCTCGGTTCCGTATGTCACCAGCTTCAGGCTGCTCAGATCGAATTGTTTGTGCGAGTCGCTCAATAGCAGCAGGTGTAGGAACGTCGGCGTCGTCGGCAAGACCTCGACCGAGTACTGCTCAATGGCGGCGCAGATCGCGGCTGGCGAGCGATCCTCCACTGTAATGAGCGTGCCGGCATTCGAGATCACGTACAGTAGCGTGTTCACGCCGCCGATGTGGTCGAACAGCAGGAAAGCCAGCATGCGCCGCGACGCGCGGCGGACCCTGAATTTCGCCAGCAGCGGCACGAAGTCATGTACCGCCGCCTTGCTCTTTCCCGTCGATCCGGAGGAAAAGAGGATCAGGCCCGGGTGTCCGATCATTTGCAGACGCACGAGCAGCTCGTGTACGGCCGTCGTGCCCGCGTGCCGAATCGAGACGCCGGCCGGATCGCTGAGATCGACGATCGCCTCTATCTCCGCGATCACTAGAAACTCGGTTCTCTGTTCCTTGATGGCAGACGAGAGCGGAACGACGACGCACCCCGCCCCAACGAGCGCGAGCAGCGCGGCGACCGCCTCGGGCGAGAAGTCGGCGTCGAGCGCGACGACTCTGCCACCCGCCAAACCCGACGCGCGAAGCCGGTCGTCCCACTCAGTGATCGAATCGAGGAGCGCGCCGTACGTGTAGGAGCGATCTCGCCAGACAATCGCGTCCTTTTCTCGATTCTCGTCCGCGGCGCGGAGCAGCTCGTCCGTGAACACGTCACACGCCTCCGAGATAGGTCGTCTGGCCAGTGACGAACCCACTGTCGCACGAGAGGAAGAAGTCGATCACATTGGCGACGTCGTCGAAGGTGCCGAGGCGCGGAATGGCCTGCCTGCCCACGAGCGTATCGATGCGATCCTTCGGAACGCCGCGAATCAGGTCCGTCTCAATCGGCGTGGGGCCGAGCGCATTTACAGTGATCCCGAACGGCGCGAGCTCTCGCGCCATCACTTCCGTCAATGCCACCACCGCGGCCTTCGATGATACATACGCGGCCTCGCCGTCGAGCTTGAGCGGTACCGCCACCGTGCTGAGGTTCACAATGCGCCCGTAATGACGCTTCTGCATCAGCTTCGCCGCCTCGCGGCTGCAGTAGAACGTGCCGAATACGTTCGTCTCGTAGATCGCCCGGAACGATTTTCCCGGCGTGAGGAGCGAGTGATTCATCGAGGCCACCCCGGCGCAGTTGATCAGGTGGTCGACGCGGCCGTGTTTCTTGCGCACGTTCGAAAAGAATTGAATGACCGCCGACTCATCGGAGATGTCAACCCTACAGTGCTCATAGTGGTCGTGACGCAGGTCCGACTCGTCGCGACTGCAGCCGACGACGATGCCGCCGGCGGCGAGAGCGTGCTCGGCGAGAAACCTGCCGATGCCCTTGCGACTGCCCGTAACCACGGTGACCGAGTCAGTCATGTTGCCCGATCGTCTGTGCCACGGCGTAATCGGCAAGCGCGCCGACCGTCCGGAAAGGGCTGGCGCGCTGCGAGACTGCCCGTTCGTCGGCGAGCGTCACGTTGACGCCAAGAGACTCGTCAAGCGCCTGCTCGACCGCCACGATGAACGACACCAAGCCGAGGGAGTCGAGCACGCCTTCTTTGCCGAAAAGCGGAGCGTCCTCTCCGCGCTCGATGTCGATTCGCCGCGCCAGCGACTCGTTCATCTCGCGGGCCACTTCGAGGATGCTCTGGACGACCTGCTCTTTGCTGCTCATCCCTGTTGGTACGGCGTCCACCCCTTGGTCGATCTTCAACGCCCGCCGACGACGGTCCCGCTTGCTTCGGCCGAGACGGCAGAATCAGAAGTAGCGTTCGCTTACCAGAATCACGTCGCCTGGCTGGACGACCGTGGCTTTTTCTCCGCGCGCCTCAATGGTTTTTCCCTCAATGGTACGCGTAATTGTGTAGTAATCAGTTTCGGCGCGATAGGTGAAACCGCCAGCTATCGCCACGGCGGTGAGCACTGTCATTCCTTCTACGTATGGAAACTGCCCCGGCTGGCGAACCTCCCCCAGGATGAAGAAGGGTCGGAACTGTAGCACCTGCACCGAGGTGCTAGGGTTGACGAGCAGATTGTCCGATTCCAGCCGCTGTGCGATCTCTTTCTCGAGCTCCGTCACGGTGCGGCCGCGCGCCTGCACCTGATTGATGAGCGGCATGGAGATGAAGCCGCTACCATCGACAGTGTACTCGCCGGACATATCCTCTTGGCCGAACACCACGACGCGCAGCCGATCGCCGCTATCCAGAAGATACGGCCCCGCCTCGGGAAGCGGCACCGCTCCGCGCATGGGCGAACACGACTCACAGACAGCAACGATCAGAGCGACGCGCACAATAAGGATCATGGACGTGATGAATTTTTGCATTGGTCGATTAGTCTCCTCGATGAGTCGCGCTTGGCGGCCCTCTAATGCCCTTGAACCATGTTCCCGGTAAACCCAACAACAATGACACGGGTGCATATGGACTCTGCGGAACCACCAAACATTATTTCGGTCCACTGCCCCCGCCCCTTTCGACACCCTCCCGTCCCTGCCGACGCCCTTTCCACTAGATCCGGAACAGCGCACCAAGGAAGATCGTATTACTCGTGAAATCCCCTCCCTGAGCACTGGAGCCGCGGCTAAGATAACCGTAACTCAGATCCAGGTGGATGTATCGATTCATCAGGTATTTCGCACCGAACCCCGCCCGGACGTAGGTGTCAGAACGGTCTATGTCTTGAAAATCGTCGTCGCCGACGGAAACCGCTGCTTGAAGCAACAGGTTGCGCAACAGTTCATGATCGAGCGTCACTTGGCCCGCTGTCTCAAAAATCGCGGCCGACCCGCTCAGAGTAGTCTCTACGACTTCTCCTCGAGTGATCGCAGCGGAAACCGTTGTCAAGCCTGTCGGGTTCCAAGTGAGTGACGCGCGACCGGCAACATCCCCGATGGTGTCAAAACGGGGATCGTCGTAGTCCTGCGATCGATACCCGATCGCCACGTTGCCAAAGAGAACCGCTGTGACATCAAAATCCGTTCCGACTTCAATCAAGTACCCTTCCGAGTCTCGATCGAACTGGCTGAAGTCGTCGCAGCATAGGTTATCGTATCGCCGATAATCTACTTCCCCTCTGGCAAATGCCGTGTATCCCGGCATAAACTCATAGCCCACCTTGAGGTTACCGGAGATTAAGACGCGGTCGCGATCATCGTTAATTATAGTGTCACCATTTTCTCTCTTTACATTATCATAACCAAGTCGGTCCACCACTCCACCCGATTCCAGGAGGAAACGGCCGAGCCATTGTTGATAGGTCAGAAATGCAGAGCCGACGTCGAAAATCGTCGGTTCGACGGGCGGCGAGCCGCCTTGTCGCCTAATATCGTCCGGCGAGCCACGCCCCTCGTGCAACCGGTCATAGTTTACGCCGGCCCGAAGGTTAGTCCTTTGTGTAATGTCCAGCCGGCCATTGGTGCCAACGGAGAAATCCTCAAAATCCTCTACCGTCTGATCGGCGTAACGCGCGATTGCGGCCTTAGCGTACAGGTCAAATGCGTGCTTCGTCCAATCGGACGTTACGTCGACACGCGGGGTTATCAAAGTGATGAAATCATCTTGTTCGCCGCTGTCGATAGCAAAGATGTTATCGTTGTAGAATTCCTGCAACCCCAAGCGCGGATAAATGAAAAGACCGCCAGCGCGCACACCTAGCGGGTCGAGTTCCGGGCGCGCTCGGTTCGTGACCGTCTCGCCGCGCTCGGGTGGAGGACGAAAGGCCGCCCGTTGGTCCCGCGCGAGCTGTACCGTTGCCGGTTGTGCTAGTGCCACTTCGTAATACCCTACCGAAACGAGGGTCATGATAGCGAAAGAGAGGTTGCTTGCGCGTTGTTTGTCCGACATGTTTTCAGAGCCTGCAAGAGGATTAGGATGTTTTCGCCAGCCTATACTTATCAACGCCCAAAGCCCCTCCTCCCGCGCCCCACGACAAGGCTCGGCGGCGTCTGGAGCCAGTGGAGTCCCCGCCTGGCGCAGCCCTCCCGCCCTCGCTTCGTGACGACCTTCCACGGGCTCTATTCGGTCAACCGCTACGGCGCGGTCATTACGTCGACGAGATTAAACGAACGAAGTGAAGTGGGCTGAATAGAAGGGTAGGAAAGTTAACGAGGTTTGTCAAGAAGGATGGTGGTTCACCCTGGTAACGAAGTGGCTAAGGGTCCCTTTGGGAAGACGGACGCGCTCCACCTCGGCGGGAGCGCGCGTCCTGCGCTAGGGCCTCTTGCGTGAACGGCGGGTGGATATCCTCCGCTCGCTGGCCCGCGGCGAAGAAGACCGGCGCGCAATCGGACCCTGGCGCAAGAGGCCGGTATCGATGCGAGCGATGCCTTCTCGGGCTCGTCGAGCTGGGCCGCCGTGCCCGCTTCGCCGTGACCAACGACTCGGACCCGATGCACGTGCTGTCCTGTGCCGGATCCCGGTATACGCCTTCTTCGGACCGACAGCGTCGCGCGCAGCCACGCGCTCGGCCAACCGCAGCGGGTGCGGGTGTACCCGGTCCCTCGCAGCCCTGCCGGCTCCCAGTCCCCCCCGAGCCGCGCCCACGTTTAGCATGCAAGGGCTGACACCGGGATCTGTCATTGAGCGCTTGATAAGAGACGGCCTAGTTTGAGCGGGATCCCCTCGAGGGGAGGCCATATCAAGACCGAGATCCAGCCTACGGGCTCCTCGAACGGGGACTACCCTGCAAGTCAACGCCTCGTTGCCTGGCTGACCGCGACGGCGGCGCTCACCACCGCGATAAGGACGAAGCACAGGAGTGCCCACCCGGCTATCGACAAACCGAACAGGCTCCACCCGATCTCCGCGCACTCACCGCTCCCACGGAAGACTTTGGTCAAGACGTCCCCGAGCGGATAGGCGTCCAGCATGTATTCCAGCCCCGGCCCGCATTCCGGCACCTGGTCCTTCGGTAATTGCTGTAGCCAAACCTGTCGGCCCGCCGTGAGGCCCCCGCAGAACGCGAAGAGCTGACTCAGGCCCGCGTAGAGGATCGTTCCCAAGCGCCCCGGGTGATGCAGGACGGCGATAAGAGTGGTGATGCCGATCAGGGCGAAGAACAGTCGCTGAATGAGGCATAGGGGACAGGGCTCGAGACCCCGGACCCACTCCAGATAATACCCAAACGATAAGAGCGCGGCCGAGCCCAGGAACAGTCCGAGGTTGATGAGGCGCGTGCTGGGCACGAGGTTTCTCTCGGGTGAATGGGTGGGGAATAAGGCGCGAGACGATCGTGCCCGGCGATAGGACCCAGCCGGTAGTATCGGATCGGGCGATATTAGCGGCTGGGCAGCACGGTCTTCAAGAACGCCGGGATGCGCTCATCGAGCCAGTAGCGCGGCCGGCCCGGTACGCTGCCGGCCACGAAGCCCACATGCCCGCCGTGGGCCTGCAGATCGAGGTGGATGCTGGGCGCGAGCTCGGCGGGGGTCGGGACCGCGTCGGGCGTCATGAAGGGATCGTCGCTGGCGTGCACGATCAGGGTCGGCACGGTGATGGCGCGCAGGAACTGGCGGCTGCTGGAACGCGCGTAATAGTCCTCGGCACTGTCGAAGCCGTGTAGTGGGGCGGTCACTGCCCCGTCGAAGGCGCGGAAGGTACGCAGGGCGCCGAGGCTGCATAGATCTATGGGGCTCGGTATGGCCCCGAACTTGTGTGCCGTCTTGGCCCGGAGCTTCCCGACCAGGAACCACTGGTATAGGCGCGAGAAGCCACGTTCCATGCGTCGCGCGGCCTTGTCGAGCTCGAATGGCACCGAGACCGCGACCGCACCCGCGAGCCCGGCAAGATCACCGCGCTCGCCCAGGTATTTCAGGAGCACATTGCCGCCCAGCGAATAACCGACTGCGCACAGTGGCAGGTGCGGGTGACGGGCGCCCAGGGTCTCGATGAGAAAGCGGAGATCCCCGGTTTCGCCGGAGTGGTAGCTCCTCGGCAAGCGGTTCGGTATCCCGCTGCAGCCGCGGAAATGCATGACGACACCCTGCCAGCCGTGGCGCCGCACCGCGGCCAGGGTCGCGAGCGTGTAGGCCGAGTGTGCCGATCCCTCCAGGCCGTGCAGGACCACCACGAGCCCCGGCCCTGGTTCCGGGGTCCAGCCGAGGTCGATGAAATCGCCATCGGGCAGCTCCAGGCGCTCGGGCCTGAGCGGGACGGACGGGGCCGCGCGATAGAGCGCCGCCCAGAGGGTCTGGGCGTGGGGACCCGGAAGCCACCAGGCCGGGCGAAAGGCCGGGGGCGAAGGCCGCACAATGGTCGGCGCAGTCTTGCTGCACACAGAATCGTCATCATGAGCTCCCGTCCGGCAGTATAGCAAGGCGCATTAGCGAACCCCCCGCGTCCGCCTCGGACCATCTGCGGCCAGGGATGGCCGGCCCGCCAAACCGAGGGATCCGGCGGTCGCAGCAGGGTGGCGGTGAGACATCCGGGCCAGGCACGGAGTGGGTTGCGTCGCGATGCCGCGGCGCGGTAACGTAGGCTCGGCCAATGAACCTCAATTTCCTGGATTTTGAACAGCCCATCGCCGAGCTCGAGGCCAAGATCGAGGAGCTTAGGCTCTTGAGCAGCGAATCGGCGATCGACATCACCGAAGAGATCCAGCGCCTCCAGGCGCGCTCCAAGGACCTCACGGAGTCGGTATTCGCGTCGCTGACCCCGTGGCAGATCTCGCGCCTTGCGCGCCACCCGCAACGCCCTTATACCCTCGACTACGTGAAGCGGATGTGCACCGAGTTCCACGAGTTGCACGGCGATCGCGCGTTCGGAGACGACCCCGCGATCGTCTGTGGGCTGGCGCAATTCGACGGTCGGGCGGTGGCCCTCATCGGCCACCAGAAAGGCCGCAATACCCAGGAGAACCTGCAACGCAATTTCGCCATGCCGCGCCCCGAGGGCTATCGCAAGGCGATGCGGCTGATGCACCTCGCGGAGAAGTTCGGGCTGCCCCTCATGACCTTCATCGATACCCCCGGCGCCTTTCCCGGCATCGACGCAGAGGAACGCGGCCAGAGCGAGGCCATCGCCCGCAACCTCCTGGTGATGGCCGGCCTGCGCGTTCCGATCATCGCGACCGTGATCGGCGAGGGAGGCTCGGGCGGCGCGCTCGCCATTGGGGTCGCGGATCGCGTCTTGATGCTCGAGTACGGCACCTATTCAGTGATCTCGCCCGAGGGCTGCGCGTCCATCCTGTGGAAGAGCTCGGATATGGCCGAGAAGGCCGCCGAGGCCATGGGGATGACCTCGAAGCGCTTGCTGGAGCTGGACCTCATTGACGAGATCATCCCCGAGCCCCTGGGTGGGGCGCACCGGGGCATCGATGAGATGGCCGCCCGGCTCAAGACGGTCCTGATCGATCAGCTCACGGCCCTGTCGGCGCTGGACCTCGAGGCTCTGCTCGGCAAGCGCTACGAGCGCCTCATGGCCGTCGGCCACGTCAAAGACGGTAAGTAGCACCCCGGTCGAACCCCGCCCCAGCTTGGCGTGCCGGCGTTCTCACCCGAGCGGCTGTTGGCGGTCCTTCGCGACCTGCCGGAAACCCAGCGTTACTGGGTGGCCGTGAGCGGCGGTCTCGACTCGCGGGTGCTGCTCGAAACCATGGCAGTGCTCCGTACGGTGCTCGACGCACCGCTTTCGGCCGCGCATGTGGACCATGGTCTGCACCCGGACTCCGGCGCCTGGGCGGCCTTCTGTGCGGAGACCTGTGCGGGGCTCGGGGTGCCGTTGCACACGCTCCGAATTAATGCCCACACGCCGCCCGGTGCGAGCCCCGAGGCCTACGCGCGCACCTTGCGCTACCAGGCGCTGCGGGGAGTCGTCGGGGCGGGCGATGTCCTATTGACGGGTCACCACCGGGAAGATCAGGCCGAGACGGTCCTGCTGCAACTCCTGCGCTCCGCAGGACCCCACGGACTCGCCGCAATGCCGCGCTGCACACCCTGGGAAGGCGCGTGGCTCTGCCGGCCGCTCCTGGATTTCCCGCGCCGGGCCCTGCGCGAATTTGCCGTAGCCCGCGGGCTCCGGTGGATCGAGGACCCGAGCAACGATAGCGCCCGGTTCGAGCGCAATTTCCTGCGCTATCGGGTGATCCCGATCCTGGAACGGCGCTGGCCGGCCATCGCCCGAACCTTGGCACAGGCGGCCGATCGGCAGGCGGACGCGGCAGCGGTCCTCGACACGATGGCCGCCGAGGACTTGCAGCGGGTGCGTTGCGGGTGCGAGGGGGCACTCTCGCAGAGCGCCCTGCGTGCGCTGTCGCTGCCGCGGCGCCGCAATCTCCTGCGCGCCTGGCTGCGCGAGAGCGGGTTCCCCCTACCGCCCGCCCGCCGGCTCCGAGAGCTGGCCGGGCCGTTCCTCGACGCCGCTCGGGATCGGCAACCGCGGGTCTCGTGGTCCGGCGTGGAGGTGCGGCGCTACCGCAATGCTGTCTATGCGATGCCCGCATTGGGCGCGCTGGATCCCGTTCACGTGTTTCCCTGGGATCCGCTCGAGCGCTTGGCGCTGCCCTGCGGGGTGCTTTATGCCGAGGCCGCGGTCGGCGCCGGGCTCAAACAGGCGCTGTGCCGGCCCGGGACGGTCACGGTGCGTTGGCGTGGGGGCGGTGAACGCTGCCGGCCCACCGGCAACCCCCACACGCGCCCGCTCAAGCACCTCTTCCAGGAGGCCGGCGTCCCCCCCTGGCGTCGCGATCGCCTACCGCTCATTTATCTCGGCGATCAACTCGCGGCGGTGGCCGGCCTTTGGGTGTGCGAGCCCTTCGCGGCCGGCCCGCGGGAGCCCGGTTGGGCATTACGATGGGAGGCGGACGGCCGGTAGGTCGGGATCATTCGATTAGGCTCGTCCTGGCCTCGGTGGGGGCGCCGCCCTCTGGCTCCGGCTCGGGGGGCGGCGATCGGCCGTCGGTCGAGAACGTCAGGCGCAGATCGCCGATATCGATCTGCGCACCATCGGGCAGCGCCGTCCATTGAACCTTCTTATTGTCGACGAACACGCCGTTCAGGGAATCCAGGTCCTTGATGGCGAAACGGCCGCTGCCGTCGCGCACGATCTCGGCATGGTGTCGCGACACGGAGTTGTCACGCAGCACCAGCTCGTTGTCCTTGCCGCGTCCGATCCGCCACGGGGTCGTCGCCACGAGGAGGCGAGAAGCGTCCCCGTCCGAGCGTGTGACATAGGCACGCGCCGCGGGCGGGCCGGTCTTGGGCGAGTCCGCCAGGCTGCGGGGGCGTCGCGTCCGGAGGAAGAGGACGGCGCTGAGGGCGAGGAACGCCGCCGCCAGGGCGGAGAGCCACATCCACGGCGGCATGCCGCTCTGCGTCATCGTCGCAGGGCCGGCCTTGGCTTTTGGTGGTGTCGGCGGGGTGGGCGGGCCGATGATCACCGGGACCTCGACCTCCAGTGCCTGGTCCCCGGACGCCACGTTCAAGGTCAGGGTCTGTGGGCCGGTGAGGCGCGCGCCGATGGCGGGGGTCAGATCGATGCTGAGGCGGCCACCGCTGTCGATGGCCGCGAAGGGATCGGTGGCGAAGGGCTCGGGCAATTCGTAGTCGGGCGCCCGCGCGATGATCAGATCGCCTCCCGATTCCTTTGCCAGTTGGCGGAGCGCCTCCAAGGCCGGCGGCATCGGATTTGTGCTCGGATAGACGACGCCGAACACCAGGACCTGGGCATCGCGGGCCGCAGCGACGAGCTTGCTGTGGTAGTAGGCATCCGGGTTGGTCGATTCGTCGCCGAAGAACAGGATGGCCTTGCGAGCCGCCGGGGACGCTGCGAGGCTGCGTATGGCCGCCATCGCGTCCTGTGAGAGCGCGACGGGGCTCGGTTCCCGGGCCAGCGTCTGGACCGCGGTCACGATATCCTCTGCGCTCGCCCCGAGCGGCAGCGACACCCGCGGCTGGGCGTCGAAGGTCGCCACGCCCACGCGGTGGTGGGGTTTGACTGCAGCCAGGATGCGTTCGATATGCGCCGGGATCCTGCTCCGGCCGTCCGGTCGCTCCAGGGCGGCGATATCGATCACGATGAGGAGCGCGGTGATGTTCTGGCCATAGGGGTAAGGGAGGTGCAAGGGCGGCGGCAGGTCCAGGTCCGCAACCTTCGCCATCACCGTCGGGGCACGGCCCGGGATCGACAGGCGATACTCACACTCGACCCGATCGGGCCCTGGCTGGGCGCAGCTATGCCGCAAGACCTCGGCCGGTTCCAGACCCTGGACGCATTGAGCGGCGAGGTATCCGAGAACACCCGCCAAGCGGCACGCATTGCCGGTCGATGCCCGCAACATGCCTCTCATTCTGTCCCACCGCGGGTAGCGGAGCAAAGGGCGCCGGACCGCCCGCCACGGGCGCCGACGCCCATTCGCCGACGTCCCAATGGCAGATCCTCTATTCGTTGATCACGACCTTGGTGCCGACCCCGATGTAGTGCATGAGATCGTCGATCTCCTCGTTGGTGAGGGCGATACACCCCTTGGTCCAGTTGGTCGTGCGGTGGATCTCGAGCTTCTCCTCGGTGATATCACCGATCCCGTGGATGCCGATCGCCCCGCCGAGCGGGGTGTTTTGCGAGGGGATGTCCTGGTGGCGGAGCGCGCCCAGGATCTGGAAGAACTGCGGCTCCGAGATCACGTGATCGCGGAGCCCTAGGAAGGCGTCTTTGAGGTTCGGGTAGTTGAGGTGCAGGAAGATGTGAAACCGGCTGTCGTTCTTGATCTTGACGATGCGGTAGCTGCCGACCGGCGTGACCCCGTCCCCGGCCTGGTGCTTGTCTCCCGGTCCCCCGTGCCCGTACGCGATCGGATAGCTCCTCTGGATGCGCAGCCCGTTCTTGAGCAACAAGGTCCGCTCGGCTTTTCTGATCTCGATCTCGTAATTGCCGATGGCCCCGAGCGACCTGGGGAGAGGCGCCCCCGCCAAGACACCCACCGTGACCAGCGTCAAGCCAACCCAACCCGATCGACCCCATCGCATATCTACCCCCCCGTATGTCTCCAACCCGAACGATCGACCAAAATGAGATCCCTGACGCCTAGCCCCTCGGCAGTGCCGGGCGGTCTTGGGACTATCGCCCCCCGCACTGCCTGCTTCAGAGATCGCAGGAACGCTTATCAATCATCTCACTAAGGCCCGTACTTCACAAGGGGAATGATATCCTCGTATTATCCTTGTTAAGCCCCTTCCCCTGGCGCCTGCCTCCTTCCTCACGCGGCGCCTACGCTATCATGGGACACATGCATTACTCACTGCCGCAGGAACATACCTCGTTCGCCGTCCTCATGCACTGGGCGGTCGCGGTGCTCGTGTTCTTACAGCTCGGGCTGGGCTGGTATATGGCGGGCCTGCCGAAAGGGCCGGATCGGAGCGCCTATTTCGCCTTGCACAAGTCGATCGGGCTCACGATATTTTCGCTCGCGGTGCTCAGGCTCGTATGGCGCGCGACCCACCCCCCGCCGCCGTTACCGGCGTCGCTACCCGGTGGCAAAACGTCTTGGCGCGCGGCAATCATACGCTGCTGTATGTTCTTATGTTCCTGCGGCCGGTCTCGGGGTATCTATCGTCTGCCGTGGCCCATGCCGTGAGACGGGGCGACCCTCTCTTCCGTCGCATGTTGCCTCGGAGCCTGGCTCCGTAGCGTGGTCGAGCCCGTCATTAGAGTCAGCGTGGCGGCCATCGCCGAGCGCGCCGGCAGCTTCCTGATGGTAGAGGAGGCCATCGAGGCGGGCCGGTGGGTGTTCAACCAGCCGGCCGGGCACCTGGAGCCGGGCGAGACGCTCGTCGAGGGCGTGTGCCGAGAGGTGCTGGAAGAGACGGCCTATCGCTTCGAGCCCGCGGGGCTCGTGGGGCTGTACCTCTACCGGAACCCGGAAAGCCACATCACCTACCTGCGGGTGTGTTTCCACGGCGCCTGTCTCGCGCACGATCCGGCCCGGCCGCTCGATACGGAGATCGTGCGGGCGGTGTGGCTCACCTACGCGGAGATCGCGGGACGGAGCGAGCGCCTGCGCACCCCCTTGGTCCTGCGCTGTCTGAACGATTACCTGGCCGGCCGGCGCTTTCCGCTCGCGGTCATCGCAGATCTCGCGGGCCTGCCGTGATCCGGTCGCACGCGCCCGGTCGGGCCGCGGCCGTCACCGTGGGGCTGTCGGGCGGCGTGGACTCGGCGGTCGCGGCGCTCCTCTTGAAGCGCCAGGGCTACCAGGTCTGCGGCGTCTTCATGAAGAACTGGGAGGACGACGACAGCGAAGACCACTGCCCCGCGCGGGCCGATCTCATCGACGCCGTGGCGGTGGCCGAGCGCATCGGGATCGAGGTGGATGCCGTCTGCTTCGCCACCGAGTACCGCGAGCGCGTCTTCGCGAGCTTCCTCAGGGATCTGGGTCTGGGCCGTACCCCGAACCCCGATGTCGTGTGCAACCGCGAGATCAAGTTTAGGCTCTTCCTGGACCATGCTCTCGCCGGCGGCGCCGAGCGCATCGCCACGGGCCATTATGCGCGGATCGTGCGGCAGAGCGGCCGTTATCGCCTGCTCAAGGGCGCAGATCGCGACAAGGACCAGAGCTACTTCCTCTACACGCTCGGTCAGGCAGAGCTCGGCCGCGGGCTGTTCCCGCTCGGTGGGCTCACCAAGCCCGAGGTGCGGCGTGTGGCGCGCGAGGCGGGTCTGTCCGTGCACGACAAACGCGACAGCACCGGGATCTGCTTCATCGGCGAGCGCCCCTTCCAGGCGTTCCTCGCCCGCTATCTCGCGCCCCGGCCGGGAGCGATCCGGACCGTCGAAGGCAAGACCTTGGGCGAGCACCCCGGTGTCTTCTATTTCACCCTCGGCCAGCGCGCCGGGCTTCGCATCGGGGGGGTTGCCGGTGCCGCGGAATCGGCGTGGTATGTGGTGGCCAAGGACCTCGACAACGACGTCCTGATCGTGGCCCAGGGGCATGACCAGTCACTCCTCATGAGCCGTGCCCTCACGGCGACGGAGCTGTCCTGGGTCGCCGGGACTGCCCCTGCGCTACCCTGCGCGTGCAGCGCCAAGACGCGGTACCGGCAGCCGGACCAGGCCTGTGCCATCGTGGCCCTGGAGGCGGGCCGGGCGCAGGTGGTCTTCGAAGGGCCCCAGCGCGCCGTCACACCAGGGCAGGCGGTGGTGTTCTACCAGGGCCAGGAGTGTCTGGGCGGGGGGACCATCGCGTCTACTAACGCCGTGAATCGCATGGCGGCCTTGCAGAACCTCATTGAAGTTCCTATCCTTTAGCGACAAACTCCCTTCGGGGCTACTTCTAGTTTGTAATTCTTACCGATGCGGACCGCGCCAAGGTCAACCGCAAGCGCTACTGATTTCAAGCTGATGCCTTCTGAACAAGCTTTGAGCGCGCGTTCTTTTTTCTGGCTCGCGCTGGCCGTGGTCGTTGGCGTTCTCATTTACCTATTGAGCCCGATCCTGACGCCGTTTTTATTAGCTGCGATCCTGGCTTACATGGGCGACCCGCTGGTGGATCGCCTGGAAGCCCAACACATTCCTCGTACACTCGGTGCCTTGATAGTCATGTCTTTGTTGATCGGGCTTGTCATCCTGATCGTGGTCATCCTAGTGCCTTTGCTCGAACATCAGGCGGCAACATTGATGCAACGCTATCCGCAACATCTGGAAGCGTTAAGCTCTTACATAACACCCTGGTTGCATCGTTTCGGAATTGATTTCGAACTGGATATCCAGGGAATCAAACAGGCGCTGATGAAGAATCTTCCCGCCGCCAAGAGTTATGCGGCCAAGCTAATCCCTACTTTGACAACCGGCGGTCTCGCATTAGTCGAATTCGTGATCAATCTGGTGCTCGTGCCGGTGGTGTTGTTTTATTTATTGCGCGACTGGGACCTCATGATTACGCATATCGGCGAAACGATTCCAATGCGCGCTCGAGACGAAACCATTTCCATGGCTCGCGATGTAGACAAAGTCCTGGGCCAATTTTTACGCGGGCAATCGTCGGTCATGCTGTTGCAAAGTGTTTTTTTTGTCGCGGGCCTCTGGCTCGTCGGTCTGGATTATGCGCTGCCGATCGGCATCCTGGCGGGGCTGCTCTGTTTTGTTCCTTATCTCGGTGCCATCGTCGGGTTCGTGCTCGCGACTCTCGCCGGATTGATTCAATTCCAAAGTTTCGGAGGGTTGATCCCGGTATGGATCGTTTTCTTCCTCGGGCAATTACTGGAAGGAATGGTCTTCACACCTTGGTTGGTGGGAGACCGCATCGGGCTGCATCCGGTATTGGTGATTTTCGCGCTGCTCGCTTTTGGCCAGTTGTTCGGGTTTTTCGGGGTGCTGCTGGCGCTGCCCGCGAGTGCGGCGCTCGTGGTTGGATTTAAGCATTTGCACCAGAAATACACGGACAGCGCACTATACAGCGAACCGGGAGAGAGCCTAATCATCTCTCCCCTTCAAGAACCGGAAGGGACGGAAAAGGCGAAGGAGCGAAAGAGTGCAAGGTATGAAGGATGAGAGTGGAACAGTTGATGCCCGAGTTGGCGCGCCGTTCACCGCACCCGGTTTCTGACGCAACTGAGCGAGGCATTACCGGACGCCCCTCTCACGACCCTACAACGGGGGCGTTCAAACACCATCACTTTACGGAGAAAAGCAATGGCAGCACGAAAGGCAAGCAAGAAAGCATCCGCACGCAAGCACTCCGCGAGCAAGAAAGTCAGCACGAAGAAGGGCAGCTCTAAAAAGGGTTCAAGCGCTAAAACGCTAATAAAGAAGACAGCGACCAAAGTGCTGGCCGGAGCGGCTGCGGGCGCAGTTCGCGCGATCATAGGACCCCTCGAAGAGGCTGCGGATACGGGCGAAAAGGCTGCGGGTCTCGATAAGCAAGGCGGAAACAAAGTCGGAGGACAGTCTGGCGGCGAATCCAGCAAGTAGGCCGTGGAGGCATAAGCATGCGCGATAGTGAAAAGAGCGCAACCGGCGCGAATCCGGACGCGGGCGGCCAAAGCCTACCCTCGCTGATTGGTCGCCTAGGCGAAGATATAATCACTCTACTCGACACCAAGCTCGGCCTGCTGAAGATCGAGATCAAAGAAGACGTAAACGCGTATCTGCGCGGGCTGGTATCTATCGGTGTAGGGGGTATAATTGCAGTGGTCGGGTTCTCGTTGCTGAACGTGGCTATTGCCTTCCTGGTCTCCTCGCTATTTGAAGAGAGTCTACTCAGCCAGCCGGTCAAGTACGCGCTCGGCTTTATTATTACGGGCGTGATCGATCTCGTCATAGGCGCGGCCGTCATAATAAGAGCTAAAGACCGGTTGGCGAAACAGAACCTCGCGCCCGAAAGGAGCATCAAGGAGCTCAAAAAAGACAAGCAGTGGTTGAAGCGAGAGTCGTAGACCGACTCGGTCTATTAGCGACAAACGATTTACAAAGGGTAGGCGAAGGCAGTGGTTAAAGAAAGAGGCCCACAAGGCGCCCAGGCACTACGAAGGGGCGGGAGAAGAGAGCCTGGCAAAGTGCAACTCCAACGCCAGATGGAAGAGGCGCGCGAGTCCATTTCACGGACCGTCGAGGAAATCAAGGACACCGCCGAAGACCAGTACGAGTCGGTAAAGGAGACGGTCAGCGGGGTGCTCGACTACCGAGAAGAGTTTCAAAAAGACCCTATTGTCTGGAGCGTGGGCGCGCTCTCAGCCGGCTTCGCTCTAGGCTACACTCTCGGCTACGCACACAAGAATACGAAGCCCGCCGGGCGCAAGCGCTCCGAGGCAGCCGCTTTTGCCGACAGCCTCGTCGACGAGCTCTCCGCTGTGGGCGACAACCTCGTCATGCCCTCGCTCAACGCGAAGATCAAGCGGTTGTTCGGCTTCGACCTCTCCGACATGTTAGAAGAAATCGGCGGCGCTAGAAAGACACGCAGCAGGAAGAAGTCGTCTACGCGACGCCGAGCCGCAAGGCGCGTGAAGAAGGGTTAAGGTCCCCACTGCGCTATGAAGCGAGCAATGAGGGGCCATGGCAAACCGCACCACTACCCCGCGCGGTGTGTGCGTTGCGACAACGTGAACCCGTAGAGCTGAGGCATGGGTGAGGCGCTGATTCCAGACGAGGTGCGGGACTTTCTCCTCGGGCATGTCGATTCCATCGCGCAGTTGGAAGCACTGCTGCTTCTGCGCGGCGATCCGGCGTGTGCCTGGAGTGCAGAGACGCTCGCCAAACGGCTGTACATTACCACTCAGGAAGCGGCGGTGGTATTGGAACGTCTACAGGCGGACAGTTTTGTAGCCGCCGCGCCGGACGCGCCCGGTGGCTATCAGTATCACCCGGCCTCAGATGAGCTTGCCACCATGATCGACCGGGTTGCCGCGCTTTACGTGCAATATCTGATTCCGGTAACCCACCTGATCCACGCCAAGCCCCGGACCCGGGTTCAAGAGTTTGCCGACGCCTTCAAGCTGCGAAAGGGGGACTGATATGGCTGCCGTCATCTATACGTTGTGCGCGTTCACCGCGCTGTTATGCGCCGTCCTGTTGCTTCAGGCCTACCGCCGCAGCCGCTATCCGTTCCTGCTCTGGAGCGGCTTGTGTTTCGTGGGACTGACCGCCAACAACGCCTTGGTGGTTGCCGATAAACTGATCGTTGTGGACACTGATTTATCCACGTGGCGTCTGGGGATCGGTCTGCTGGCTATGCTAGTGCTCTTGTACGGGTTGATTTGGAAGGTGGACTGAGGTGCGGCTATGAACGCGGTCATCCTGGGCGCCATTGCCATGGCTTCGCTGGTTGCGGCGATGTTCTTTCTACGTTTCTGGAAGAACACCCGCGACCGCTTCTTTCTGTTCTTCGCTATTTCCTTCTTTGTGGAGGCGTTGAATCGCGTCGTCCTCGGCTTGACCACCGTGTCCAACGAACAGGAGCCGTTCTTTTACCTGGTGCGGCTGTGCGCCTTTGTGCTGATTATCGTGGCCATTGTGGACAAAAATCGCGCCGGGACTCTGCCCGCGAAATCGACGCGGCGCTCTGCGCGGTAAGGGCTTGACGGCTCAACCTTCTTGATGCAGAGCGGTGCTTGACGAGCTGGCCAGTATCCAGATGCTAAATGTACGCCTCTCGACGACCGATGGCCGCACCTTGATCTTGAGTCGCTACACCGACCCACCCCGGGTCAGAGACTGCTGCTGGACGGGATCGGCCTCATCTTGCCAGCGCAATCGTACCACCGCTGCCGGCCGACAACGCGGCGGATAGTGATAAGAATCGCAAGGCCCACGAAGAATGGAGGTAATTTTTGTGCCGTTCGTCGATGGTCGACCGGCCGGCGCGCCCGCGGACGTGCTGACCGGCTTTGTCAACGCGGACGGCGACGCGCTGGGTCGACCGGTTGGCGTGGCGGTCGACCGAGCGGGCGCGCTTTTGGTCGCTGACGATGTTGGCAGCACCGTGTGGAGGGTGACGCCCGCCGCGGAAGAAGAGGCGGCCGTCCAACGCTGACTTCTTGCCGATGCTGGTGACGGGCAATGAGCTCAGCAAGATTCGTGCCCATATAGCGCCGTCCGTTGGATCGCCGGTGGCTAGCCCCCACGTTCCCGACCGGCTGGGAAGAAGAAGTCGCCTCGCATCACCTTCACGCCTCTTCCTATCCCCCGGCTTCATCGGCCGGGTTCCCGATCCGCCGTCTCTTGACATTGCAACGTTATCGACTACAATACCATCTATGTGGATGGTATACAGATGGTAAAGAGCGTATGGGCGTGCATGATCTGCGCTCGAAAGTAGGCGACAGCGAGAAGATTACGATCAACCTCGGGTTCATCGATCTGGGGCAGATCGACTTGTTGGTGCGTGAAGGGTTCTATTCCAACCGCACTGACTTCATCCGCACTGCGATACGCAACCAACTGACCACACATGCCGAGGTGGTGAAACTAACCGTAGCCCGCAAGACCTTGGTTCTCGGCCTGCAGGATTTCAGCCGCCAGGGCCTTGAGACCGTGCAGGCGGCCGGCCAGAAGCTCCAGATCCAGGTCCTCGGTCTGGCCCGCATTGCCCAGGATGTGTCCCCCGAACTGGCGCGCGCCACCATCGATTCCGTCACCGTGTTGGGCGCTTTGCACGCCAGTGCGGCAGTCAAGGCTGCTTTAGCCGATCGGATCCACTAATCAGCACAGCGAGGTATGCATATGAATGAGGCAATGCGCGCTGGGATCCTCGAAGCCACCCGCCTGATCCGCGCACGCGGGCTCGTCGAGGCCACCGTCACGATTCAACGCACGCTGCGGGGCATCGTCGCGCCGGGAGCTGTGGCCGACTCCCCCGGTCAGACCACGGATGCGCCCATCGAGGGCATTTTTCGTGTCATTGATCCCGACTCCCTCCCTTCGCCTGGGAGTGCCGATGTACGCCAAGGACGTGTTCACGGGCCATCCACACGCTTCCGGGCCCCATGGCGTCCGCATCGGTGGGGATACTCCGAGCCGGCATCCCGGCCCGCGCCCGCACTAGACAGAGCATGCGACGTCGGGGGGCGGTTCCTCACCGGGTCCTACACCAATCAGGCGGGAGCTCGCACCTACAAGCTGTACATCCCCAGCGCCTACCATGGACAAACGCTGCCCTTAGTCATCATGCTCCATGGCTGTACGCAGGATCCCGACGATTTCGCCGCCGGTACCCGCATGAATGTGCTCGCGGAAGAACACCTGTGCTTCGTGGTGTATCCCGCTCAAGCGCCCGCCGCCAATGGGTCGAAATGTTGGAATTGGTTCAATGCGGCTGACCAGCACCGCGACCAGGGAGAGCCATCCATTATTGCCGGTATCACCCGCCGAATCATCGGCACCTACCCCGTCGACTCTCGGCGGGTCTACGTGGCTGGACTATCAGCTGGCGGGGCAATGGCCGCGATCATGGGGATGACCTACACCGATCTTTATGCGGCCGTCGGCGTCCATTCCGGGCTTCCCTACGCTGTCGCCCACGACCTTCCTTCCGCCCTAACCGCGATGAAGGAGGGGCCGACCCCTGGCCGCCTGCGAGACATCGGTGTTCCAGGGGCGGAGCGATGCTCGCTGGTCGTCCCAACGATCGTGTTCCACGGGGATCGGGATACAAAGGTACACCCGAGCAACGGCGACCAAGTGATCGCACAATGGACGACGATCCACGCCCGTGATGGGGCGCGCAACAACGCCAGGGTGGATCCGCAGGTAACCGTCCAGCGGGGTCAAGTGCCTGATGGCCATGCCTACACCCGCGCCATCTACCACGACGCGAGCGGCCAGGCCATCCTAGAGCAATGGTGCGTCCACGGGGCCGGCCACGCGTGGTCGGGTGGGAGCGCCAGCGGCTCGTATACCGATCCTAAAGGGCCCGATGCGGCGAAGGAAATGATCCGCTTTTTCTATGAACACCCGCGCCGCGAGGTGACAGAGCGGACTCACGCGGAAAGTGCCGCGGGTCCTGCTGGACATGCAGCGCCGCAACAGCCCTCCTAGCTAGGGGCTGACAAGCCAGCAATCGAAGCCCAAGCTTTGCCCATGCTTAGGCTTCACGAAGCTCAGCCCAGCCGACTACCGGAGCATACTGTACCAGCGGTGGTAATCAGTGAGGCTAACGCCCTTTTACCTCATCGCTCAACCTCGCGATGGTCTTCGCCGCCATGCGCGCACCGGCATCGACGAGGATACGGCCGGCCTTCCAGGCCTGCTCGCGCAGGCGGTTCCAATGATCCTCCCGCTTGAACTCCCGCAGGCAGCGTAGATATTGTACCCGTTGCGCGTGATCGAGCTTGCCGAGGATCGCCGGGATCACCCCTTCTTCGATATTGTATATCTGTTCAGGCTGCGGGTTGACCGCGATCACATCGCTCGCATCGATCCCCAGATCCTCGGCCGTTGCCTCCATGGCCGCTCGGATCGCCTGCTCCTTGGGCCGTTGGGGTTGGGCGATATTGTAGGGCGGGTCCCATTCACGCAGGGGACGGAGCTGATCGACATGGGTCAGGACGCAGAGGAGCGGGGGCGCGATGAGGTCGGGGCGGTGCTCAAACAGGGTATTGATATTATCAAGTAGCTGGCGGTCTGCATGTCGCGCGGCGTTGGTGGCCGAGCACACGAGTAGGATCAGGTCGCTGCGCATGAGCTCGGCCTCTGCTTCGTCGAATCCCTGATGTGCCGTCGGTCCGGCATAACCCGCGCTATCGAGGACGATCATCCGTCCCGCTTCATCGCGCTCCAATACGTAGGGGGTGATCCCGGAGGTCAGGGGTAGCACATCGGTCATGGCCCGAAGCTCGCCGAAGAGGGCATTAATGAGGGTGGATTTACCGGCTTTGACCTGGCCCAGCACGAGCAGCCGCAATGGTTCCTCAGCGGGCAGCGCCGGGCGTTCGAGGTCTGTGCGGGAATATCTAGTGATATATTCAGCAGTGGGCCGATCGCTCAAGGTCAAGGCCCCACTGTAGAGCTCGATCGCGTAGTAGGCGATCTGCTTCACATAGCTCTGCAGTAACCAGAGCTTGATCTCATCGGCGGGGTATCTCAGGGCCTGGTGCGCGCTCAGGTCGCGCAGCTCGCGCAACACCGCCGCCACGGGATTGATGGCCAGGGAACCCAGCCGGTATATGTCGTAGCACTTGCTCGCGAAGCTCGCGAGGCTACGCCCGCGCATCAGATCGTGGATGGTCAGCATATGACTGAAGGGGATGTTATCAAGGAGTTTCCTCAGATCCTTGCTGACCAGCTCGATGATCATGAGGAGATAGGGGATCGCGATCTCGAACGGCGCATTTTTCGATTTCGGGTGATAATGCCGGGCGACGGCCGTGATCGTCTCTCGGCCCAGCTCGATGAGTCTCTGGGGGTCGTCGAGCGGGTAGTCCGCGAGCGTGAGCTTCTCCGTGATCGCGGTGGCCTTATACCAGGCGGCGCGGTTGCCGTCCGGCCAGTGGGGGTCTGGCTGCACCTCGGGTTTGTCCGTCAGCACGACCGTGTGCTTACGCTTCATCCATACCAGCATCAGCCAGGCGGCCCCACCCACGCACGCCAGTACCAGCAGCCACTCCAGGATCAGCCCCTGTTGCCATAGCCACACGAGTCCGAGCGGCACCAGGGTGAGGGCAGGCAGCACGATCCCCGCAATCGCCGCCAACCAGCGGGGCGAGAGCTTCGTCGCTGAGGCCCGGGGGCTCATGACGATGTAAGGCCCTGAAGAAAAATAAAGAGATTCAAGGCCGTAGCGCCTGCACGTAGCGCGCTAACAATGCCCGCCCCGCCCGAAATTCCCCCGCGTAGATCCGCTCGAGCACCGCCCTGTCAGGGACGTGTCCCTTCTTTATCGAGCTGAAATACCAACACAGGGTTTTGCCGAGGGCATAGGTCACGCCAGCGGTGTAGACCGAGGCGACCGCGGTGCCATACGCCGGGATGAACTTGATCAGCTCCCTGCCGCCCCAGCGCAAGAGATAGCCCAGGCCCAGGGCGCTCGCGATCTCTGCGTAGCGCTCTCGGTTGAGCTCCTGATTATAGATAGAAGCGATGGCCTGCACCATCTTCGCCTGCAGCGACAATACAAACGGCACGCTGACCATGGGGATGGGAACCGCCTCCAGACCTCCGGCGAGGACGGCATAGGTCAAGATGTGGGGGTGGGCAGTTCGGGCATAGATGTCGCGGAGTTCCATGTGTTCAGTGCTCTGGAACAGCGCCCGTAACCCCAAAGGCAGGGCGGCCTCGATCGCCGCCCATAGCGCGTCGAGCCCATAAAGGACTGGCGCGTAGCCGTCTTCGGGCAAGGTGAAATCTAGCGCCACGAAAGCCGCCTCGATATGGGCAAACCACTCCCGCTGCTTAAGCAGTGAGCGCGCAAGATCCTTGGGCACGGTCGGCGGCCAAGAAGCGCCGGCATAGGGATAGGGATCGAGATGCTGCGTAGCCCGGTCGGGATAGCCTTCATGCAGAGTGGTCTGAACCACGATCACCGGCCACTTTGGGTGTTGTTTCAGGATCGCCCGCAAGGCCCGTAACACCTCCTGTTGCGCGTGATCCATCGCTCTCATCACGACCATCAAGAGATGTGCCTGCTCCCCGAATAAACGCATGTCCTCGGTCGGGTCGTAATCGACCTCGCCCAGACCCCGGGTGTCCAGGAAGCGGACGAAACAGTGCGTTGTGTCGGGGAAGTCGTAGAGGCGCGCGGTACGCGTGCAGGGTTGGAAGCCGTTGCCGATGGCGGCATCGTCGCGGTCCGTGAGCGCCCGGATCACGGCGCTCTTGCCCGATTGGGCCTTGCCGAGCAGCCAGATCACCGGGACCGGCAGGGTCTGTTTGACCGCGTCGAGCTTTTCCGCCAGTCTTCTCTCGCTGATCTTGGGCGTGAAGATCGCCCTGCTCAGCACATCGCGGAATGGTTTGGCTCTTGGCATTGCTGTTTCGTCGGAAAGCGCCTCGATGCTGCCACGGCGGCACTGCGGATCCGCTTTGTTCTCAGCGCAGTTCACGGAACCACCAGGGCAACAATAGGAAATCCAGCTCCGTTTGTCGACCAAGCTACAGGGCAGAGGCCACGAACGTCAGTGTTGAGCTTCGACCGCAGTCAAGCCTCTCTTTGCTGTCGCGCGCGACCCGCCCATTGCGTATCGATTGTCTCCACGACGTGCTGCGCTGCAAGGCTGATACCTGCACTTGAGCAGATGATCAGGTTTCGTCATGACTCTCAAGCCCGCCGCCCATTCCTAGAGCTCGTCAAGCTCTGCGCGCGCTGCGTCTTCCGCATTTACGTCGACCGGCCAAATCGCCCAGGAGCCCGCATCGACGCCGCGGGCGGCGGCGTCGGAGATGTCCGGAGCGCGCCTCGGCGGAACACCTGGCGCGACGAGTTGGGCGCGCTGGCCGAGGAAGAGAACGGACAGTGGGTGCGGCAGGTTGGATTCGGGGTCGCGTGGATCGAGCCGGTAGTAGTAGAGAGGGCGTCCGGCTTCAAGGCCGCGCATCGGAATGCGTTGGGATCGGCCGTTGGCGACCCGCCAGAAAATCTCGCCGTGATCGCGATAGGCCTTGATGAACGGTGAGGCATCGAGATCGGCCTCGCGGCCGAAAAGCGCGAGGACGTCAGCGCGGCCCGAGACCGCGCGTAAGCACCATGTGCTCCAGTGATTGAAGCCCGCCGTAGGCGATCGGCTGTCCGCGGGCAGAACGAGAACGATCTGAGCGTTGGGCTCCCAGGTCGCCGCCTCGGTTGCGATGACGCGCATAGCCGCACGATGCGCCGCGAGCTCGGGGCCCAAGGCTCGGTCGCGTAATTGCGCCGACCGAATCCCCGCCGCGACCAGCACGATGACGAAGGACGCCGAAGTCAGGCGGGCCGAAAGCGGCAAGCGGGAGACTGCCCACAGGAGAGGCGCCAGGACCGCCAGCGCTCCGAGCAGAAACGGCGCGGTCGCGTGGCGCGGCGCATAACTGGTGACGATCGCCGATGGGCCAAAGGCGAGGGCGGCCGTGACGAGCATCGCCGCCGAGCCGAGGATCAAGCGCCGCGAAGGCCGAATTACATCGGCGGGCGCGCCTTGTCTGCTCGTGTTCCAGACCGCCAGACCGAGACACGCGGAGACGCCGGCGAGGCCCAGGGCATAGGTAGCCGCCAGCGCAAGGGGAGGCGCAAACACGGGCCGAAGGACGAGCCAGACGGCGCGGGCGAGGTTGGCCGCGACATTTTCGGGCGAGAAGTCGGTCCATCCGGTGAGAGCCGTGTAGTGGTACTGCATTCCATCGCGCAGGACATGCAGGATGATTGGCGTCGAAAGGACGGCGCTGAGCACCACGAGGCGTCGCCAGCCTCGCCACTCGGAAGTGGCGGTGGCAGCGAGCCAAACCAGGGGCGCAAGCGGCGCCAGGAAGTAGCACGGAGAGGCGAGCGCCGCCAAGAGCGCGAACGCCGCGGCGGCTCCGGCGGTCACGGTCGCGACCATCGGGCTCCGCGACCAGCCGTCCATTATGAGAAGGATCGATCCCAGAATGAGCACGGTTCCGATGATAGGATGCGATCCCGTGACAAAGAGTCCTTGATCGATGGCGACGGGATGGATGACCAACGCGACCGCAGCGAGCCCGGCTGTTAGGACGCCTGCGCCCATTCGAAGAAGCCAAAGCGCCATGAGGGCGGCTGCGAGACCGAGGAACCCCGTCGATAAGAGCTTGAGCGTCGAGATCGAGGCGATCGGCCCGAGCGCCTCAAGGGCCAAATAGATGAGCGGATGGCTGCGCGGGATTGACGCCTGCCCGGCGAGGGCTTGTGGAATAAAAATCGCGTCGTCGGCGTGGAGATAGGCGTTTAGAACGAAGTCGCGCTGGATGAAAAGCGTCGCGGCAAACGCAAGTGCGCCGACGAGCGCCGCTGCCAGCGTTCTCGATCCTCTAGTGGTTTGAGCGTGGCGGTCCCCCAAGCTGTCGCTCCCTGTCGCCGACGCCGCTATGAAGAGCGTGCGTCGCGGGCGTACCCCAATGTTGGTGTTCTCCAGGCCCTACCGCACCGTGGAGCTTACGTCATCCGGCGCGTGAGCTGCCGGTCTCAAACATAGCGTTTCTGCTACTTTCCCGCGCGCGGTCGTCGAGAGGAGCGCGAAGGTCATCCAGACAGCACGTTGGGTCGAAGGATACCGAATTTCAGAGCGGTGTCGCAAGCGTGGTGTCTTCTCGGAGGAGGGAGGGGGAGTGATTGGGCGGGTCCGCGCCGGGTCGGGAAGCAGTTATTAGGCAGACCGCGGTGGGGGCTACGCGGCTCCCGGGTGAGATCTGGGGTCGGTATCCGATACCTAGGGATCGATACGAGCCCCCATCCGCCATGGCAGGACAAGGTAGCCACTTCACGGCGATCACGCAATCGTCGGGGCAAGCGCTGGCAGATCGGGCTCCCGATAGTCGCAGATCACCCGTACCGGCAGCCCTGCACGATCGATCATCCATTGCAGCCCAGCGGCGGTGATCGGCTTCGGGGCCGTGACCCACAGTCGGCGCGGCGTGGTTGTCGGCGGCAAGGTCCGGAGTGCGCCGACTAGTTCCTCATGCAGCCGCGTCAGATCCGCCAGCATCGGGTCGCCGGGCCGTCCTTCCGCCAAAGGCCAGCGGAACGCCGACGCGCCCGCCGCAACCAACAGAACCAGCGCCCCCGTGGCGACAGGCATCCGGCCGACCCGTTGTGGAAGGATCTCGAACAAGCGAGCGACGGAATAGACTGCCAGGAAGATCAGTCCGGCATCGAAGGCTGCCCCGAAATACGGTGATTTGGTGGGCACGATGGTGGGCAAGGCGTACAGCAGGCCGACGCCGAGGGTGAATGCGACCAGTCTCACCAACGGTTCGCGCGACCCTGATCTGTCCCCCCAAGCCTTCAAGCAAGCGGCTGCGATCCCGGCCGCCACCATCAACAGGAGCCACGGCAGTTGGCGGCCAAACATAGTCGTGCCCGAACCGCCGAAGCTGCAATTAGGTGAGGTGGTGCCACCAGTCGCCCGGCGTGAGCCAGATATAGACATCGGTGGAGCGAGCTCGGGCCCTTCGCGTTGAAGTAATTGATGTCGTCATAGCGGGGCGGCGCGGCCAAACGGCTCACCTGCGCCGAGCGTTGTACCGCCCAGCCGGTCAGCCCGACCGCCACGAACAGCCACAGGAGCACCATGGCCCAGCGCCTCCGACGATCCGTTCGATACGAGCCCCCGTCGCCCATGGAGAGCAAGGTAGCCACTTCACGGCGATCGCGCAATCGGGCGGGCACGTGCCCGCGGGCTGCACCGGAGTGGACAGTGTGAGGGCGGGAGCTCACCGGCGCTGGGCGGGCACCGGGCCGCCGGGGTAACCCAGCCTCTATCCATGTTGGAAAAGACTGGAGGGAGTCGAGACAACACGGCCTCAGGGCTGATATTATCGCTCGGCCCGGTGGGCGGTAACAGATCGATCATTGGAGGTTCTACCAGCAGTCATGGATCATGGATAGTGCGGAATTCGACAAGTTCGCCGACGAATACCTCGCGGTACATGCGCGCAATATCGCTATCACCGGGGAGCAACCGGAGTTCTTCGCCGAGTATAAGGTTCGGGACGTCCGCGAGATCGTCGCGGCGGAGGGCCGCCGCGTTGCCCGCATACTGGACTTCGGGGCGGGCATCGGCAACTCGGCGGTGTACTTCCGGAGCTATTTTGCCGACGCGCGGCTTGTGTGCGTCGATGTGTCTCTGCGATCGCTCATGCTGGGCCGCCAGCGATGCACGGAGGGCGCGGAGTTCGTCGCCTTCGATGGCTCTACGCTGCCATTTGCCGATGGTAGTGTCGATCTCGCCTTCGCCGGCTGCGTATTCCACCACATACCCCATGAGAAGCACCTGCCGATCCTCGGGGAGTTACGGCGGGTGCTGGCTTTAGGGGGCATGCTCAGCGTATTCGAGCATAACCCCCTGAACCCGCTGACCGTCCACGCCGTGCAGGCCTGCCCCTTCGATGACAACGCGGTGCTCATCCGTGGCGGGGTCATGAGGGCGCGACTCCGGCAGGCGGGTTTCGAGGCGCCTTCCCTCCGCTATCGGATCTTCTTCCCGCATATGCTGCGCGGCCTGCGTCGCTTGGAAAGCATGCTCACGGGCGTGCCCTTGGGCGCTCAATACCACGTCTTCGCTACCCGATGAAGGGCTGGGGACCTGTCGTCCTCGCCAGGTTCCTCGGCGTGGGGGCCCTAAACACTTTCGTGGGGCTGGGCGTGATCTATGCCTGCAAGCGATTGCTCGGATTCGGCGATGTTTTAGCGAACGTGAGCGGCTATGCGGTAGGTCTGACGATCGGCTTCATGCTGAACAAGCACTGGACGTTCGGATACACGGGAAACGTGCGGGTCGCGGTCCTGCGCTTTCTCGCCGTGCTCGCCATTGCCTATTCCATGAACCTGTTATGCGTTCTATGGGCGATCAGGGTCGCGGGGATCGACGGCTATGTCTCTCAGGCCATCGGGGTCTTGCCCTACACGGTGATCTTCTATCTCGGTAGTCGCCTCTATGCATTTCGCGCCTGACATACGTTCGCCCCATGGGAACGCCCTCGAACAACATACAGATCTGGACCCGTACGGCGGAGGCCGCTTTGCGGGATATTGAGCAATGGTAGAGCCAATCGGGGAGCTGGGGGCCGCACGAGAAATGCAACTGTGTATAGTGGTACCTTGCTACAACGAAGAGGAAGTACTGGAGGAAACGTGCGGTAGGCTACTCGCATTACTGACGACACTGACGGCTACCGGCCAGCTATCGCCCGCGAGCCGGGTTTGCTTCGTGGACGACGGTAGTGCCGATCGGACATGGGCGCTCATAGAGTCGCTCGCAGGAAAGGATCATAGGATCACCGGGATCAAGCTTAGCCGCAACCGGGGTCATCAGAACGCGTTGCTGGCCGGACTGCTCACCGCCGAGGGCGATGCGATTATTAGCCTAGATGCGGACCTGCAGGACGACATCGACGCGATCCCGAGGATGATCGAGCAGCTCACATGGGGTGCCGATATCGTTTTCGGTGTGCGCAACCGGCGCGACGACGACTCGGCATTCAAACGCGTCACGGCCCGCGCCTTCTATCGACTGATGAATTGGTTGGGCGCGCAGACAATGTATGACCACGCGGATTTCCGCCTGATGAGCAGACGCGCGGTGGAGGCGCTGCGGGAATACCGTGAGGTGAACGTGTTCCTACGCGGCATCGTGCCGCTCGTCGGGTTCCCGACCGCGGTGGTAGAATACGAGCGCTCGCAGCGTTTGGCCGGCACATCCAAATATCCTCTTCGCAAGATGATCGCGTTCGCCCTCGAGGGTGTGACTTCATTCTCGGTGGTGCCATTGCGTATCATCACGTTCATGGGCACCGTGGTGTTCTTGATCACCTTCGGGCTCGGCGTCTGGGTGCTGTATGTGCGCCTCTTTACCGATCTCGCCGTGCCGGGCTGGGCATCCACCATGCTGCCCATGTTCTTCCTGGGTGGCGTTCAGATCCTGTGCCTCGGCGTGATGGGTGAATACCTCGGCAGGTTGTACCAGGAAATCAAAGCACGACCCCGCTATATCATCGAAAAGAAGATCTGAGGCCTGGAAATTTATCCCTGACCTACACGCGCAACACGGCACCGGTGCCTCGAGCCTGGTCCAGTTGCGCTACGAACCCTACCCGGAGCTGGTCGCTCAGGGCCGAGACCGGCACCGACAGCGCCATGGACCTTGTTCTATTCCATCGACTACGACTAACGCGCCCCCGGCCCAGGCTTCGGCTCGGCCGCGGGCTTCCCTTGCATTCCACGCAACGCCGAGGCAGTGGCCACTATTCGCGGTTTGCGATATCCTCCGCGTTCCTTCAGGCGCGTAGCTCAGTTGGTTAGAGCACCACCTTGACATGGTGGGGGTCGTTGGCTCGAGTCCAATCGCGCCTACCAGTGACTGTCCGGCCGGGCGGGGCCGCCCCACCCGGAACACCGGGGCACCGCTGCGTCCACCTCACCCGGTGCCGGTCAAGTCACCTTGACCGGCAGGAAGGTTCGGAACCACCATCCGACGTACTAGCCGCGATCGAACCAATAGAGCGTGCGCCCGGTGGCGGAAACGACCGCGGAACGCACGATCCGGGTGCAGCGTCCCAGAGCGCTTACGAAGTGTTCCTCCGTGTATTCATAGAAGACGTCTTCGCGCAGCGCCAGCATGCGCTGTACGGTGGGATCGCCCTTGTGCACGAACTCGATCACGCCCCGCGGCGCCAAGGACACCAGTCAGGCTACGACGTCTTCGAGAGGAACGTTTCGGCCGATGGCCAGGTGGTGCTCGAAGGCCAGGGCCAGGAGCGCGTCGGCGCGGGCGCGATCCGCTAGCCCCATGCGTTCCACTGTGTTCCAACCCTGAGCCGGGCTCGGGTTGGCGCCGTCCTGGAACAACGGCAGGAACGGCAAGGATCCGCGGATCGCACGCGCATAGGCGCGCTCGAGCGCCTTGTGATCGAAATCGAAGCCGATGACCCGGCCGGCACCGGCCGCGAGCGCCATCTCGGCATATTCGCCGGTATTGCAGCCGAGGTCCCATAGGAGCGCCGGCTTGACCGCCTCGCAGAATTCGGCAACGAAACGCCGCTTGGCCGACTCCGCCTCCGATCCATGACCGTGCCCCTGGTAGTCGCCCCACACCGTTCGACCCGTGTCGCGCGGATGGAGCGCCGTGATCCAGCGGCGGAGTTGCACCAGCAAGTTGCGATAACTACCCTTCGGCAAATGCCGACGCTTGAGCTTCTCGAGATCAAAACCGTCTTCGAGGGCCAAGCGCTGGAAGCGAGCGGGCAGAACTACATGGGCCAGAAGGCGCCACCAGCCCCGGCCGTGCCACGGCAGCAAGCGCGCCAGATCCGCGCTGGCAACCCCCTCGAGGTTCCCTCGAAACCAGGCGTTATGGGTGATCCCGAAGAGGGCGCGCAGGAGTAGAGGGTTCAAGAACTGCTCGCAGAACTGGCGGTGCCCAGTCCAGAGCTCCCCCTCGCGATACCTGCCCAGGGACAGCACATCGATAAAAACCGGCTGGACCCCATCGAATTGGATGTTGTAGGCGCTCGCATCCGAGAGTGCGATATCCCGTTCGAGTATCTCGATCTGGATATCGAGATGCAGGAGGGCAGCAGCCTTTAAGAGCGGGAACGACCACTCGTAGGGATAGGATACGAACGCCAGGCGCGGGTGCCGGACGACGCGGTGCGCGAGGGCGCCGGTCGCGCCGAGCCGCGTCTTGTCGACTTCCGTGCTGCCGACCAACCAACCGCGATCGGCTAGCGTTTCGAGGACACCACTTGCGGCTACGAAATCATAGTTCCCCGCGGCGCAAGCGGCCACGGAACGCAGGACCTCCCCATCGATCTCGTAGACCCTGCCGCTCGGGTCCTTGAACGATCCGGCGTTGGCGGACGCGGCGTTCACCCGCGAAAAGACGGTCGAATCTGCATGATTTCGCAATAGTAGTGCTAGGGCCGGCGCGCGAGAGGAGCGCGCGGCATCAAGCTGTGGTTCACGTTAGGCCGAGGCCCGCCTAGCGCACCGAGATCCCACCGGGCACGGCCGTCTCTACGATAGGCCTCCCTCCGGCATCGGTCACGAGGTCCAGTTCCCGTACCGGGGCACGCGTGGCGAAGCGCCGTATCTCGGCCGCGGTCAGCTCGTCACGCGCCACGATGTCGCGCGCGAACACCCTGTAGTCGATGAACTGCCGTTCGCGCGCCACGCCCTCCGCCAGCGACAACACCGATTGCCCGGTGGGCGGGGGATCGCAGATCTTCGCCGCCTCGCACACGGTCGCACGCACATCGATGAGCGAGGCCGGCACCTGCGAGACCTTGAGCGGACCCCAGCTCAGAGGTGGCTTGACCAGGAGCAACGGCACGAACTGACCGGTCCGGTCCGAGTGCAGTTTGACCGCCCCGTCCAGCGCATAGGGCCTCGAGGGCGAGCCCAGGGCCGCACCGTGGTCCGAGAGCAGTATCACCAGGGTCTCATCGTAGAGCGACGACCGTTTCAAGAAGGCCAAGAGGTCCAGGAACCCGTCGATACCGCAGCGCGCCTGGACCTTGTAGTGCTCTCGGGTCTGGGATAGCCACGGATCGAGACCGCAGGCCCTGTTCATATTAATGGGCCTGTGAGTGTTCATGAGATGCAGGAACTTCAAGGTAGGCGGGCCCGGCTCAACCCGCGCCCGGGCCACAAAGCTCGCGAGCCCGCGCAGGGAATCGATGGTGTGGTGGCTCGGCGTCAAGCGCCTCAGTAGGCCGATGCCGTTCTGAAATATCCCGGGATGCAGCGAGGTGGGGGATATGCGCATCAGTCCATAATCCACGAGACCCAGGTATGAACCCAGTATCGATCGGGCCAGGCCCCGCAACAGCACCGATCGGCCGACACAGGTCGCGGCGGGACAGCCGAAAAAACCAGGTCCCGTACACCGTGGTCGAGTATCCGGCACGTTGGGCGTCGCCGAACAGGCTGTCCTGGTAGGCGTCTCTGTAGAGTTTTTTGATGCTGCCCCCTCGGTACGTATGTCCCGAATAGATCGCCGGGAGGGCCAAGAGGGTCTGCGGTGAGACGCTGGTGATGTTGGAGTAATTAGGAAAACCCTTCGAAGGCCTGGAATAGCCCCGAGTCCTCGTCGAGCAGCTCGGCGAAGACATCGCCCTGAAACTGGTCCATCAACACCACCAGGATGTCGCCCCGCCCGGAAAAGCTCAACAGGCGCCCGATATCCTTCGTGAGCGCCGCACCGGTGTGGGAACCAGCCGGCTTGGCGTCGGAGACCGCGACATAAGCGACGAAGCAGAGCGCGGTGACCAACAGGCCCTGGGCCAGCCCCCGCGCCCAGTCGGGCCGCCTCAAGAGCACGACCACGGTCGATAAGGCCAGCCCGCCGAGCAGCAGGTGCGATTGGATCGAGGCGCGGCTCAGCGACAGAGCGAAGCGCTCGCGGCCATCCAAAGCGGGGGTCCACGAAGGAAAAGACACGGCCGCTACGACCACATAGATGACCGTGAATCGGCACGCACCGACGATGAGGCCGCGCGGCATGCGCGGGACCAGCGCCACGGCAGCTAGGACCAGGCCGAGGACCAGGGCCGCAGGGAAGGCGACGGCATCATGCTCGAGCGACGTGTATTCGACGAAAGACGAATTGAAGAAATAAACGATGGTCGGCAGGAATACGAGCAGTACGAACGAGGCCGCGAGCGTAGCGGCCAATACCGCGACCCACCCGGTTCGCGGTTCAGGCCTCGCGACGCTCCCCGATGGCGGCATCCCGCTCCTCGCCTTGTGGGTACGCGCCCGAGGCGGAACAGAACCCGCCGCCCGACTCAGGGGCCGCAGTCTCGCGGCTCGGCGCCCAGATCGATGGCCTTGCGCCGGGTAAAAAGCTGCTTTACCTTGCCCCAGTAGCTGCGCAACACCATGAAGCCCCCCGCGATGCCCGCGATGATGCCCTGCAGGATCATGCTCCCGGCACCCGGGTCCAGATAGGCATGGGCGTCACCCATGATGAAGAGCAGGAGACCCACTATGAGTGTCGATGAACGCATAAGCCCCCTTATTCCTGATCCACGACGATCGCCGAATGACGATCACATGGCAATCGTATCTCAGTTTCGAGACAATAGTCAAACAAACCGTCGTTAGGCCACAACAGTTAGGCCGGGTGATCCACGGGTTACTGGCGCGTTTCACGCCGGTCGTCCGAACAAGTGCCGCTCACTTGTTGCACCAATGACCGGGACGCCACTGCGCGGGCGGGGGCCGGGCATCACGTGTCGGTCAAGGGCGCGGATGGCGGGGCTTCGCATCGGCGCGTTCGCCGGCGCCCCGGAATGAACGTGGTAGGTGGTGGCGAAGGACCTCGACACCGACGTCCTGGTCGTGGCCCAGGGGCATGATCACCCGCTCCGCACGAGTCGTACCCGCACGGCGACCGAGCCGTCCTGGGTCGCCGGGACGTGCCCCCGCTGGCCTGCGCGTGCTATCCGCGCCAGGCTTGCCACCGGAAGCCCCGGCCGAGTCCCCGCCGTCTTGAAGGCTGGCCACTATTCGCGGTTTACGATATCCTCCGCGTTTCTTCAGGCGCGTAGCTCAGCTGGTTAGAGCACCACCTTGACATGGTGGGGGTCGTTGGTTCGAGTCCAATCGCGCCTACCAATGAGTGTCCGGCCGGGCGGGGCCGCCCCGCCCGGACGACCGGGGCACCGCTGCGGCGGTGCTTTTTTATTGAGGATCCGAGCATAAAACCCCTCGTACCGGCCATGGAGGACGTGTAGAACATGCCCACCATCACCCTGCCGGACGGCAGCCGGAGACAGTATCCGGCCCCCCTTAGCGTCGCCGAAATCGCGGCCTCGATCGGGTCCGGCCTCGCGCGCGCCGCACTCGCTGCAGAGGTCGACGGTCGGCTCGTCGACACCGCGTTCCGGATCGGCCATGACGCGAACCTGCGGATCGTGACTGCTGACGAACCCGCGGGGCTCGAGGTTCTGCGCCACAGCACTGCCCATCTCCTGGCCCAGGCCGTCAAGCGCCTGTTTCCGAGCGCCCAGATCACCATCGGGCCGGTGATCGAGGACGGGTTCTACTACGACTTCGCCTTCGAGCGCGCCTTCACCCCCGAGGATGTGGCGGCTATCGAGGCGGCGATGTTGCAGTTGGCGCGAGAGGACCATCCGGTCAGCCGCGAGGTCCTGGGCCGCGCAGAGGCGATAGAATTGTTCCGCGGCATGGGGGAGCACTACAAGGCCGAGATCATCGCCTCGATCCCGGAAGGGCAGGATCTGTCGCTCTACCGGCAGGGGGATTTCGTAGACCTATGCCGCGGGCCGCATGTCCCGAGCACCGGGCGCCTCCGGGCCTTCAAGCTCACCAAGGTGGCCGGGGCCTATTGGCGCGGCGACTCGCAGAACGCGATGCTGCAGCGGATCTACGGCACCGCCTGGCCCGACAAGAAGGCCCTGGACGACTACATCCATCGCATGGAACAGGCGGAGCGTCGCGACCACCGCAAGCTCGGCCGGCAGCTCGACCTCTTCCATATGCAGCCCGAGGCCCCCGGCATGGTGTTCTGGCACCCCAAGGGCTGGGTGCTCTACCAGGAGGTGCAGGACTACATCCGCGAGCGCCTCCGGCGCCACGGCTACGAGGAGGTGCGCACCCCCGAGGTCGTGGACCGGAGCCTTTGGGAGCGCTCGGGCCACTGGGACAAGTTCCGCGAGGTCATGTTCACCACCAGCTCGGAAAACCGCGATTACGCGGTCAAACCCATGAGCTGCCCCTGTCACGTCCAGATCTTCAACCAGGGGATCAAGAGCTATCGCGATCTGCCCTTGCGGCTGGCCGAGTTCGGATCCTGCCATCGCAACGAGCCCTCGGGCACCCTGCACGGGCTCATGCGGGTCCGGCACTTCGTCCAGGACGATGCGCACATCTTCTGCACCGAGGACCAGATCGAGTCCGAGGTCTCGGCCTTTATCGATCTCTTGTACTCGGTCTATGCGGACTTCGGCTTCGATAACGTCATCATCCGGCTGTCCACCCGCCCCGAGGCCCGGGTGGGCAGCGATGCGGTATGGGACAAGGGCGAGGCCGTGCTCCGGCTTGCCTTGGAACACAAGGGACTCGCCTACGCGCTGCAGCCCGGGGAAGGGGCGTTCTATGGGCCCAAGATCGAGTTCTCCCTCACCGACTGCATCGGGCGGGTGTGGCAGTGCGGGACCATCCAGGTGGACTTCTCCATGCCCGAGCGCCTGGGCGCCCAGTACGTGGCCGAGGACGGCGGGCGGCGCGTCCCCGTCATGCTGCACCGGGCCATCCTGGGATCGCTCGAGCGCTTCATCGGCATCCTCATCGAGGAGCACGCCGGGGCCTTACCGTTGTGGCTCGCACCGGTGCAGGTCGCGGTCCTCTCCATCACCGATGCGCATGCCGAATACGCCCGCGAGGTCGAGGCGGCGCTCGAGGGTGCCGGTATCCGCGCCGTGGCCGACTTGAGAAACGAAAAGATCGGCCTTAAGATCCGCGAGCATACGCTCTCCCGCGTGCCGTACCTGGCGATCGTGGGGGGCCGGGAGGTGGCGGGCCGGAGCGTGGCCGTGCGGACCCGCGCCGGGGAGGACGAGGGGTCCATGCCCAGCGCCGCGTTCATCGAGCGCATCGTGTCGGAAACGGGGCCGCCGTATCGTCACCGAGGTCGTAACTTGCGGAGGATCAGCACATCGCGTTAGAGAAAAAGAATCGCGTGAACCACGCGATCACGTCGCCGACGGTCCGGCTCATCGGGGCCGACGGCACTCAGGTGGGGGTGGTCACACTCGAAGAAGCGCTGAAGGCCGCCGAGGGCAACGACCTGGACCTGGTAGAGATCGTGCCAAACGCCGAACCGCCGGTCTGCCGGGTCATGGACTTCGGCAAGTTCATCTTCGATCAGAACAAGAAGCGCCACGTCCAGAAGAAGAGGCAGAAGCAGATCCAGGTCAAGGAGATCAAGCTGCGGCCCGGTACCGGCGAGGGGGACTACCAGATCAAGATGCGCAACGTCGTCCGTTTCCTGGGACAGGGAGACAAGGTGAAGGTGACCTTACGCTTTCGCGGCCGTGAGATGGCGCATCAGGACCTCGGGGCGCAGATGCTCAAGCGGGTCGAGCAGGATCTGGTGGGCAAGGCGACCGTCGAGCAGATGCCGAAGCTGGAAGGGCGCCTGATGGTCATGGTGATGTCGCCCGCCAAGCGGCAATGAGGGCCCGGTAGTAATCAGGGCCAAGCGGGTAATCAGACTCATGAAGAAAACGCCGCGAGCGCAGCCGGTATTGGGCTTTCCGGTTGGTCTCGCATTCGGGTGAGTGTTTTTAGAAAGCTTTTTCAATATATCGTTTGACGGGAGTCGGATCAAATGCCTAAATTGAGGTCGAATAGAGCTGCGGCCAAGCGCTTCAAGCCCACCGGGACTGGCCGCTTCAAGCATCGCCAGTCATTTAAGAACCACATACTGACCAAGAAGAGCAGCAAGCGTAAGCGCCAATTACGGGGACTCTTGACGATCCACGCCGCCGATCAGAAGGCGGTGCGACATATGCTGCCGTATAGTCGAAGAAAAAGCGCTTTTCGATCCCCTCGCCCTCTCCCGGAGGGCCCGGAGGGAGAGGGGACCCACTGAGGCGATTGCTGGCCATGGCCGGCCGGTATTGATTCTAAGAGGTATAGGAGAATGGCAAGGGTAAAACGCGGTGTCACCGCGCGCGCGCGACACAAGAAGGTCCTGGCGCAGGCCAAGGGATTTCGGGGCCGACGCAAGAACGTTTTTCGGATCGCAAAGGAGGCCGTCACACGCGCGCAGCAGTTCGCCTACCGCGACCGGCGCCAGAGGAAGCGGCAGTTTCGAGCG
Organism: Gammaproteobacteria bacterium; assembly: GCA_050740695.1. GTDB lineage: Bacteria > Pseudomonadota > Gammaproteobacteria > JACCXJ01 > JACCXJ01 > JACCXJ01. The sequence goes on along the minus strand of JBOIDR010000010.1, from coordinate 16,476 downwards.
CTCTGGATCACGCGCATCAATGCCGCCGCGCGCCAGTGCGGGCTGTCCTACAGCAGCTTCACGAGCGGTCTGCGTATGGCCTCGATCGAGGTGGACCGCAAGGTCCTAGCCGATCTGGCCGTGACCGATCCGCCGGCCTTCGCGCGCCTCGCCGAAAAGGCCAAGGCGGCCCAAACCGAATTTAAGTACTCGGGTTGAAAGCTCGTATAGACCGGGCGGCATCCCCTGCGGCCCCGGTAGGGGGCCGGGGAACCGGTTCGATACCAGATCCGATACCGGATTAGACTTGATTCACACGCAAAGTCAATAAGCTGCAAGCGCCAGGGTAGTCCCTCCCCTGCGCAGCGGGGGAGGGTCAGGGTGGGGGCCAGGCGCGTCAGGTGGAGACGAGTCTTCGTCAGCGGCTGAAAGGCTTGGCCCCTACCCTCCCCCGTCCGCAGAAAGTGCGGACAGGGGAGGGAGCCTCCGCATTCCCTCCCCTGCGTAGCGACGGACGGTCAGGGTAGGGGTCGAGCGCCGCGGTTCGGATAGGCTCGACCCCCATCCTATCCCCCTTACGAGAGGGAAGGGACGATAAAATTTCAAATGTCTTTGGCTAGATATAAGGCGGGAGGGTTCGATAAGGAATGGCAGGGGAAAGGCCGGCGGGCCTTTCCCCGTTTTTTTGTCCGGGTCGAGCCTGCACGCCCGGTCCCGTGGTACTGAATGCTCGAAGGCGACTCGCAAGCGATGAACGATGTGACCCAAGTGCTCGCCGAGGCACGGCACGCCATCGCCGAGGCCACGAGCCTCGCGGATCTCGAGGCCGAACGCGTCCGCTTGCTCGGGAAGAAGGGTGTGTTGACCGGGCTCCTTAAAGAGCTCGGCAGCCTGCCCGCGAGCGAACGCCCGCGGGCAGGTGCGGCCATCAACAGCGCCAAGATCGAGATCACGGAAGCCCTGGAGACGCGCCGCCAGGCGCTTCGGGACGCCGAAATGGAACGCGCCATCGCGTCGGAAAGACTGGACGTGACGCTCCCGGGCCGCGGCCAGGCCATGGGCGGGCTGCACCCCGTGACCCGCACCTTGGAGCGCCTATGTTCCCTGCTCTGCCAGATCGGCTTCGAGGTCGTGGAGGGCCCGGAGGTGGAGGACGACTACCACAACTTCGAGGCCTTGAACATCCCGGCGCATCATCCCGCGCGCACCACCATGGACACGTTTTATTTCGACGCCCACACCCTGTTGCGCACCCACACCTCCCCGGTACAGATCCGGACCATGAAGACGCACAAGCCGCCCTTGCGCATCATCGCACCGGGGCGTGTCTACCGCTGCGATTCCGATCTGACGCACACCCCCATGTTCCACCAGATCGAGGGGCTCATGGTGGACGAGGCCGTGAGCTTCGCCGATCTCAAGGGCGTGCTCGAAGACCTCATGCGCAACTTCTTCGAACAGGAGGACCTGGCGTTGCGCTTCCGGCCCTCGTACTTCCCCTTTACGGAGCCCTCCGCGGAGGTGGACATCCGCTGCGTCATGTGCCGGGGCGGCGGTTGTCGCGTATGTGGGGAGAGCGGCTGGCTGGAGGTCCTGGGGTGCGGGATGGTCCACCCCAGGGTCTTCGAGCACGTCGGCATCGACAGCGAGCGCTACACGGGCTTTGCCTTCGGTCTCGGCGTCGAGCGCCTGAGCATGCTGCGCTATGGGGTGAACGATCTACGCATCTTCTTCGAGAACGATGTGCGCTTCCTCGCGCAGTTCCGCTGACCCGAGCAGGACATGAAGTTCAGCGACAAGTGGCTGCGCGAGTGGGTCGATCCCGAGGTGCCGACGGCCGCACTCGCGGAAAGACTAACCCTGGCCGGTCTGGAGGTGGCCGGGGTGACCCCGGTCGCAAGCCTTTTTTCGGGTGTCGAGGTGGGAGAAATCGCGGCCGTCGAGGCACACCCTCAGGGCCCGGGACTCCGGGTATGCCGGGTATTCGGTCGGGAAGGAGATGCGCATACCGTCGTCTGTGGGGCACCGAATGCACGTCCCGGTTTGCGGGTGGCCTGGGCGCGCGCCGGCACCACCCTGCCCGGAAGGCGAGTGATCGGCCGTCAAGCCTTCGGCGCCGTGACCTCTGAGGGGATGCTGTGCTCGGCCGAGGAGCTGGGGCTCGAGGATCCGAGCGCCGGGATCCTGGAGCTACCGACAGACAGCCCGATCGGTGCCGGGGTCTGGGATCTCCTGGGGCTGGATGACCAGTCCATCGAAGTGGACCTGACCCCCAATCGGGGGGATTGCCTGGGGATCGCCGGCATCGCCCGCGAGATCGGGGTCTTGTTCCGCCGCCGGGTCACCCCCCCGGCGGTGCGCCCCGTCTCGGCGGCCATTCCGGATGTTTTAGAGGTGCGGGTGCTCGCCCTCGCCGCCTGTCCAAGCTATGTCGGGCGCATCGTGCGCGGTCTCGACGCACGCGCCCACACCCCGCTGTGGATGCGTGAGCGGCTGCGGCGCAGCGGCGTCAGGTGCCTCGGCCCCATCATCGACGTGACCAACTATGTGATGCTGGAATGGGGGCAGCCCATGCACGCCTTCGATCTCGCGAGGCTCGGCGCCCCGATCGAGGTACGCCATGCCCGGGAGGGGGACCGCATCACCCTGCTCGATGGCCAGGAGCTCATGCTCACGGGCGAGACCGTCGTCATCGCCGACCGCAACGGGGCGGTGGCCGTGGCCGGGATCATGGGCGGTCACGACACCGGCGTCGGCCCGAACACCACCGATGTGTTCCTGGAGTCCGCCTTCTTCGCGCCCGCTGCCGTGGCCGGCAAGGCACGCGCGTACCGCCTGCAGACCGACTCCTCCCACCGCTTCGAGCGCGGCGTGGACTTCGAGATCCAGGATCGGGCCATGGAGCGCGCCACCGCCTTGCTGATCGCGATCTGCGGCGGGAGGCCCGGTCCCATTGTCTCGAAGCGCGCCCTCGAGCACCTACCGGCGCGCAATGCCATCACGCTCCGGGCCCCCAGGATCCGCCGGCTGCTGGGGGCGGATGTGCCGGCCCAAGAGGTGGCGGAGGTGCTGTCCCGCCTCGGGATGTCCGTGGCCGCCGAACCAGGGGCGTCGGGGTCGGCCGCTCCGGATGCGGGTATCTGGCGCGTGCAGCCGCCGTCGTTTCGCTTCGATCTCGCGATCGAGGTCGATCTCATCGAGGAGCTGGCGCGTGTACGGGGCTACGAGCGCATCCCGGGCCGACCTCCACTCGGTGCCCTCAAGATGAACCCGAGACCCGAAGCGGTGCTGGACACCTCGCGCTTGCGCCAAGTGATGTGCGACCGCGGTTATCACGAGGCCATCACCTACAGTTTCGTCGACCCCGTGGTCCTGGGGCGGCTGATGCCGGGAGTCGAGACCTTGCAACTCGCCAACCCCATCGCCAGCGACATGAGCGTCATGCGGCCCAGTCTGTGGCCGGGGCTCCTCGGGGCCTTGAAGCACAACCAGGACCGCCAAGCGACGCGCGTCCGCCTCTTCGAGACCGGGCTCGTGTTCCGGCTCGTGGACGGGAAGCTGGACCAGTGCCCCAGGATCGGCGGGGTTGCCTTTGGACCGTGTGTCCCGGAACAGTGGTCGGAGCCACGCCGTACGCTGGATTTCTTCGATGTGAAGAACGATGTCGAGGCCTTGCTGGCCCTGGCCGGTGCGGATGGAGGCGCGGTCGAGTTCCGTCCTTATGCCGATCCGGCCTTGCACCCCCATCAGTCCGCGATCGTGGAGCGGGCCGGGAGCGAGGTGGGAGTGGTCGGCGCCCTCCAGCCCTTCGCCGCCCTTGGACTCGGCCTGCAGACCCCGGTGTACCTCTTCGAGCTCGATCTCCGGCTGTTATGCCGGCGCGAGCTGCCGAGTTACCGGCCAGTGTCCAGGTTCCCGCTTGTGCGGCGCGACCTCAGCCTCGTGGTAGCGCGTGACACCCCCGCCGCGGCGATCCTCGAGTGCATCGCCGCAGAGACCGGCGAAGTGCTGCAGGAGGCACGGGTGTTCGACCTCTATTGCGGGGAGGGTCTAGACACGGCCGAAAAAAGCATTGCCATAGGCTTGATCTTTCAAGGCATTTCTAGCACTCTTATAGATGAAGAGGTGGATGCCTTCGTGGAGCGGGTAATGATCCGGCTCCGACAGGCCCTCGGCGCCCGGCTGCGCGGCCAAAGAGATCAGAGTTAGAACGCAGGGTTCCGGGTCGGCGGACCGATGAAGGCGTCTGGGCAAACGGGTCCGAACAGGCGGCGGAGGACAACGTGGCTCACGATACGGGCGAACGGGGATCGAGAATGGCGCTGACCAAAGCCTGGATAGCGGTGAGGCTGCACGAAGAGCTGGGCCTCAATAAGCGGGAGGCCAAGGACCTCGTGGAAGGGTTCTTCGAGGAGATGCGCCGCGCGCTGGAAATGGGGGAGCAGGTCAAGCTGTCGGGCTTTGGGAACTTCGATCTGCGCAGCAAGAGCCGGCGTCCGGGCCGCAACCCCAAGACCGGCGAGCCAATCCCGATCACGGCGCGGCGTGTGGTTACCTTCAGACCCGGGCAGAAGTTGAAGGCTCGGGTAGAAGCCTATGCTGGAAGCATCGAACACTAACGATCTGCCCGCGATACCGGGCAAGCGCTACTTCACCATCGGTGAGGTAAGCGATCTGTGCGCGGTCAAACCGCATGTCCTGCGCTACTGGGAACAAGAATTCCCCCAGCTCAAACCCATCAAGCGGCGTGGCAACCGACGGTATTATCAGCGCCAGGACGTGATCCTGATCCGCCAGATCCGCAGCCTATTGTACGAACAGGGGTTCACCATCGGCGGTGCCCGCCAGCGCCTCTCCGGGGACGAGGTCAAGGCCGATTCCAGCGTGAGCCAGCAGATCATCCGGCAGTTCCGCATCGAGTTGGAAGAGCTGTTGGACATCTTGCGGCGGTGATGCCCAGGTGACGCCCTCACCTCCGATCCTTTCCCTGGCGATCTAGTCTACAATGATCCTCCCGTTCGGGGCGTAGCGCAGCCTGGTAGCGCACCACCTTGGGGTGGTGGTGGTCGGAGGTTCAAATCCTCTCGCCCCGACCACTAGACGACGGACATACCGAAGACCCGCCCCCAGCCCGGGGGCGGGGTATCGGCAGTGAACCATGGCGGGCTTTGGCGCGTTCCGTCCCCGTGCCCCCCATCGGAGGGCTTGCTCCGAGTGCCGGGCACTGGCCACCCGACTCACCCCGTCACTGCTCTCGCAAGGCCCGCGCAGCCGCCCGTCAACGGAGTACACCACAACGTTCGCCTTGCGAAATCTCATTGCCTTTCCTATCCTCCGGCAATTTTGAGATTCAATGCCGACTGTTATAAGATGGAAAGGATACCGGTTCATGTTCTGGAGCGGCGACCGGAACGAGCCGCCGCACGTGCATGCGGTCCATATTCACTTTAAAAACAGGGGCAAGCAGGAGGCGAAACTCTGGCTTGCGCCGATCGATGTGGCGAAGGTAGTCGACATTCCAGATCATGAGCTCAAGAGCCCAAGCAGTGATTGCTTTCTGCGCAAAGTGCAAGAAAAGCAAACCGAATTCTTGAAGGCATGGCATGAGCACTTTGGAAGACATTGAGCAACCCGATTTGATTGAGTCGGTATGGTGCACGAACAAGGACCTCGTGGTTACTCTCACGGATGGGCGTACCGTGAGCGCGCCGTTATGGTGGTATCCGCGCCTGTTCCGCGCCACGCCTGAACAACGGGCCAAGCTGGAAATTGGCCGTTTCGGTCTTCACTGGAAAGAAATAGACGAAGACATTGAGCTTGCCGGGCTTCTGGTCGGTGCCAAAGCGCCCGATGCCAAACCGCCCACTGCAAGGATCGTCGAACACGCCTGATCCAGGCGGCCCCCCCATTGCTCATCAGCATGCGGCTCGACGACCGGGAAGGACTCCCCGGGTTCTTCGAGCCGCTTGTTTCAAGTCGGCCATGCGACTATGTTGGAGCTGTCATGAGCACTCTTCCCAAGCCTCATCGTTGGACGCGCGAACAATATGAGCGTGTGGTGCGGCTCGGGGGCTTCGAGCCCGATCAACGCCTGGAGTTGATCGACGGGGAGATCGTGGATATGGCACCTCAGAACGAACCGCACGCGGTGGCCCTCTGCCTCCTAGACGAGACCTTGCGCCGTGCGTACGGAGACGACCATGTCGTCCGCATCCAATCTCCCCTGGCCCTGGACGCCGGCTCGGCCCCCGAACCCGATCTCGCAGTCGTCCCAGGCGAGCCGCGGGATTTCCTCGCGAGCCATCCGAGCTACGCCGTGCTCCTCGTGGAGATCGCCGACACCACCCTCGCCTACGATCGTTCCACCAAACGGGTACTGTATGCTCGGAATGCGGTGCCGGAATACTGGCTGGCCAACCTCGTCCAGGGCGTGCTTGAGGTCTACCGCATCCCGCAAGGCTCGGACTATCTCGAGCACCGTATCCTGGGAAAGGGTGAAACGCTCGTGCCGAACGGCGCGAGCCGGGCGGTCGCGGTGGCCGATCTCCTGCCTTGAGACGGCACGACCCGCGATCCTCTCGGTGAGTCGCGGGCGGCATTCATTACGACTGGATTCCGGACGAGGTCATCGCCGAACGCGGGAGTACAACGTCGGGCAACGTCCCTGCGGGAAACGGTCACGGGAGAGCTGGATGGCGGTTCAGCGCCTGAACGATGGGTCCGGCCAGCGCAGGGGCGTTGGCGAGCAAACGCACGAGCACCCCGGTCAGGAGCGGGGAGCGCAAGAGGCGGGCGCTCGCGTGGCACAGCCGGCGCGGGCCGAGGGCGCGGCGATGCAGGTCGGCCCAGAGCGCCGGGAATCCCGGATCCCAGCGCTCCACGGCGCGCAGGGCGAGGGGGCAGAGCGCCCGCGCCGAGGTCAGGGCCCAGGCGATACCCTCGCCCGTGAAGGGCTCGACATAGCCCGCCGCGTCCCCGAGCACGAACAGGCGCTCGGCGCCGATGCGCCCCGGTCGGGAGCTCAGGGCCGGGGTGCCGCGCCAGGGGCCCGCGGCGAGCCCCGCGGGCACCGGCCAGCCGACCTCGGCGATGATGCCGGTGGCGGCGCGCGCGGGTCCGCCGAGGTGTCGGAGGGCGCCCGGATCGAAGGCCGCGGCCACATCCAGCCGACCGTCCTCGAGGCGAACGAGCCCCACATAGCCGGCCCGGCCGCACGCCATGTGGATGCAGCCTGCGCGGTAGAAGCCCGGCGCTTCGTCCACGATCAGCCCGGCGCCGATCCGGGAGGCGGGCGCGGTCATCGCCGGCGCGCGCGGCAGGAGTCCCGCGCCCAGGCCGTCCGCGGCGAGCACCAGCCGGGCACGAGCGCTTTCCGTGTCCCCGCCGTGGCACAGGACGAGGGGCCTGAAGCTGCCGATCGGTCCCCCCAGTCGCGCGCGCGCCCTGGGCAGAAACTCGGCGCCGGCCTGTACCGCCGCCCGCACCAGGAGGGCATCGAAACGCTCGCGCCCGAGCGCCGCGCCGCTGGGCAGGGTTAGCGCGACCTCCGCGCCCGCGGCCGCGAGTCGCAAGCCATCGAGCACCACCCCGCCGGCCTCCTCGACCATAGCGCCGAGACCGATCGCCTCGAGCGTCGACAACACCCGGCCGTTCAGGCACGAGCCGCATACCTTGTAACGGGGAAAGCTCGACTTATCGACCAGGAGGACCGAGCGTCCGGCGCGTACCAGTTCGCGCGCGGCAGAGGACCCCGCCGGGCCGGCCCCGACGGCGATCACGTCCCAGACGCGCCGGGCGGCCTCGGCGAGGCCCAAGGTCGGCGCTATTGGCGGAGAGGCCGGTGTCGCGAAGGCGCCGGGATCGGCCATGACGCGCGCCAAATAGCGAAGAGGGGCTATTCGAGCCAGCGGTCGATCAAGGCCGTCATCTCGGGCCCCGCAAGGGGTGGTTCCGGGGCGTCGAACCACCGCATCGACTGCGCCGCAATGCGCTCGGCGATGCGCGCGCCGCTGCAGAGCCCGTGCGCGTCGTAACACTGGTCCGGGCACTTGGCGAGCACGTTGAGCGCGGCCCCGAGCACCTGCTCGCGGATCGAAGCCAGGTGCGTCTCGCACGGCGTCCCCGCCACCGCGACCGCACCGGCGGGTGCCTTGACGACGCGCAGGATGAAATCCATGAGGGCCACGAAGGACTGCGGCAGGACGAGACCGCGGCCGCTCGCCCAGCGGTACAGATCGGCCGGCTCGACGCACCAGTCATCGGGACCCGCGCCGCCGTCGATGACCCGCGGCCCGCGCCCTTCCATCACCGTGGCATGCACGGCCGCCCACGCCCGGTCCCGCACCTCGGGCGAGCCCGGGAGGACACCGCCCCGCGCCCAGACGACCGGATCGATGCCGAGGAGCAAGGGGACGGCCTCCTCCCGCAACCGCCACACGGGCCGCCTGAGCCACCGCTCGTAGAGGAGCTGTTGATGGAAAGGGCCCGCCCCCCCGACCGCGGCCGGACCGGCCCAGGACGAGGCGACATCGGCCAGGAGCCCCGCAAGCTGCGATGGATCAGTGTCGGACATAGGATCGGCATGGTACGCGCGAAGCGGTTGGGTGAAAACACGAGTGCGCCACACGGTGTAAAGCGGCAGACAAAGCTAATTGAGTTCCTGTGGCACGGAGATCCCGCCGACCGTCTCATCGTGGCCGCCACGTTGATTACCGCGGATCAGCAGGTATTGGACTGGCCTGGTCACGTCGAACGGTTCGCTGTGCGGCGGTGATCATGTAGGAAGGCGGCCGCCACACCGAGTCGTCAAAAGCGCTCCAATTGCGGGAACGGCAGCGCGCCCCGGTGGACGTGCATGCGGCCGAATTCGGCGCAGCGACGCGGCGTGGGGATGGCCTTGCCGGGGTTCAGGAGGCCGTCCGGGTCGAAGGCGCGCTTGACCGCGTGGAACAGGGACAGCTCTGCGGCGCTGAACTGGACGCACATCTCCTTGAGCTTCTCGACGCCCACCCCATGCTCGCCCGTGATCGTGCCCCCGACCGCGACGCATAGCTCCAGGATCTCGCTACCCAGGGCTTCGGCGCGCTGCAGCTCGCCGGAGCGATTCGCGTCGTAGAGGATGAGCGGGTGGAGGTTCCCGTCGCCGGCATGGAACACGTTGGCGACCCTGAGGCCGTGCTTTTTCGACAGCGCGGTGATCTCCGTGAGGACCCGTGCCAACTCCCGGCGCGGGATGGTCCCGTCCATACAGTAGTAGTCCGGCGCGATGCGCCCGACCGCGGGGAAGGCCGCCTTGCGACCGGCCCAGAGGAGCCGCCGTTCGGCCTCGTCTTTCGCCACCCGCACCGCGACGGCCCCCTGCGCCCGCAGGATCCGCTGCACGCGATCCAGTTGTTCGGCGGTTTCCTCGGGATAACCGTCCAGCTCGCACAGGAGGATAGCGGCCGCATCCACGGGATAACCGGCGTGCGCGTAGTCCTCGGCCGCGCGGATGGCGAGCGCGTCCATCATCTCGAGACCGGCCGGGATGATCCCGGCGCCGATCACGACCGCGACGCCCATGCCGGCGTCCTCCACGCGCTCGAAGGCCGCCAAGAGGACCTGCGTCCCGGCGGGTCTCGGCAGGAGCTTGACCGTGATGGAGGTGATGATGCCTAGCAAACCCTCCGAACCGCAGAGGAGCGCCAGTAGGTCATAGCCGGGGGCGTCCAGCGTCGGACCACCGGTCTCGCAGAGCTCCCCGTCGACGGTCAAGAAGGTGACGGACAAGACGTTGTGGACCGTGAGCCCGTACTTGAGGCAATGCACGCCGCCCGCGTTCTCGGCCACGTTCCCGCCCACGGTGCACGCGATCTGGGAGGAGGGGTCGGGGGCATAGTAGAGCCCGTAGGGGCGCCGCCGCCTCCGAGACCGCCAGATTGCGGACGCCGGGCTCGACCGTGGCCGTGCGGTTGTCGGCGTCGATGGACAGGATGCGATCGAAGCGCGCGAGGCCCAGCACGATCCCGCGACAATGCGGCAGGGCCCCGCCCGAGAGGCCGGTCCCGGCACCGCGGGCGACCACCGGCACCCCATGGGCCCGACACAGGCGCAGGACGGCCTGCACCTCCTCGACGCGCTCCGGAACCACCACCGCCATGGGCAACTCGCGATACGCGGACAGGGCGTCACACTCGTAGACGCGCAAGGCCTCCGCCTCTGCGATCACCGCCTCCGCCGGCAATACACGGCGTAGCGCCGCAATGAAGGAAAGAGTATCGACCGGGGTTTTCATCGTGACGGTGAGGTCCGACATATCGACGCCCGGCAGGCGCTGTTGGCTGCGGCCCGATCGGGCAGGTGCCGGGCAAGGCGCCTGTCCGCACCAGGGTGCTCGCAAACAAAAAGCGAACGGGAGGCGAAAGTCAAGGGTTTCGTTTAGATTGACGGGCCATTATCCTGCGGCGGATTATCCGGCAATCGCCGCTGCGTTTCTCGCACCCCCCATGGCCGAAGAGGTCCTCGTCAACGTGACCCCCCACGAGACCCGCATCGCGGTGGTCGAGAGCGGCGTCCTGCAGGCGATCATCGTCGAACGGCACCGAAAAAAGGGCCATGTCGGCAACGTCTTTCTCGGCCGCGTCGCCCGCGTCCTGCCCGGCATGCAAGCGGCGTTCGTTGACCTCGGCCTGGAGCGCGCGGCCTTTCTCCACGTCGCGGATCTCGTCAACATACCGGGCACGGCACCGGGCGAGGGGGGGGAGCCGGCTCCCGCCATCGACCAGCTCTTGACGGAGGGTCAGAAGATCGTGGTCCAGGTCACCAAGGACCCGCTCGTCGGGAAGGGCGCGCGCCTGAGCACACGGCTCTCTATCCCCTCGCGCTATGTGGTGTTGTTGGCCGGCCAGCCGGTGCTCGGGATCTCCCAGAAGATAACCGACGAAGCCGAGCGCGAGCGCCTGCGGAGGCTCATAGTGGCGCGGCAACCAGCGCTCCGCACCGCGCTGGAGCCTGGTGTCGCGGGGCCGGTCGGGCCCGCGCCGGACCCGCCCGACGGGTTCATCCTGCGCACCGCGGCCCAGGGCGTGCCCGACGAGCGGCTGGCGGACGATGTCGGCTTCGTGCAGCACCTGTGGGCGAGCATTCGGGAGCGCCTGGCGCGCGCGGAGGCCCCCGTCGTGGTCTACGAAGACCTTCCGCTGGTCCTGCGCACCCTGCGCAGTGTGAAGGCCGACGAAGTGGAGCGGATCCGGATCGACGATCGAGAGGCCTTCGAGCAGGTGGCCGCATTCGCCTCTGAGTTTCTCCCCGATGTCTGCGAGCGCATCGAACACTACCGTGGCGAGCCACCCATCCTGGACCTGTATTCCGTGGAAGCCGAGATCCAGAAGGCGCTCGAGCGGCGTGTGGAGCTCAAGTCCGGGGGCCACCTGGTCATCGACCAGACCGAGGCGATGACCACGGTCGACGTCAATACCGGCGCCTTCGTCGGTCACCGCAATCTGGAAGAGACCATCTTCAAGACCAACCTGGAGGCCGCGCAGGCCATCGCCCGGCAACTGCGCCTGCGCAACCTGGGCGGTATCATCATCGCGGATTTCATCGATATGACGGACCCCGAGCACCAGCGACAGGTGCTGAAGGCACTGGAGAAGGGCCTGGAGCGGGACGACGCGCGAGTCTCGATGAGCGACATCACGAGCCTCGGCCTGGTCCAGATCACCCGCCAGCGCACCCGCGAGAGCCTGGAGCACGTGCTCTGCGAGCCCTGCCCGACCTGTGCCGGGCGCGGTTCCGTCAAGAGCGCGGAGACGGTCTGCTACGAGATCTCCCGGGAGGTCCTGCGCGCCTGCCGCCAGTTCGATGCCAAGCAGATCCTGGTGCTGGCCCCGCCGGCGGTGGCGGAGCGATTCCTGGACGACGCCTCGGCCGGGATCGCCGAGATGCAGGTCGCGGCCGGGAGGCCCATCACGGTCCGCGTCGAGGCCTCTTACGGCCCGGAACAGTATGATGTGGTGCCGTTATAGCCCGACCGACTTTGTTTTCACACTCAGGCCCGGGCGACGTTTCGGTGCCGCACCAGAACGCTAGCGGCGGGGGGCGCGCGCTCGCCGCCTCGCTCCCGTGGCTAGGCGGCCTCCTGTTGGTCATCGCGGTCTCGGGGATGGTGGTACGCCTGGCGCTGCCCGGCGTCGCGGCCTACCGCAGCGAGATCCAGGACGCGGTGAGCGGGTTTCTCGGCAGGCCAAGCCGCATCGAGTCGGTGGAGGCCGGATGGGCCGGTTGGACCCCCTATCTGATGTTGCGCGGCTTCACCCTGTTCGACGATGCCGGGTCCATCCCGCTCCTGCGGCTCGCCGAGGCGCGTATCTCCCTGGATGTCCGGGCGAGCCTCCGGCACGCGGCGCTGCGCCCGCGGTCGCTGGTGCTCGCGACCCCGGAGCTCCGTCTGGTGCGCCTCATGGATGGCGCCATCACCATCGAAGGGATCGCCGCCCAGGGTGACCGCGTGCTGCGCTGGCTGCTCGCACAACCCCGCATCAGCCTGGCCGCGGAGCGCGTGACGTGGCACGACCGGCGCGCCGGGCGCGGACCCTATACCCTCACCCAGTTACGCCTGGACGTGGAACGTCGCGGTGAGATCCGACGCCTGCGTCTGCAGAGCGCGGCGCATCGCCCCCTGGGACGACGCATCGAAGTCGCGATCGAGGCCAAGGGTGATCCGATCACCCTGGGCGCGGCCGGCGACTGGCAGGGGGAGGGGTACGCAGAGGCGCACGGGCTGGATGCCGGCATGCTGCTGGATTATGCCCGCACTTTCGGGATTTTGTTTGATACAAGTTTGGCGGAGGCGAGCGGGCGTGTGGGACTGCGGCTCTGGGGCACCTGGCGTGATGGCCGGATCACCGAGGCCGCCGGTAGGCTACGGGTCCGCTCCCTGCGAGTGCCCTTGGGAAAGGGGGCTTGGGAGGTCCTGCGCGGGGACGCATGGTTCGGCATCGGGCGCGGGGAAGCGGGGGATACGAGCCTGACACTCGATCGTCTCGTCCTCCACACACCCAAGGGCGCCTGGCCCGAGACGCGGTTGCGTTTCACCCTGGGCGCTCGCGAAGGGAGCGCCCCGGGATCGTTGTTGGCCGAGTGCGGCTACCTGCGCGTCGAAGACGTACTCGCGCTCGTTCACCCGCTGCTGCCCGAGCACCGTGCTCTTCTGGAGCGCGCCGCCCCTGGCGGGGAACTCCGCGAGCTGCGCGTGCTCTACGACCCGAAGCGGGGCCATCTATCCTATGCGCGTGCCGATCTCCGGGCGGTCACGGCCGATCCGCTACCGGGCTATGCCCTGTTCCGGGGTTTGAGCGCCACCGTGGAGCTGGATGAGGATCGGGGCCGACTGGCGCTTTCGGGCGCCCCTCTGGAGCTCGGCGGGGGGTCGCCCTTCGCTCCGCTGCCGATCGAGCGTCTCGCCGGGGAGATCGTATGGCAGCGGCAGGGCCCGGGGTGGCGCTTCGCGGGGCATGATCTCAGGGCCACCGTTCCAGGCTTCGAGGCCCACATGAGCGGCCACCTGAGCTGGGTGGCGGGACCGGCCCCGGTCGTGGACCTGCGGGTCGACCTCTCGCATGGCGATGTCGCGCGCGTGTCGCAATATCTGCCCGAGGCTACCCCGCGAGCGCTCCGTGAGTGGCTGGAGCGAGCCCTGGTCGCCGGACGCATCGTGGGCGGCCGCCTGGAGCTGCAGGGCCCCCTGGACCGGTTTCCATTCGATGCGCGGGAGGGGCGGTTCCGGGCAGAGCTCGATGTCGAACGGGGTGTCCTCGATTACACCGCCGGCTGGCCTCGTATCGAGGACATCGCCGCCCGCGTGGTGTTCGAAGGGCGCTCGCTCGACCTCCGCGCCACTAAGGGCCGGAGCCTCGGCGCCACCCTGGAAGAGACCCAGGTGCGCATCGCAGACCTCGGTGCCGGCGAGCCGGTCCTGGAGATCCGCGGCCGAGCCACGGGGCCGGCCGCGGCGGGACGCCAGTTTTTGCTGGACAGCCCGCTCCGGGAAGTCGCCGGCGGCGCCATGCGCGAGCTCGCCCCGGAGGGTGGCGTAATGGTGAACCTAATGCTCGATCTCCCCTTGGGCCCGCGCCCGCACCGCCTGTCGGGTCAGGTGCGTTTTCCCGGTAACACGATACGAATGCAAGACATCGCCTTCTCCGATGTCACAGGGGAGATCACGTTCACCGAGGATCGGTGGGGGGCTCGGGGGCTTGCGGCGCGGCTCTTCGGCCGCCCCGTGAGGATCGACCTCGACGGCGGGGGCGGCATCCCATCACGGGTGCGCATCACCGGGCGGGCCGATCGGGCCTTCCTCCAGGCCCGTGTGGCCGAGCTCCTCCCGGCCGTCGCGGGGCCGGCCTGGTTCACGATCCTGGACGGCGAAACGGACCTGGTCGTCTCGGCCGAGATCTCGCCGGCAAAGGGTACGGGGCCCGACGACCTCACCATCCGATCGAGCCTCGAGGGCCTCGCTATCCGCGCGCCGGCGCCCCTCGGGAAGTCGGCCGGTGTGGTGCGGCCGATCGAGATCACCACGCGCGCCGGGGCCGGGGGGCGGTGGTTCCGGTTCCGCTACGCCGACATCGCGCGCGGGGAGATCGTCATGAACGACGCGCCCAAACACAAGCACCTCGAGCGCCTCGTGGTGCGACTCGGCCGCGACCGGCGCGTACCTCCGGCCGGCCCGCGATCCTGGGTCGGGGGATCGGTGTCGCGCCTGGCACTCAGCGAGTGGCAACGGTTTCTCGACGGCCTGCCCGTCACCCAACCCCTAAACCTGGGCCATGGCCCTCCTGCCTGGCCCCCCCCCCTCATCGATATCGAGGTGGCGGATTTCGAGGCCCTGGGACTGCGCCTCGGCCGCGTGGGGCTCCGTGCGAGTCGCGCGGCCGGCGCTTGGACCGTGGCGCTCGATGGCGAGGAAGCCCGCGGGACCCTGCGCGTCCCGCACTCGCCGCAGGTCCCCATCGAGGCGCGCTTCGAGCACCTGACCTTGCTCCGCGACGACAGGGCCGGTCCCCTCGAGACCCTCGACCCACGCCGTCTGCCCGGGCTCGTCTTCGAGTGCCGGCATTGCGTGTTCGGATCCACCGAGCTCGGGACGGTCAGGTTCAAGACACGGCCCGGTCCGAAGGGACTCAGCATCTACGATGTCACCGCCAGCGCGAAGGCCTTCGATCTTTCGGCCGTCGGGATCTGGCAGGGCGCCGGTAGTTCATCGAGCTCGCGCTTCGACATCGAGGTGCGGGGCCCCGACCTCGGCACGATGCTGGGCGCCTTCGGCTATACCTTGCCCCTGGAGGGCCGCAAGACCGACCTCAAGGTACGGGCACGCTGGCCCGGCAGCCCCGCGGACTTCACGCTCGGCGCTCTGGAAGGGACGCTCGAGATCGACGTACGCGATGGGCGCTTCCTGGAGGTCAATCAGGGGGTCGGTAGGCTCTTCGGTCTGCTCAGCGTGCATGCCCTGCAACGGCGCTTGCGCCTGGACTTCACCGACATCTTCGGCAAGGGCTTCGCCTTCGATCGGATCGGCGGGACATTCAGTATCACCGAAGGCAATGCCTACACCGATGATCTGGTCATGGAAGGGCCCTCGGCCCGGATCGAGATCGGCGGCCGGGTCGGCCTGCTCAGGCGCGACTATGACCAGGGGGTGAGCGTAACCCCGTCCATCGCCGGCACCCTGCCGCTCGGGGCGGCGGTCCTGTTCGCCCAACAGGTCTTTTCAGGGCTGCCCGAGCGGATCAATAAAATGCTCGAGCGGCGCTACCGGGTGAGCGGTAACTGGGACGAGCCGGTGGTTACCGGAAGCGATGGGGAGCAGGCTCCGAAGCCCGGTGCGGGACGCTAGCCTGACTTTAGAGCCATGACTATATACTCCTACACAGCACAGACAAGTCAATCTGCTCTCGTACCCGCCCGTCCCCTACGAGCCGATGTCAAAATCCGCGTCGTCGAGCATGACCGCATGCAGATCCGCGTAGGGTTGGCTCGTGATCTGGCAAAGCACCCAATCGCCTCGGCTGGCATCGGCCAGTACCAGCGCTGGACGGAGTTTGGATCGCGACAAATCGGAGAAAGGAAACGGTACCAACACTACTGCGCCAACTGTAGGTGTGACCAAGCCGCGTCCTCCTCCTTGCGGCCCCAATCCGCAAGCGCCGCCTCGCTCAAGACTGCGGTCTCGTGGAGATGGATGGCCGGTTCTTCCTCGAGGATGGTGACCAAGGCCCGGTGCTCTCCCCCGAGCGTAACCGGCTCGAGCAATTGCACTCGTCCATCCGCATCGATGACTGCCTCTACGGTACGAATCGCGGGTTACCTCCTAGAGTTATTGTACCTCCACTGTTGACGGGGACCTCATTCCGCTGAATTTTGGGGTTTAGCGCGTACGCCCCCAAAATCGTTCATTAGCTCGATTCCGAGGTAGACGTTGTAAAACGTTGGGTGTGATCCGACGGACAACGTCGG
>JBOIDR010000009.1:0-61726 GCA_050740695.1 Gammaproteobacteria bacterium | reverse complement strand
CACGTTGGTGAGGGAGTACCGTAACGTCCCGCCGCTACGCACCGCCGATCAGCGGCCTCTATGTCAGCTCAGGGTGGGGGGATTTTGGGGTGGCCACAAGTGGGGGACTTTGGGTGGCCGCCGGGGACGGCACGGCGTTATGCTACTGGCGGTCTTCCGCGACACGGTGGCCACTCCCTTAAAGAAGGCGCTCAGCTTCGGTGCCCTGCTCGCGGTGATCATGGTCTTGGGTGAGGCCCTCAAGGCCTGGCTCGGGGGGCGGGTATCCTGATGCTCGCGGGGCCGCCTCCGGTGTGGCGGAAGTGGATGCCATCACCCTCTCGCTCGCTCGCATGAGCCGGGGAGATCTCGCGGGGGGCGGTCGCCGTCACCGGCCTGGTGATCGCGGCCGCCGCCAACAGCTTCCTCAAAAGCGCCATGGCGCCCGGCATCGGTGGGAGCCGGCTCGGGGTCTACGGGTCGGCGCCCCGCTCCTCGCGGCCTCCGCCGGCGGTTCCTGGACTACAATCCCGATCCCGAGGCTTACACCTGCTTCCGTGAGAATCGAGTGGCCGCCGAACCGAGAGCCGAAGTTGTGGAGGTGCACCCTCTTGCGCTTGAGGGAGAGCGCTGGGCGCGCCTTTCTGACTCTGCGGTCTTCACCCGCTCAGGCTCCCCGGTCTTGCGTACCTGGTTCCATCTATTCTTAATCTCGCGCCATTTCTCCCAGTGGCACTGCCGCCACCGGTCGTCGATGTGATTTCGGTTCATGGTCATTTCCTCTCATAAAAGCTGGGCGGAGGTATCCGCCTGGATATATAGTCTGCGAATCAAGGTCCGCGCCAGCGCCGGAGCTCTGAATATAATTGTGCTATAACAATGACATAGCGACTCTAATTACGCGTTCATGCAGACGACACCATCCGTAAGAAGTGCGAGCTGGTTGTAAATCGTACCGGATGGAACCCATTGGTGGTATCTTGCTGCGCGCCGTGCGGCCGCAACGTTGCGGGGCCTGATAAGAGCATGTACGCTAGTACGCTGGCCCCCCGAGAACCCACTCTTGTCGCAACACATCGCCGTGAGGATTGCTATGCAAGCGTTCACTTGCCAAGCCTGCCAGCAACTGATCTTTTTCGAGAACGTGCAGTGCCTGCGTTGCGGACGCACCCTCGGTTATCTATCCGAGGTGGGGGTCCTCAGCGCCTTGGAACCGCTCGGGGGTGATCTCTGGCGAGCGCTTGACTACGAGGCCGATTCTCGATCGTACCGGATGTGCCGGAACTACCGCCAGGAGAACGTATGCAACTGGATGGTGTCCGCCGAGGAGACCGACACGCTGTGCCTGGCCTGCCGGTTCAACCAAACCATCCCGGACCTTGCGGTGCCGGAGCATCGCGGTCTGTGGCAGCGGCTCGAAGTGGCCAAACGCAGACTCATTTACGGTCTCCTGGGTCTGAGGCTCCCGCTCATCAACAAACAGCAAGACGCAGAGCGAGGGCTGGCCTTCGCGTTTCTCGCCGTCGCGGACCCGCAATTTCGAGAAACCAACGCGGTTAAGACCGGGCACGAACAGGGCTTGATTACGCTTGACATCAAGGAAGCCGACGATGCGGTGCGGGAACGGACCCGCCTTGAGATGAGCGAGGTTTATCGTACGCTGCTCGGCCATTTCCGGCACGAGAGCGGCCATTATTACTGGGAACGTCTGATCCGCTCGAACCGAACACCTCGATTCCTGGCGCGCGCTCTTCGGCGACGAGCGGTCTGATTATGCTCAAGCGCTCCAAAACCATTACAACAACGGGCCGCCAGCGGATTGGCAAGACCATTTCGTGAGCAGCTACGCCAGCGCGCACCCATGGGAAGACTGGGCGGAGAGCTGGGCGCACTACCTGCACATCGTCGATACCCTGGAGACCGCACGGAACTTCTCGCTCCGAGTCATCACCCCCGAAGGCGCCGCCGGCGCATCGATAGCGGCCCCAGGGGGGCTCACGGCCTACCGGCCGCAATCGATCGAGACGATGATAGCGAGCTGGTTGCCGCTAACGTATGCTATCAATAGCATCAACCGCAGTATGGGGCAGCCGGATATGTATCCCTTCGCGCTCTCGCCGAGGGCGATCGAAAAACTTGGATTCGTCCACCACGTCGTCAGCGCCGCCGCACACGTATAACGTACGATAGCTCCTACAGCTACCTGAGTATTGTAAGCCTGGTTTGCCTGCCTCAAAACTTGGCGGAAAGGCTGATCGCCCCGAAGCGATCGCCTCGATCCTGTTCTTCGAATTCCTGGGTGCGGTAGACGTGGGTATACGCGAGGTGCAGCCACCCGATCGTGACGACCGCACCAACCTGAATGTCGGCGACCAAGGGCTCCTTGTCGACGCTGAGACTGTCGCCGTCGGCGTTGCCGTCGAGAAAGATGTTATAGGCGACGGCGCGGCCATCCACGCCGGCGAATAGATACCAGCCAAACGTGTTTCGGGGCACAAAGAAGCCCGACCCGGGGAGGCTCGGGCGGATGCGCGGCGGACCAAAGTCATTGCTCAGGTCCTTCCCGAACCGGAGCGTGATCCCGGTATTGAGATACGTGCCGACGTTACCGAGGCTTCCGCCCAGGTGCGGCGTGAGATCGATACCTAAGCCCGACTCCCGAAACTCGGCCAGGTTGCGCCACTTGCGTTCGTAGATCAGCGCCACGCCCGGCTCGTCATCGAGCTCGTTGTCCCAGCCGTTGGCGTCATCCGCTCCTAGCAAATCATGGAAGGTGTTCTGGACCTCCTCACCCTGCGCCGACGACCCGACCACGCCCACGTTCAGCTCCCAGGTGCTCAACGTATCCTCGGTCTCCCCCAGCACGGCGAGACCACCATAGAGCCAGCCGGCATAAGGGCGCTGATCGGGTAGCGGCTCCCGCGCCGCCGTGTCGTCCGGGGTATAGATGTTCTGGCCGAGCACATAACCCGCCCGTAAGGCGGAACCATCCGGTATGCCAGGCAATATCCCCGCGAAAGCCCTCAAAAACCCAGGCACCGTGTCCCTGGGCGAAAGGTAAGAGAACTGCAGGCCGTTGGTGTAATGGCGGTCGGTGCCGGCAAACTTGTCGTTCTCGACCAATACGTTAAAGGTCCCCTCCGGGCCCTCCTCCGCGGCGCCGGGGGCGCCGAAACCGACAACGAGTAGTGGCAAGCCAACGATCACCCTACGGGATGCACTGATCGTGGCCGCAAACATGAGAATTCTCTTATTGAGGTGCCGCTGCGCCCTCCCAGCGCACGATAGGCACCGTCGAGATCGCGCTCATCGGCGATCCCTCGATGATTTTGGTGCTGATGGCGAGGTACACGAGGGCGTTGCGTTTGCGATCGTACATGCGGTGGACCTGCGTCTCTTTGAACAAGATGGAGGTATTGGCAGTGAAGACCTCTTTTTCCTCCGATATCTTCTCCGTCAGCGCGATGGGACCGGTTTGACGGCAAGCAATCGCGAACCGGGACGGGTCTTCCGCCAAGCCAAGCGGTCCTTTGATGCCACCGGTCCTGGCCTGACTGATGTGACAAGACACACCCGGGATCTCAGGGTCATCGAAGGCTTCGACACAGACCTTATCGTTGGCGCCTACGAATCGGAAGGTGGTCGAGATACACCCGACCTCTTCAGCGCGTGCCTGCCCTACGATGAGCATCGCCAAGCCTATTAAACATGCTATTTTCATGCATAACTCCGACATCAAAGAAATCAATAAGCTCGCCGCCTGGCACCATCGGTGCCACCCGCGAAGCGGATGGTCGGCGCTCAGCGCCGACTTTCGTCGCCAGATCTCTCGCCCCGCGGTACGCGTCTCCCTAGCAGCGTGCCGCGAGGATAGGATCCGTTCCCGTTTTTGGGGCCGCCGCCGTGTCTTTCTTGACCACTTGGTCGCACTTGGGGCGCAACCACGCCGGCCGACCCTGCCAGAGACCGGCGTGCTCTCTCTTTGCCACGAACCGCTTGATGATCTAGTGTAAACGCTCCACCAGATCGCGGAACGACTCCGCCATATCTCTCCAGGTCCGGTCGCGCCACGAATCGTCATCTCGGGGCTTTAGCGTCGCCAACCTGCGATCTCCTTGCCCTTGGTGCATAGCATATCATGATCCCGCGCGCACGCCGCCCGCGCTTCTCCGCCCACACTTAGCGGTCATGCAACCCTACGGTACAGAAGATACGGAACATCATTACCCTTATCGCGGGTATATTGATAGCACTCCAGTAGCGGTGCGATGTCGGAGTCGGCATCCGCCGGTTCCTCTCCCCACCGCTTCAGCTTCCGCATTGCCCGGCGCAGTACTCGTTGCTTGCGCTTCAATCCATGTGTACGGATATCGCGTATCATAATCAATGCCCCTTCGATAATTAGTGCGCGCTTTACCAGTGATGTTGTCTTCGATCGCCTTCGGTAAACGTTGTCGATGGCTCTCGGGTTCTTACAAAAGCCGGCCGCACCTGCCCTTATGGCGTAGCTTCAGACCGGTTTGGGAGCTTGTCCATGTCCTCGCTTATTGGTGCTCGCCGCCAGCGGCCCTTGCTCGTCCTTCTGATATTCCATCTCGACCGCGAGCAGAGCCGCCTTATGTGCTGTCTCGGCGATCGATTGCGAGTCGTGATCCTCTCCCGACGCCATGGATGTCTCGTAGACGCGATCATAGGCGGCCTGGTAGATCTCTTGCGCACGTCGAGGGAGCTCGTGCCGCACGTCTTCAGGGAGATCGGGCAGAGGTCTTCGTGGGCTCCTTACTGCTGCGCCTTGTCACTTGGGCATCAGGCCTAGGATACCTATGACGATCAAATAGATGGCCACTAGATAGTTCAAAAACCCGGGCACGATCAAGATCAAGATCCCGATCACAAGGGCGAGCATTGGCTCAATGGACCTATACATGAATAAGCTCCTTTCCAATTGTGACAAACCGCGTGCCGAAATGGCGAGTTATTGATCTCGGGAACCCTCGACCCGCTGGCCGACCTGCTGCGGATGTTCAGAAACTACGATCTCCACGCGGCGATTTTGCTGGCGCCCGGCCATGGTGTCGTTCGAGACCACCGGATAGGCCTCACCATGACCGCGTCCAAGAACCCGCTCGCCACCGATCCCATTGCTGAGCAGAAAGCCCTGGACCGCCTGGGCGCGGCGCTGCGAGAGGTCCAAATTATAGGTATCAGAGCCCTTGCTGTCGGTATGCCCCTCGATCGCTACGGTCTGATCCGGGTGTTCGTTGAGGAACGCGACCAGGCGATATAGGTTCTGCTGGGCCCCGGGCTTGAGATCGGCCCTGTCATATTCGAATAGCACGTCGCCGAGGGTGATCACGTAACCGCGATCGGTCTTCTCAGCCTGGAGCGCGGCCAGCTCCTCCGCTAAAATCTCGGCGCGCGCGGTCGCGTCTTTTGCCTGGCGGGTCCGAGCCTCCAGAACCACTTGCTCGCGTTCCTTGAGAAGCTGCTCGGCCTTTGCTTCGGAGATCTTCCGGTCTGCCTCGGCGCGTGCGGTCTCGACTCGTTTGCGTGCGATGTACGCATGGTGCTCGACGTCTGCTTCCGTGCCAGCCCGCTCGGCCTGATCGAGGGCCTGCTCGGCCTCATGCAGCGCCACCGAGGCGTTCTTAACCACCTCCGGATCTTGCCGGGCAGCGGCATAGTCTTGTTGCGCCTGCTGCAAGGCCAGGTTGGGACCGACACACGCGGCGCACAAGGCAATGAGGCCCAGGGCCAGGACTCGCCTCGATTGAATAGAAATAGGGTCAGTAAAAAGTGCCATGGACCTAGCCTCCTGGATGCGCGCGTTACCTAGCGGGATTCCGCTGCTCGGCCTCTTGGCGCAACGTTTCGATTGTGGACCGGATCTCCCGTGCCTGTTCCCGGGCAGTCTCGGACTGTGCTTTGACCTCAGCCAACCGCGCATCCGCCCGCGCCGTCTCGGCCAACCGATGGGCCTGCTCGTACTCCTCGTCGTTCATCGCCTGTCTGGCGGCATCGAGGTTCTCCTGCGCCTGACGCAGCTCGAGCGGTGCGTACTCCCCCGCCTTTGCCTCGATGGCCCGATTGACGGCGATCTCCGCGGGCGAAACGATATCCATGGATGGCGCCCCCGCACAGCCCCCAACCACGATCAGCATCCCGCAGACGGATATCGGAACGGCCCGACGAATAATTGCTATCATCTTCATGAATCTCCGATTTCTTGCGTCGTACCGCTGGCAACACCTGCGGTGCCTGGTACGTCGGGGATCACCGGATTGGTCGCGGGCTGCGAATAGGCTCGCTTCACCAGGAACACCGCAACGGACACCACGAGCGCGGCGATCAGCAGCAGGAGCCAGATGTACTGTGTCAGGTAGCTCATGACCACGTAGCTGAGACCGAGAAAGATCCCGACGCCCAAGAACCGCCGATCCAGGTGTACCCCATACAGGAAGGTCACTAGCGCAAACAGGAGCAGGGTCACCATGCCGGTGGTAGCGCGCGGGATATGGCCGGCGCTCAGCAGGGTGTAAATCAACGACACCGCTAGCAGGAGCGCGCCCCAGTGGAGTAACTCGGTGAGGAATAATCGGGACCATTTCACCTCGGTCCCCCAGTTACGCGACCATTGAGCAACGAAAGAGAGGATGCCGAACACCGGAATTATCGTGACCCAGTACACGTAGCTCACGTCCTTGTTGACGTAGGTGATGGCCACGCCGATAAACGCCAGCCCAAGCGTCCCGCCCAAGACCACCAGATCAGTCGTCAAATTGCCGAATAGGCTTGTGCCGGGCTTGGAGGTCTCTGTCTCGGGGGCTACGATAGGATCTCTATTGAACATGTCACCGCCTCACGGAATATTAGAAGTCTTGAGCAACCGGGGTGCCAGAAGCCCGCCTTGCTGTTAAGGCGTTCATCGGTAAGGGCAAAACACCCCTCCTTCCCCGTGGTCCGGAGGAGCGCGCGTCAGCAACGATTACCGGTGATTCGGTAAGATGTACGACACTGGGTCGCACGGTGCCAAGGGGGCGGCGGCGCCGGGGTCCCCCTTGACGATATCGGGATACAATGATGCCTCTCGGTTGAGCCTCGGCGACTTGCGCTCGGATCCCAGTAAGATATTAGCATGATGCGAAGGCGCATATCAAGCCGCGGCAGGAATTCGGATCCGGAGATCGTGCTCGCGAAACGCCTCATGGAGGGCGATGTCCAGTGCATGCATCAAGGGCATGCGGTGCTCCAGGTCCTTCACAAACACCCGCAGCTCGAAGCTCAGCATGCTCTCGCTGACCCCCATGAAATAGACCGTAGGCTCCGGATCCTTCAGTACCTGTGGCAGCGACTTGGCGGTGTTCAGGATCAGCTCCTGGGCAAGTGCCAGGTCCGCGCCCGTCGCGACGCCGATCGTGCGTACGACGAGGGTCATGGGGTCGAGGCTCCAGTTGACCAACTGTTCGGTAATAAACGTCTTGTTCGGCACAATCAATGCTCGCCGGTCCCCGTCGATGAGTGTGGTGGTGCGCATGCGGATCCGTGAGACGGTGCCGCTGGTATCGCGGATGGTCACGGTATCACCCACTCGGATCGGTCGCTCCAACAGGATGATCAGGCCGGAGATGAAATTCGCGAAGATTTCCTGCAGACCAAAGCCCAAGCCCACGCCCAGCCCGGCGACCACCCATTGAACCTGCGACCACGTCCCCCCGAAGGCGTTGAAGACACCGGAGATCCCGGCCGTGACGATGACGTAGCGCAGCACCTGGGTGATCGCATAACGACTCCCCGCATCGATCGACAGGCGTCGCAGGAGGGCGATCTCCAAGACGCCTGGGAGATTGCGCGCCGCGGCCACCGTGACCACGCCGACGAGGAGCGCGAGCAAGAGATTAGCCAGGGTGACGGCCTGCTGTTGCTCTTGGCCATCGACCACCACGGTGTACTGCCAGAGGGTGACGTGGTCGAGGATCGCGAGCGCCGGCAATACCTGCACCCAGATAAACCAGAGGCCGAGGACCACGGACAGTGTGATCACGATGCGCGTGAGCTGTCGGGTCTGCTCGGTGATGGTCGGCAGGTCCACCACCGTGATCTCCAAATCGATCGGGGCCTCCGCACCCGAGGCCTGGGCTGCGGCCTGGGCTGCTTGTGCCGCCCGAGCCGCCTCCCGCTTTTCTTTCGCCTGGGCAATCGCCAGCTTACGTTGCTCCAGGGTTAGCCAGCGGATCACGAGGTCGTGCGTGATGACGCCCCCGATCACCAGCCACACCGTCGCCGCCAGCTGTCCTTCGAGCTGACGCGCCGTGTAGTAATACCCGACGGCCGCCAACCCGGCGAGGATGAGGGGTATTCCCGCCCCCAGCGGATACCAGAGATAGCGCAAACGTGCGAGCCAACGGTTTGGATGGCGCCGGAGCTCTTCTGCGAACACGCCTCCTTTCGGGCTCAGGATCCGCTGCGCGAAGACCGTGAAGGCCATCATGCTGACGATGAATGCCAGGCGGCCGAGGCTGTCCCGGTGGACCTCCTGCGCCTCCCATCCGACCACTGCGGTGACAAACAGAGCCGGCAAGGCCACAGGGATCAGCCAGCGGAGGTGCCTCCGCAATACCGTCAAGGCGCTCTCGCGCCAACGAAAATGGTCCTCCGCGACCCCGTCGGGCCGGCACAGGCGATAGAAGGCGATGAAAAAGAACAACGGCAGCGCGATATGGATCAGTCCGTCACCCACCGCCCGCGGAAAGGCCGAGGCGGCTGCTCCATAGATCCCCTGCAGGCGCCACCCGAGCGTGGCCAGAAAGAGCGGCAGAGGCGCGGCCGTCAAGGCGGTGAGCGACAACGCCTGTAGCGTGAGCAGGAAGCGATCGGAGTGGGGATTGGCCACCTGCGCCGAGATGGCCTCGATCTTTGCCTGCCACCGCCGCTGCATGCCCAGCAACGCCAGGACGAGCAGGGATAGGCTAGCAAAGACCAGATTCGACACCCCGCGGACGCCGGGTCCGGTGAAGCTCTGCAAGGCCTGCAACCAGTGCGTGGGGGAAAACAGCCACAAGGTGGCGCTCCAGAGATCTCTGCCGGCTTTGACGCCCAAGGGCCGGGCGCTCGGGATCCACAGGAGGCGCTGGTCCAGGAACGCGGCATAGCCCTGAGCGCCGTCGATCAAACGCCGCTCCGCAAAGTCCAGCTCACCGAGCGCGCGCAGGTAACTGGTATACGCCTCAACCAACCGGCCGTACATGCCCTGTCGATCATTGAGGAGCTTCTGCAGCTCTGCCTTGATCCGGCCGCGTTCCCCGGGCGGGATCGAGCTATCTACCTGCGCGTCCATCAGCCGTCCTACCCTGGTCGGCACGTCCATGGCGGCGCTACGCTGCTCCTCCAACTGCAGGACGCGTAAGCCCACGCGGGCGATCTCCGCTTGCCGGTCCCTAGTGTCCCGGAGATAACGGCGCGTATCCGGAAGCTTGCGCCGTTGCTCGCGTAAGACCTGCCCGAGCGCCTGGCTGAGGCCCGCGATCTCGATCTTTTTTCGTGCGCCCTTGAAATCCCTTTCGATCTGTTTGGCCTGGGCCTCAACCGCCTTGCGCGCGGCCTGGGTCTCCCCAAGATGGTCCAGCGTGGCTGCCAGCTCCGTGCTCAATGCGGCGTCCTTCTCGATCACGCGGCGGAGGGTCGGGTGCTTACCCAAGGCCTCGCGCTCCGCTCGTTCCGCCTCGGTCTTGGCCTCTTCGGCCTCGGCCTTCTGCCGTGCGGCGATGGCGTCACGGAGCGCGCCGAGGCGCCCCTCGACCAGCGGTAACTCGCGCGCAAGCAGCTCGCGCTGCGCCTGCAACAATGCGATGCGGACATCGTAGCTCAATAGCTCCTGCTCCAGCATCGTGAGCTCGCTCATGCGTGCCTGCCGCTGCGCCTGACGGGCGATCCGTTCGGCCTCTGCGAGCGACGCCGAGACCCGCGAGCCAGGTGTGCGTTTCAGATCCTGCTCGACACCTTGGAGATCTCGCTGCGCGGCCGTGAGCTCCTCGCGGGCCTTCACCGGTCGATCTCGTTGCCCTTGGAGTTGCTGATCCAGATCAGTAAGCTCATTCTTTATGGAGCTAAGACGGGTCTCCTCAGCAACCGACTGCCGTTCCAGCTCGGGGATCGGTGCAGTGTCAAGGTCGGCCTCTGGGGGCCGCTCGGCGGGGGCTTGCGCCAAGAGCGCGCGCAGGCGACGAGTCTCGCCGGGAGCAGACGCAATCGCCTGTTGATAGGACGCTGCTCGGGTCTCGAACTCCTGGGCCGTTTCGAGCTGGTGTTGCGCGAGCTGGTAGAGATTGAGCAGTCGAGTTTTTGAGTCGTCCGGAAGACCCTTCTTCGCGTGGATCTGTTTAACTTTGGCCTGCACGCCCTCCAAGGTCACGCCTTGTGGTCGCGGCGCTCCAAATACTGGCGGCGCGGCCAGGACCCACCCGAGGAACATCAGCCAGCAGATCGCAAGGATGTCTCGCTTGCGCGCGCTTGCGTGCTCGTGAGGCATCACAGTCGCTGGGCGCGCGGGGACCGGTTTCCATCCGTCACCGCCGCGCTCATCCGTCAGGGCAGAGTGTGTGCCAAACTTCGTTGGAATTTGAATGGCTCGACCGCCTGTAGTGTGATGATGCTGTACTGTACATCAACCGCAACAAAGGAGGAAGCGTATATGAGCAAGGCAAAACATTTGGGTTGAGGTGGAGACGGCAGATAGGGGGAGCCTACCGGGGTCTTGAGCCGGATGCGAAGGTGGAGCTGATCCGCGCCTACAACGCCTTGCCCAGCCGGCTGCTGCAGGCCCGAAGCGAAGAGGCCGAGATCCCGTGCCCGGCGGCGTTGCGGGGCTCGGGCGAGAACGGCAACTCCCACGGATCTCTCACACGCCAGATTTCATCATGCGTGACCGTCACTTGCCCGAAGCCAGTCAGTAGCTGTTTTACTGATGGCGGAAAGACTACCGCTCGTCTCCAGTGCGAGACACGCGGCGCCTGAGAGATCATCCGCCCGCTCAAATTCATCGCGTTGCCGCATCGTTGTCTCCCACTTCGCATCGGAGAGGCCCTCCCCCCGCGCCACACGCTGTTCAAGACGCCGGCGCGTCAGATCAGCCGGCAAGCAACATTCGATCAGGCGCCACCGTGCGCCGAACGTTTCGGCCATCTGCCGCGCCGTCTCGCGGTCGGCAGCGCGGCGAAAGGTGGCATCGAGAATCACGCCGCCGTCCTCCCGCAGCCAGCTCCGCCCCATGTCCGCCAGCGCTCGGTAAGTGAGGCGATTGGCTTCGTCGCAATAGACGCCCTCGCCGTAAGGAAACGCTCCCTTCGCGTTTCCAAAGAGTGCTGCGCGCACGGCGTCGCTCGAAGCAACGCGTAGCCCTAGTTCACCCGCGACGGCGCGAGCCAGCGAAGTCTTTCCGATTCCCGACAGCCCGGCGACGGCGATCACAGTGGGAGCCTTTAGCGGTGTGGCGTAACGCAGGGCGAGATCGAAATAGCTCTCAGCTCGAATCGAAGCACACTCTTTCGCCGCATCACTAAACTCCGGCTCATCCAACCGGAAGCCGAGAACCTTTCCGCGCACGAACGCGCGATAACACTTGTAAAACACAAGAAGGTCCAAGAGGCGCGGATCAGCGGTGTGCATTTGGTAACGTTCGGCAAAGTAATAACCGAGATCCGGCCTCCCCCGCGCGTCCAAATCCATCGCCAGAAACGCGACCTCGCTTGCGACATCGCCGCAGCGAAAACGGTCGTTGAATTCAATGCAGTCGAAAATACAGATGCCATCCGTGACACAGATGCTCTCGCAGCGCACGTCGCCATGCCCGTCGCAGATTCCCCAGTTACGCCGGATCGCTTCCGGGCTTCCGTAAGCATCCACATCGGGCCCGCGCCTCGCCCCCTGATGGAAGGCGCTGAGCCGATCGGCGACCCGGTCAATGATGGATTCGGTTACCACATCTTTTTCAACCATCTGGTCGAGCATTCGCTCGTCGGGAAGCCTCTTCATCCACACGCCGTAATCGACGACGCGCCCTGCGTCAGAGAGCCGGAACTGTCCCTCCACCTCCGCAACGGGCTGTACGCGGAGGTAGATCTCCGGGCACAGCCGGCGGTTCAAATTGATTTCCGCTTCGCAAGAACGGCGGCGCTTTCCAAGCGTCGTGTAGTCCAGAAAACCGAAGTTGACCGGCTTCTTTAGCTTGAGCACATGCCGCCACCCGAGTAACACCACGGAGATGTGGGTCTGTATCATTTCAACCGGCAGCTCATCCGGTGCCCAGCCCGACGTTTCGCGGCGAAGCCTCTCAACCATTTTGAGCCAAAGATCATACTTTGTTCTTGCGCCGCCTTTTTGGATTCTCCGGCCCATCATTTCATCCTCCCCAACTACCGCTCAAGCTCTTCAGGGACCCGGTCCTGCGATACGGAAAATTGGCGCGCCGCCTCTTCGAGACGTCCTGCGCGCTTTCTGCAGCGCTTCTCGAGCGCGTCCCAGTCGATGTTGGGAAAAGGTCTCGATGTACCTGGATTGCTCCGACGGCTTATAGTCGAACAAGAAAGCGTGCTGGAACGACGTCTCTCGTGCAACAGAATAGGTGCACCAAGGTGGCGGCCAGTGGGCGATGCCGAATCGCCTCGCGATTATCGTCCTTCCATCGCGAAGGAAATCTTGACGTTGATCCGGTAGTAGGTGATGCGATCGTTTTCGACCGTCGCCTCCATCTCCTGGATATAGATCGACTTGATGTTGCGCACCGTCTTGGCAGCCTCCTGAACCGCGAGCTGCGCGGCGTCCTCCCAGCTCTTGTCGGATTGCGCCAATATTTCGACAACCTTTAGCATTGCCATGGTCGTTCCTCCTTAATGTAAGGGACAGGGGGTAAGGGTAAGGATCTTGACCTATGCTACTGCGATTCCGCACCACTTCGCCAACCCAACCGCCAGGCAAAAAGAATCCCGCCCAGTGATGCCAGTTAGGGAGGGGGCACTCCAGGGCGGGCAAATGGGGAGGCAAATGGGGAAGGAGTCATCATGCCGAACTCCCTAGCTCTTCGGGAAACATGACCGGCTGGATGCATTGTTCATGCCCGGCTTGGTGTGTCTCGACATAAACATGCCCCGTCAGGGAGTTAGGGTGTGCGGAGGGAGGTGGTACGGGTGTGCCATAGGCGCCGAATCGGTAACACTTTCCGGTCTGGGCGGTAAGGGCTGCAATACTGCGATAGATGCAATTAGCGTAAACAGGATGACGACCCTAACATTCGTAGTGAAGAGCTGTCAGAATACATCGCTGGGAGCCTTTATCGTCCGCGTGATCGTCGCCGGTCGCAGCGCGCAGCGTGTTCGGGCGGTCGCCCATCGGTACGGCTTCGAGCATCGGGTCTTCGGGCTCGACGATCCGGAAACGCTGGTCGCGGGCTTGGCCGACGTCGGAGTCGTCTTGCATTGCGCCGGGCCATTCAGCCGCACGTCCAAGCCGATGATCGACGCGTGCCTGGCGGCGCGGGCGCACTACCTCGACATCACCGGCGAGATCGCGGTCTTCGAGAGCGCTGCGGCGCGCGACGCCGACGCACGAAGCGCCGGCGTGATGCTCTTGCCGGGCACCGGTTTCGACATCGTACCGTCCGACTGCCTCGCGCTCCATGTTGCGCGAAAGCTGGCCGATGTGCACGAGCTGACACTGGGGTTTTTTGGCCTCGGCTCGGTCTCTCACGGCACGGCCATGACGATAGTCGAAAACGTGCACCGCGGCGGTTTCGTGCGGCGTGACGGCAAGCTCACGCCGGTGCCCACCGGATCGCTCGTGCGAGACATCGACTACGGGGACGGCTCGGGCAAGAAACGCTCGATGGCCATCCCGTGGGGCGACGTCTCGACCGCTTTCCATAGCACGCGCATCCCCAACATCGAAGTCTACGTGCCCGCCACGAGCGCGATGAAGCGCGCGCTCGCGGGCCAAGTCGAGAAGGGATTCTCGACGCCCGCCAAGCTGCTTGGCCCCGACTTCATTCTCGGCTTCGAAGCAGTGCGCCGCCGCGATGACGAGGTAGCCTAGGCTGGAACCAGATCCGTCGTGACGCTCTTCTTGTTTGCGCACGGAGCCGGAGCGCCTTCGGCATCCCGCTGGATGCAAGCGTATGAGCGCCTACTGGAGACGCTCGGGTCGGTCGTGACGTTCGACTATCCGTACATGAAGGCGGGCTCGAAGCGACCCGATCCGCACGCGAAGCTCGTCGCCGCACATCGCGAAGCGCTGGCCGCCGCGCGGGAAGCGCACGCAAACCGACTGGGGGCCACCGACCCGGTCGTGCTCGTCGGAAAAAGCATGGGCGGGCCCATCGGCTGCCATCTGGCGCTAGAGGAGCCGGTGGCGGCGCTCGTTTGCCTCGGTTACCCGCTCGTGGGAATGGGTCAGGCGGCGAAGCTACGCGATCGCGTGCTCATCGATCTCGCGAGGCCGATCCTGTTCGTGCAAGGAACGCGCGACAAGCTCTGCCCGCTCGAGCGCCTGAGCGACGTTCGAAACCGAATGACCGCGCCGAACGAGCTTTTCGTGGTCGAAGGAGGGGATCATTCGCTGGCGGTGACGAAGACGGCGCTCGTGCGGCCGGTGAGTCGCAAGAAGACGTGGACCGGCGGGTGATCGCGGCGCGAGCTGCAAGAGCGGAATGAGACGCTCGCCGAGAAGATCCGGGCGGAGATCGAGGACAAGCTGCGCGCGGAAGGAGAGGAGCGGGTGAAGAGCGCCGTCGCCGAGGCCGAGGCGCGCGCACGAGAGGGCAGCATAGAGGAAATAAAGTTCCTTCATGAGCGGCTCGCCGAGCAGCAGAGAAAGATGCGGATCGCGCAACAGGCCGAGCTGGCGCTGCATAGGGAAAAAGCGGCTCTGGAAGAACGCCAGCTCGAGCTGGACCTCGAGGTGGCACGAAGGATCGACGTGGAGAAGCAGCGCCTCGAAGAGAGCATCCGTAAAAACATCAGCGAAGAACAGTCGCTCAAGGTCAAGGAGAAGGATAAACAGATCGAGGACCTGAGACGTCTGCTGGAGGAGGCACGGCGCAAGAGCGAGCAGGGCTCGCAGGAGTTGCAGGGCGCGGTCCTGGAGCTCGGCATCGAGGCAGCCCTCGCACGCCAGTTCCCGTTCGATCGCGTCGCGCCCGTCGCCAAAGGCATGGCCGGCGCCGATCTCGTGCACACGGTGTGTAACAACGCCGGTCAGCCCTGCGGGACCATCGTATGGGAGGCGAAGAGAACCAAGAACTGGTCGCCCGCGTGGATCGCCAAGCTCAAGGACGACCAGCGCGCCATCGGCGCCAACTTAGCGGTCTTGCGGTCTTGGTGTCCGTCGCCCTGCCCGAAGGGTTCGGGGAATTCGCCTCCGTGGACGGCGTCTGGGTTTCCTCCCTGCGCGCCTGGCCGGCGCTGGCCGCGGCGCTGCGCGAGCAGATCCTTCAGGTGGCCTTTGCCCAGGCCACCTCGGAAGGCCGGCACGAGAAGATGGAGATGCTCTACCGTTATCTCGCCGGCGACCTGTTCCGGCACAAGGTTGCCGGCATCGTCGAGACCTTCACGGCGCTCCAGGACCAGCTCAATCGCGAGCGCCGCGCCATGGAGAAACAGTGGAAGGAGCGCGAGAAACAGATCGAGCGCGTCATCCTGAACACGGTCGGCATGTACGGCGAGATGCGCGGGATCGTCGGGACGTCGCTGCCGGAGATCCCGGCGCTGGAACTCGAAGAGCATAAGGCGCTGGAGGGTCCGGAGGGAGTACAATGACACCCCCGAGACCGGTAGATTACTGGTTACGCGGCGCTCGCCCCCGCCCGTAACCAGCGGGCCGCGCGAGGGTGTTCCGGGGTGACCATGCCCACGACGATCTGGCGTGGATGGCGCGGGCGCTTTCACTGAACCGAGCCGGCAAGCAGGGGCGTACACGGCTTTGGGCGTCAGGCTCCGGCCCCAGGGCCGCTGGCCTGCCGGGTGAACGGCTTCTCCGCGATGGGAGACAGAATGGGCATCACGCTGCCGCTCGGTCGCTACCGGTTCGCCTTCCGGGCCGTCGACGAGCTGCGCCTGCCGCGCTTTCCGGGCTCCGCCTGGCGCGGCGTCTTCGGCCATGCCCTGAAGCGCGCCGTGTGCGTGACCGGCCTCCCCACCTGCCCCGACTGCCTGCTCTACCGGTCTTGTGCGTACCCCTACGTCTTCGAGACGCCGCCTCCGCCCGGGACGCAGAAGATGCGCAAGTACCCCGCGGCGCCCCACCCCTTCGTCCTGGATCTCGAAGAGGATGGCGGCGCCACCCCCGTAGGCGCCTCCCACACGCTCGGGCTCACCCTCATCGGCCGCGGCAACGCCTACCTCCCCCCGATCGTCTTCGCGCTCACGCAGGCTGGGGAGCAGGGGCTGGGCAGCCGGCGCGCCCGGCTGGCCCTCGAATCGATCGCACAGGAAACCGCACTCTCGGGGGAGTGGCGGAACATCCACCGCACCGGGGGCGGTTTGAACGCGCTGCCACCCTTCGTTCCCCAAACCCCAGCCGTGCCCGAGAGCCTGCGGATCAACTTCCGGACGCCTCTCCGTATCAAACGCGACGACCGGCCCGCTTCGGCGGAGGACCTCACCTTCGGAATGTTCTTCTCGAACCTCCTGCGCCGCATCTCGCTGCTCAGCTACTTCCACAGCGACACCCAGCTCGAAGCCGATTTCGCCGGCCTGACCGCGAGCGCCCGAGAGGTTTCGCTGACCGATGCGGCGCTCTTTTGGCGTGATGGTGCTCGCTACTCTTCCCGGCAGAGCCGCGAAACGCCGATGGGCGGGCTCCTCGGCGAGATCGCGCTCGCGGGCGCCGGCCTCGATCCTTTCTGGCCCTACCTCTGGCTCGGCCAGTACGTGCACGCCGGCGCGGCCACCAGCATGGGGCTGGGGCGGTATGCGATCAGCTCGGCAAGCTTGCCGGGTGGGACGCAGGCTGCAGGGCGCGGCATCATGGAGGGGTGTGAATCACGACCGATGGAATGAACACGCCATGGAACCCCAAGAATACCCGAGACGGATCCTGGTCGCGGTGACCGGGCTTTCGCCGCAGGTGGTGACCGAGACCCTGTACGCCCTTGCGGTGAAGCCCGAGGACCGACACCCGTTTTTACCCACCGATGTGTACCTCATCACCACCAATACCGGGGGCCAGCATGCGAGACTCAACCTCCTGTCCGACGAGCCCGGCTGGTTCCATCGCCTGCGACGAGATTATGCTCTTCCGGAAATCGCCTTCTCCCCCGACCACATTCTTGTAGTGCCTGGGACCGACGGCGAGCCCTTGGACGATATCCGGACGCCTGCGGACAACGAGCGCACGGCTGACTTCATAACAGATCAAATACGAGTCATGACTGGGCAGAATACGGCGGCCCTGCATGTCTCCATCGCCGGAGGGCGGAAAACCATGGGCTATTACCTCGGGTACGCGTTATCCCTTTTTGGCCGTCCACAGGATCGGCTCTCCCACGTGCTCGTTTCACCACCGTTCGAATCTCACCCGGAGTTTTACTACCCGACACCGTCAGAGCGGGTTATCCATACGCTGGACAGGCAACAGCTCGCCCTCAATTGTCACAACGCAAACGTAGAGCTAGCGGACATACCGTTCGTTCGGCTGCGCGACGATCTGCCTAAAGGGCTCGTTGACGGGAAGCTTCGTTTCTCCGAAGTAGTGGCCGAAGCGCAAAAGGCCCTCCCGCCGATCGAGCTTGTTCTCGATCCGGCGGCGCGGAAGGTGATGGCGGGTGGCGAATCCGTGGGTCTCAAGCGGGCCGACTTCGCCTTTTACTGGTGGGCCGCGGAGCGACGCCGGCAAGGGTTGCCCGGCGTACACTGGAGCGAGAACGGCATAGAACGAGAGCTTCTCGCCCATTATGCCCAGCTCGTCGGCCGTCACTCGGGCGAATACGTGAAAGCCGAGGAAGCATACGCTATTGGCTTCACCAAGGAGAACTTTGACCCCCGAAAAGCCCACATCAACAAGGCATTGGAGCAAACCCTGGGACACCGGCGCGCCCAACCCTATCTCCTCGCGCCATTGGAGCGCATCCCACGAACTCGCTACCGGCGTTTCGGGCTGACCCTGCCTGCTGAGGCGATACGGATTGTTTAACGGCAAGTATCGGGACAGATGGATTTGTGGACCAAGACACTTGAGAAATGAAAAGGTCAGCGAGGAAGTAGTACCATGATCCAGCCAACCAAAGAAAAGCTCACGTCATCAAGCCAGGCGACGATCATACGACGCTTAATCGTCACCACCTGCGGCACGAGCCTGTTGACTAATACGGCAGACGGTGCGCTGCGCCGATGCATTACGGACTATGCCAATGCGCGCGGACCGGATGAGGCAGGTGCGCATGCCGAGGCGATCGTGGCCCATATTGCCCATTGCCAACAGCGGTTGGAAACGATGAATTCGATCGCCGAGATCTGCAAGGTCAGTGCTGAATTGAACGGCCTCATCAAGCTCTACGGGGGCCAGTTTCCCCATGGCCCGGACCATAACGTTCTCCTGGTGACTGATACGTGGTTTGGATCGGAGATGGGTCGGCTCATCGAGTCCTGGTTGCGTCACAAGGGACAAGCCTCCGTGGAAATTCAACCGCTGAAGGATTTGCGTACCGATAGCCTTGCCGAGTTCCGGGTTGCCATGAGCGAACTGGTGCACTGGTGCGCCGAAACGCTGCCGGCCTATCGATCGCAGCAATGGCGAGTGATCTTTAATCTCACCGGCGGCTTCAAGAGCGTGCAGGGCTTCCTCCAAACCCTCGCGCTATTTTACGCCGATGAGGCGGTGTATGTTTTCCAGTCCAGCGGGGAGTTGCTGAGACTGCCCCGGCTGCCGGTGCGCATGGAGGCAGAGCAGACTTTGCGTGACCACCTCACCACCTTCCGCCGGATGGCCCGAGGCCTGACAGTGAGCTCCGATGCGGCAGAGACGATCCCCGACACTTTGCGGTGGATTGACGGTGCTCAGGCAACCCTGTCCCCTTGGGGAGAGCTAGTTTGGGATCAGGGCCATCGCGAGCTTTATCGCGAACAGCTGTGGGATCCAGCAAGTCCCCGCCTCCGCTACGGACCTCGTTTCGCGGAGACCACCCAGGGTCTGCCCGCGGAACGAATGAAGCTGGTTAACGAGCGCATCGACGATCTCGCCGTCTATCTGGAGATGGACAAGTCCCTGGCTCGGTTAGATTTCAAGGACCTCAAAGGCAATCCCCGTTCGCCCTCTACTCACGAATGCGACGCCTGGCACGATAGGGACACCCGGCGCTTGTTCGGGCACCACGAGGGGAATGTCTTCGTACTCGATGCCTTGGACAAGGCGCTGCACTGAAGGAGCTGCAAATGAGCTGGTACGCCTACCTGTTTGAAGCGAAGTCCATTCAATCCTTTATCTTCGACTCTGGAAAGCTGCGAGATGTGGTTGGTGCAAGCGAACTGGTAGACTCGCTGTGCGGCGAGCCCTTGGATGACGCGCTCATGACGCTTGGTGTCACTGAGCAAATCAGGTTCTCGCGACGCGCCGGAGGCGCGTTCTACGCCTTCACAGAGAACTCGGAAGCAATCGAGCGGCTGGCGACCTTTTGGCCCTTGCTAGTGCAGCAGTATGCGCCAGAACTCGATTTCGACCAAGCAGCGGGCGGGGGTGAGGATACCCTCGCGGCTTTCGATGACGCCGTTGCGAAACTGCGTGAGGTGCGCTCCCGCGTTCTCGTCTCACTGCCCCAGGCCGGCCCTCGGGTCCATCGCAGCCAACGTACTGGGCGCCCGGCGGTTGAGGTCAGGCGAACACAGGATGGCGATCTCGAACTGCTCGATTTGACGACACTACGGCAGCGACGCTTCTATGACAATCCGCCGAGCAATGGATTGGTGGTCAAACTTGCGCCGCAAGGCTGTGGCCTTCACGACTCGCATTGGCCGCGGGATATGGAGTCGGGCACGGACTCCTCGTTTCCCTTCATGGGCGACACTCGATATATCGCGATCATGCACGCCGACGGCAACGGTTTAGGACAGCTTCTAATGGGGCTTCGCGAGCATATCGAGAAGCATGACCGCAATGCCTTTGTCGAGGTCTTTCGAAACCTTTCCGAGGGGATTGAGAACGCGACCCGCATGGCGGTGCAAACTGCTGTACAAGAAGTTCTGCTTGTCAACCGTGATGAGGAAACGGGCCTGCTCCCCGCACGACCCATTGTCCTCGGCGGCGACGATCTCACGATCCTGCTGCGTGCTGACTTGGCAATGGCTTTTACTCGTATCTTTCTCTCCGCCTTTGAGAAAAAGAGTCGGGAGGCATTCACGAAAGTCAAGGCGACATTCGGAATCCAAAGCCTACCGGGGCAGATCACCGCCTGCGCCGGGATCGCCTACATTAAGGCGAGCCAGCCCTTTTATCTCGCCGCTCGCTTGGCTGAAGAGATCACCGCCTCGGTGAAACGTAGGGCGAAGTCCCTGAATCGAGAACCTGTACCCAGCAGTCTCGGATTCCACCGCGTTACCAGCGCGATGATCGATGATTATGAGGCGGTAGTGGCGAAGGAACTCACCACGGGGCCCAGAGACAATCGTTACCGCCACACTCTAGGGGCGTATGCGTTGGCCAGGACCCAGGGTCTGCCTGCCCTGGATGATTTGCTGACACTGCAAGAACTACTGGAAGATCCCGCCATGTCGCGGGGACCGACCCGCCAGCTACTGACGCTGATCGGGCAGGGCCCTGATCAGGCCCAGATCCGCTACCAGCGCTGGCGCACACTGATGGAGGACGCGCGCAACGGGAAGACAGGCCATCTGCAACGCTTCGATGATTCCCTCAAAGCGCTGCTGGGAACCGTCGAGAAGGACCTTCCTTACTGCAAGCTGGCGGAAGCGCGCTCGGACGATCCATGGGCTCCCGGCTACCAGGGTCCGCTGGGCGATCTGTGCGCCCTGATTGCAGTGAAAAGCGCCGTTCCAGAATCGATCGAGGGAAAAGACTTAGAGAAAGTCGCATGACCCAAGCCCGCCTGATCCTGGATATCCAAAGCTTTTGGCATCCCGGCACCGGCCGTGGCGCCGGCACCGCCCTAGATGCACTGACCCACCGCGACAGTGCCGGTTTGCCGGTCCTGCCCGGCCGCACCCTCAAGGGCCTGCTACGAGACGCGGTGGCGCGTGCCGCGATGCTTGGCTGGTATGACGGTGCCGACCCCAGCCACCTGTTGTTCGGGTGGCGACCATCGGAGTCCGGCGAGACGTGCCCAGCATATCTGGCGGCTAGGGGAGCCCTGCGCGTCTCCGACGCCGCCCTGCCACAGGAGATCGTGGCTTATCTGACGGCCACTCCCAAGCTGCTACCCGGGCTGTACCGCACTCATTTCTGCACTGCCGTAGACTACGCAACCGGCACCGCCAAGGAAAAGTCGCTGCGCGGGGAGGAGATCATCGTGCCGCTCGAGCTCGTGGCGCAGGTGACTGAGGTGCCCGGCGCAAAGCCGCCCACCGAGTGGCCGGATACTCTGGGCCTAGCGCTGCCTCTGCTGCGCGGTCTGGGGGCGCAACGCAATCGCGGCCTTGGTCGCGTGGTGGCCAAACTGGAGGTGATGCAATGAGGTCTCACGCATTCACGATCGAGCTGCTGGAAGATATGGTTATCAGCCGTCGGCCTGCCACACTCGGGGGTCATGAGAGCTTGGACTATCTGCCCGGCCAGACCCTGCTCGGTGCTTGCGCCGCCCGCCTGTATGAGCGCTTGGGGCAGGAGCGGGCTTATCTGGTTTTCCACTCCGGAAGGGTACGCTTCGGTAATGCCTGGCCGCTAGCGCCGGACGGCCAGCCGGCTTGGCCCGTTCCTCTTGCCTGGCACGAAAAGAAAGCCCAACCAGCCAAAGGCAGCAATGGTTGGCTCGATCCGACCAAAGTGTACAACTTCCAGCACCGAGACGAATTGGAAGATGGCGCTCAGCCCAGGCAGTTGCGCACTGGCTACTTGGACGCCACGGGTCGCTTGCATGAGCCTACGCGCTACCTCCGGATGAAAACCGCCATCGACCCGAGCTCCGGCCGCGCCGCCGAGGCGCAGCTCTTCGGCTATGAGGCGATTGCCCGCGGCACGCGCCTAGGTGGCTGGATCGAGGCCGATGAGGACATTGATGGGTCGCTCTTCGCACAGGTCACCAACTCGCTGGAGGAAGAGCTTCTCCTCGGACGATCTCGCTCGGCGGAGTACGGCCGTGTCCGGCTCGGCGCCGTGACATTCCGTCCCCCCCCACCGGGTGCGCTCTTGGGCAGCCGCCTGACCCTTTGGCTGCTCTCGGACCTCGCCGTTGCCGACGACTGGGGTCAGCCCACGCTGGAACCACAGCCCCGCTACCTGGGGTTGCCCAAAGGCACGATCGACAGGTCCCGGACCTTTATCCGCACTCGCCGCTATGCGCCTTGGAACGGTGCCCGCGGTGCACCCGACGTAGAGCGTTCAGTGATTCAGCAGGGCAGCGTGATCACGTATGCGTTAGAGACTGTTCCGGCCTCAGCGTTGCTGGATCATTGTGCGGCCGGCTTAGGGCTGCATCGGGAGTGCGGGTTAGGACGGGTGTGGATCAATCCGCCCCTCCTAGCCGATGGGCATCCGGCGTTGGAAACCAGTACAGATCAGCGGGCGGCGGCTCCGGACAACCCTGCGTCACCAAATCATCCCTTGGTCGACTGGTTGCGATCGCAGGTTTCTGGCAATACGCGACGCCAGCAGGTCGAACAGGTCGCACGGGAGATCGCCGACGATTTTGAAACGCAGCGGCGCAAAGCAGCGCGGGAACGGGGTTTGCCGGCTAGCGAGGATTTCGGTCCCTCGCGCAGCCAATGGGGCCGGGTGCTGGATGCGGCCCGATCTCTGTCGGGTAACGAGCTGCTTGCGCGCCTGTTCGAAGGCGACAACGCTATCGTCAAGTCCGAGAGCGCGGGTTGGGGCGAATTATTCTTCGATCATATGAAAATGCGCCAGCTGAGCTTGGCGCAATGGTTGAGTGAGCGTCTGCACGCAGAGCAACCGTGGGCAGACCTTGCCCGTGTGGTGCAGCGCCTGGCTCACCTCTGCCGCGAAAAGACTGGGAGACGGTGATCCATGCTCCAAGACCGACACTTTCACATCGCCCGCTTTAACCTGGAAGCGGCCACACCCCTATCCATCAGCACCGGCAGCCCGGATGGGGTATTCGACACGGCGCTGGTAAGCGATGCCAACGGCCTCCCGGCTATCCCGGGCAGCTCGCTAGCCGGCGTACTGCGCCATCTGTATCAGGACACTTACGGCGAGGATGAGGCCAAGGCGCTCTTCGGCTATCAGGAGCCAGGCGTGGGCCACGCTGGTGCCGGGCGGGGCTCACGGGTGCAGGTGGCCTGGGGCTGCATTCTGGATAGCAGCAGCCGGCCGGTCGACCGTCTGGCACTGGGTGAGGATCTCAAGCGCATCCGTAACGATGCACTGTTCACTGCTGTACTATCGCAGGCCGAGGAGCCAGTGTTTCGCAACCGCGTGGGCCTTGGCCCTCGCGGTGCGGCTAGTGACCGGGGTAAATTCGATCGCGCCGTA
Source organism: Gammaproteobacteria bacterium (assembly GCA_050740695.1). GTDB lineage: Bacteria > Pseudomonadota > Gammaproteobacteria > JACCXJ01 > JACCXJ01 > JACCXJ01. The sequence goes on along the minus strand of JBOIDR010000009.1, from coordinate 38,107 downwards.
CTTCCCGCCGGCCATCGCTTCGCTTGCGAGCTGGTACTGTGGAGCCCCCAGCGTGGCGATACCAGCTGGAGAAATCTGCTCGCGCTGCTCACCGATCCGCGCCTGCGTGTGGGAGGGATCACGCGCGCTGGGCTGGGACGCATGAAGCTCACCCGTCTGTATACGGGCTACTTTGATCTGGCCGAGCCGGCTAATGCCCAGAGTTTCCGTGATCTGGGGCGAGGGATCGGCGACATCGAGGGTTTGACGGATACAGGGTTCACGACCGATAGCGTCCCGGACGGCTGGACGAAACTCACGCTCAAGCTCAAGGCGCAGGACTCCCGGCGCATCGGTCAGGGTGATTCACCGCTAGGGGACTACGACAAGGAACCAGATGCAATCCCCGTGGTAGAGGAGCGAATCGTGTGGCGCGACGGCCGCGGCGAACGCAGGTTGGCACTGCCGCTAGTGCCGGGCTCCGCGGTCAAGGGCGCGCTGGCACACCGGGTGGCCTTCTATGCCAACTGCCTCGCTGACACCTGGGCGGAAACGGTGGAGGACTCGAGTGGCTGGAACAAGAGCGAGCAATGCCCGACCGTTCGGGAGATCTTCGGCTACAGCAAGCAACGCGTTGTAGCAGGAAAGGCCACGGGACAGGCCGGACGTCTGCTCATCGACGACACTTGCATCGAACTACACGATGGGAAGATCGTGAGACTTATGCACAATGCTATCGACCGCTTCACAGGCGGTGTGCGGGATCGTCTGCTTTTCTCCGAGGAGTTGCTCTGGCAGAGCGATATTGAGCTTCGGTTCTTGATCCATACCGCGCGTCTCAGTGAGGATGCGCGCAAAGCCCTGCGACTCGCGCTGGACGACCTCCTCGATAAGCGGCTTCCGCTTGGCGCCGGGGGTGGTAAGGGGCACGGACGTTTCAAGGGCACGGCAGATCCGGCGCTCGATAAGGTGTTCGGAGCGAAGGAGGCGACAACATGACGCTCAAAGAGCTGTTGCACGCCTATGAGGCGCTGGCAGAAAAGAATTGCTTGCCTGAGATGAACATCGGGGCCCTAGAGGCAGATCCAGCGGATTACGAGGATCCAAATGCAGTTTACCTACGCTTACAGGCGTTCGCGCCCGAGCAGGGCTGGCTGTGCTTTCAGTCCATGGTGGCCGAGTTGTGCCGCGCGGCAGACTTGCCTGGGCCAAGTAGGCAGAGCGGGGTCATCCTGACCGGCGAGTGCATCAACACTGCCGGAGAGAGTCTGCATATTCGCCAGAACGGGCGGGGCGGTTGGCGGGTGATATGCTACCGGCCGCATGCGGGCGAAAACTACCTGTATGACGTGGTAGCGCTGATCGCACACGAACCGTCCGCTCAGCAGATGCACAACCCGAAACGTCTGCGCTATCACCGGTACTGGAAACTGGTACCAGACCACGGCGTCCGCCCGTTTGCCGCCTGCTTCATTGGATTCGAAGGAGGAGCCTGACATGCCACAACATGGTCGACACATCTCTCAGAAGCGGCGCAACCCTCGCCCGAACCGCGGCGGATCAAGGCCGCCTTTGGGACCGTGCGATCGGCCCGTGGAGGAACTCAAGCGTGCCCTCACGCACATCCACGCACCTTATAACTTCGTACCCTTGGCCGGCTGGGTGCATTGCCCCGACTGGGGATCCAAGGCCAGCCACGATCTGCCCTTCAAAGAAGGTCTCTGTGGAGAGATCCCCTACACCTTGGTGGCGGCGACGCCGGTGCTGGTGGGAGGTGAGCAGAAAAAGTCGACCGTTGACGCTGCGGGCGAGGTGTACTTTGCCCGCTCGCATGGCAGTTATGCCATCCCCGGCTCTGCTCTCCGTGGAATGCTACGCGCAGTGATCGAGATCGCCGCCTTCGGGCGCATGCGCCAGGTTGATGATGCGCGTCACGGGTTGCGGGACATTTCCGGGCCAGGAGCCCGAGCTTATACGAACAAGGTGCGCAACCGAGTGAAGACCGGTTTTCTTCGTCGTACCGTCGATGGTACACGGGAGATTGTGCCCTGTGAGAGCGTACGCTTAAGTCATCGGGACCTGGAACAATGGTGGCAGGAACCGAAGCCGATCTTTAAGAAAGGCACAAGCGTAAGAGAAAAATATCAGCGCTGGGAACACTTATGCAAAAATCACGGCATCGCAAACTCCCGTGCCATCAGTTTCAAGAGTACTAATAGCCAAGTATCCGAAATCCATTCAGGTAGGACTGGGTTTCCTGTACTGACTGGACAGATCTCGGACGTCACCGACGATAGGCTTGATCACAAAACCGGTGAGGTAAGGATCCACGGAAAATACAAGGACTTCATTTTCCATGATCCTGATGAGCGCGAAGCCTTTACCGTCTGCGACCCGGATTGGGGGGCTTTCCTCCATGTCCATGCCGACGATGAGCCAGACCAGTCGGATCGTCCGTGGCCCGGCTACTGGCGCCAGTGCTTCAACCGCGGTAAGCAGATCCCGGTTTTCTATGTCGAAGATGGTGAGGACAACCACGGTCAAAAGCACGTGTGTCTGGGGCTTGCCTACATGCCCAAGCTTGCCTGGGATTTCTCCGTCCACGATCTGATCCGGCATACCTCGAAAGAACACCTTTACGGCCCAGAAGAGGGTGGCGACTACGACTTCGCCGATCTACTCTTCGGCGCTCTAGGAAATACCCAGGACAGGGCATTGAAGGGCCGCGTGAACTGCGGCTATGCTTTCGCCGAAGACGATCCCAAGCCGTCAACTCTCGACCCCACCATTCTCAATGGGCCCAAGCCAACCTATTATCCCAACTACATTAAGCAGCGGGTCGATCCGAAGACTTGGCGGCTCACCTCGATAGAGTATGCCACCTGCCTCGAAACGCAGGAGAACGAAGCGCCCGAGCTACGCGGATTCAAACGCTACCCCGCGCGGCCGGAGACGAGACTGCAATCCTTGACCAGCGAACAACAGCACAACAAGAAGGTTCAGGTCAAACTCCACCCCTTGCCCGCAGGCGCACGCTTCACCGGCGGCATTCAATTCCACAACCTCAAGCCTGAGGAACTGGGCGCGTTGATTTGGGCGCTTACCTGGGGTGGACGCGAGAACCTGCGTCATGGCCTCGGAATGGGCAAACCGTTCGGATTTGGACAAGTCCGCTTCGAGGTCGACTGGGCCAATACTTTAGCGCGCCCGAATCGCAACCTCGCCCATGTCCGGCCCATTGACCCGGACGTGTACCGCGCGCGGTTCACCGAGCACATGGAAGTCGCCTTTCGCGCGTGCCGGCAGAAGGGCACATGGGCGGAGAGCGAGCAAATTGCCAGCCTCGTGGCCATGGCCGACCCTGCCCGTGCAGCGGCCTTTCCTGGTAAGCTGCGGCACATGCGGCTGGAGCGCTGCACTGATCCAAGCACCAACAGATCCGGAAATATCAACGAGTTCCTTTGGGCCAAGCAGGCCAAACCAAAACCGCTAGCCCTCGCCGAGTACGCGAAGGCCACAGATACACCGGAAACGTCCGGAGCGAGATCAGCGCCCTTGATCGCTGCTTCGGCCGCTTCTGGTGAGGGTAACGTGCCCAAGCACCCGTGGCTCACTGAGAAGGTCACCGAGCTCGCCAGGGCACACAATGCCAAAACCGAGGACATACTGGGCGGCAAGCCGCTGGCCGAGGCATGGCGAGGCATGAACGATGCTGAGCAAAGAGCGTCAGTGCTGGACGAGATCAAGCAGTTATGGAAGGCGCGTGGCTGGTGGGATGATCCACCTGGGAAATCGAAGCGCCAAGCAAAATCGATTTACACTGAAGGCGCAACGGGTTGAGAAGCGATAATTTGTAGATCTCAGGGGATGGACTTGAAAATCTTCAAGTGGTTGGTCCACAACGACCGCTACCAGGCTCGGCACGGGCGATCTGCCCCCATTGGAGCGATGAACGGGATGCCACCGGACAGGCTCGTTTTCTTCCTGGGCGGCCGGGACCTGGAGATGGTCACCATCCGCGCGTTGCTGCAAGCCCATGCCCCGACCATGTTCTACGACAAGGGCCTGGCCTGGGGCGCACGCGCTTCGGCCTACCAAGGAGAGATCGAAGGCGCGCTGGCTGAAGGAAAAACGCCCGTGTTCATCGAGCTCGAGAACGACCTCGGTCTTGATCCGGCTACCACTATAGTAATAGTCGATCATCACGGCGAGCGCGCCGGTGCGGAAGAGCCTACATCTTTGCACCAGGTCTTTCGGCTTTTGGGACTGCCGGCCGCGGCGTGGACGCACTGGCACGAGCTCGTCGCCGCCAACGATCGGGGCCATATCCCGGCTCTGCTGGAAGCCGGGGCGACACAGGAGGAAATCGTGCGGGTTCGTGCAGCGGACCGAGCCGCTCAAGGGATTACACCCGAGGAGGAGGCGCAAGGAGAACGCGCGGCAGCCTGCGCTGAGACTCTTTTGAAGGGAAAGCTCACCATCACGCGGCTTCCCCACAGCCGTACCGCAACGGTAGCGGATCGCCTGCATCATGCCCTCGGCGAGCCGGGTTACAAGAACTTGCTTGTACTGTGCCCGCACGAAGTCGACTTTTTCGTCATTGGTGCTAGCGCTCGATCGGAAATATCCCGGGGGCTGGTACGGAGGAGCATTGCCCGAACGGGGCTATTGGGGGCATGGGCAACCCTTCCTCCCGGAAGCACAGATCGTGCGCTTTCTGCGGCAACAGCTCTTGGAGCGGCAGGGGAAACTTGCAGCACACACTATGTGCTTATAGTCCGCAGGGGTTATCTCAATGAAGACCTGCACGCTTCCCGAAAGCTTGCGACCGTATTTCTGGGACACCGACTTCGACAAATTGGACCTGCTCGCGCACCGCCGGTTCATTGCAGAACGACTGTTGGAGAAGACGACGCCGGATACCTTTCGCTTTCTGCTTGAGAACTTCAGTCGGTCCGAGTTGCGCAGGATCGCCGAGGGGAGCCGCCGGCTCCATGCCCGGGACCGCGACTTCTGGAGCCTTTACCTTGCTGAGACTTGAGGTACTGACGCCCGAGATGGAGCGGCTCGCGCCGGCGCTCTGCGGCTCGCTCTCCGGCATGCCTTTCACGTTGGCCGGAGGCACCGCGCTGGCGTTGCAGCTCGGGCACCGTATATCGGTAGACTTCGATTGGTTTTGCTCCCAGGATATCCTCCCTTTCCGGCTTGGCGAGCGGTTTGCCGCGTTCGGGCTAGGATGGACATCGATCCAAGACACGGTCCATACCTTCGAGTGCCTGCTTGCAGGGGTGAGATGCAGCTTCTTTTCGTTCCGGCCGCGCTTCGAGCCTGCTTCGGTCTCCTTGCACGGGATGCCGCTTGCACCCGTCTTGGACATCGGCGCCATGAAGCTCGTGGCCATCAGCCAGCGCGGTGCCCGCAAGGACTTCTATGACCTCTTCGAGATCCTGAGGGATCGATCTTTGGCAGACATCGCGCGTCGGCTCCGCGCGATGTACACGGATCCGCCACCAAACCCCGTTCATGTCGCCAAATCGCTCGTGTACTTCGCGGATGCAGAGGACGAACCCGAGCCGCGCATGTTGAGCAGCACGCAGTGGGGAGAGGTCAAGGCCTATTTCACCCGCCATTCCCGCGAGTACACGGATATCCTGATCGAGGAGGTTGCGCTCCGGACAGAATGAACACGAGCGAATACCGCTTGATCGACCCGCTGGACGTGCCGGTGGCACGCGGCAACCGCCTTTTCGACAACGGCGTGCACGGGGAAAGCCTCACGCCGCCCTGGCCTCGCGTGTTCGCTGCCGGCGTCGTGGCTTCCCGGGCGCTGGCGCAGCGGGTCGGTCAAGAGGGAAAGCCCCTGCTCGATTCGCTCTCAGAGGACATACGAAAAGGGGCTGGACAAAGGCAAGGAGGTCGTTGCGCCGGTCGAAGTCGAGCCGCTGGGAAATGCGTGGCGGCTCGTCGCCATTGTTGTGGGACCAGTGGCTGGGCCTAAATAGAGATCGGTTCCATGCGCATCACAGAGGAGCAGCGGCGCGCGGCCCTGGAGGAGATCCGGCGGACGTTCGGGGCCGCGTCAGGCGTCTGGCTCTTCGGATCGCGAGCCGACGATAACGCGCGCGGTGGCGACGTGGACCTGTTTGTCGAAGCCGAAGCCGTGCCGCCCGAAGGACGAGTGCGGGCACGGCTCGGTGCAGGCGTGGTGCTGGAAGAGATCTTCGACGATTCCTCGGTCGATCTCCTGGTTCGCTACCCCGGAGAAGCGGAGCAGCCTATCTTTCGGATCGCCAAGATGACCGGGGTATCACTATGACGCCAATTGCCGAACAGACGCTCTTGACTCTCCGTGCAGGGATCGAGCGCCTCGAGCAACAGGCCGTTCACATACGGCGGACACTATCGCGAGTGCGCGTGCCCCCCGCCCTCGATGATCCAGATGACCTTGATCAGTATGAAGCTTTGACGGCGCGTTTCGCCCGGCTTCAGGACACATTGCTCGGCCCGTTCCGGCTCATTGCGATCCTGGAGCTCGAAGAACGTAAAGCGGAGCGCGTCCGCGATCTGCTCAATTACATGGAAAAACTCGGTATCATCGACGCGGCTGACGAGTGGGCGGAGATGCGCCGGCTGCGCAACGCGATTGCCCACGAATACTGGAGCAATCGGGAGCAGCTAGCGGAAATGTTTGCCACAGTCGCTAGTTTCAGCCGAAAGCTCCTGGACACGGTCACTCGGCTGCATCAGTATGCCACGCGTTTTCCCGCAGATCTGACCTGACTGTCGTGCGGTGACCACCTACTTCGTCACGCGCCATCGAGGTGCTCGCGCGTGGGCAGCCGAGGAAGGGATTATCATCGACGAGACGATCGAGCATCTTGACCCCCAAGCCCTTCAGCCGGGGGACATCGTCATCGGGACCTTGCCGGTCAACCTTGCCGCCGAAGTCTGTGCCCGTGGGGGGCGGTATCTGCACCTCACCCTGGAGCTACCGGCCGAGTGGCGCGGCGCTGAGCTGACCGCCCAAGCCATGCGGCGGTTCGGGGCGCGGGTCGAGGAGTACTGCGTGAAGCGAATATGTAAGCATCTATACGACAACGAGGGGAGAGACCGGTGACGAAACGGGCGCCAGGCTTGCAGCGGGAACGGCTCTATCGCGTGTTGATCCATCACTTGGGTTCAGCAAGCCCCGTATATTTGGTCGTTGCGCTACTATTCCTGATGTCGTTCAGTTGGGCGACGGATATGGTCTACGAGATCGGGGAGGATATTCTGGGCTCGTCGATGCGATGGTCGGCCTTTGGTTTGTTCATCATCCTGGTCCTTACCTTCATCCTGGCCGCTCGAAAAACCGCCGCACGATTCCGACCCAGGGTGATCGAAGACAACAGCCCGACCCAAGTACGGGGCCTGATCCTGTTCCTGAGCGTGATCGGGACCGAATATGGGAAGCAGATCAAAGAAGTCGTATCGACAGGGCTTACACTCGACTCTTTTCGGCAATCCTTTGGCCGCCTGGCTTGGAGGATGCCAGTCGAGGCGATCGCTTACCATCGAAGCCGTCTGCGCCATGTCGTGGTCATCACATCCCATCACCGGGACAACCACCCTGGCAGTCATGAACAGCTTGCCCTTTTTCGTGATCTCGTGCGGGCGCTGTTTCCCGGCGACCTCGAAGTATTGGACTTAAGCGCCTGTGGCACAGGCCAGACGGCGGGGCTCGATTTTGAACAAGACATCGACGGACTGACACAAGCGACCGACAACGCCTTCCGGCTGCTCACTGAAGGGAGAAGGCTTCGTCCGGCGGACATCCTCATCGACGTCACCGGCGGTACAAAGCCGAGCACGATCGCGGGTGCCTCGGTGGCACTGGCCGAAGGTAGGCGGGTCCAGTACGTCAGTACCTCCGACTACCGCATCCGCACATATGATGTCACCTATGAGCCAGAGACGTAAGAGCCGCCCCGCGCGCCGGTGCTTAGCCTCGCGAATAACGTCGACCCATGGTTCCAGCAGCTAACTCCGAACAAGAGGACGACCTGCGCCCCGAGTATGATTTCAATATGAAGGGTTCAAACCCCCGCCTTTCAGGCGGGCAGATTTCATCTGCAGCCATGAGCGGGCATGGTAGCATAGTCTGATTGAAGAAGGGGATCCGATGGACGGCAGCCATACGGTAGTCAAGATTGAATGCCACTTTGTCTGGGTAACGAAGTATCGCTACCAAATCCTGAAGGGAGAGGTGGAGCCGTAGACGCGTCGTTCAGTCGACGCGTATCCGGACTTTCAGTCCGTAACTCAAACCCACCGGCTTTTAGCCGGTGGTTGTTTAGTTCACGGATGGCGTACGAGGCAAGCATTACCAAGCCTATCGAAAGGGAACTAATGTCGTATTTCTCGACCCTGATGTGGCGCGAGTATTTAAGGACTCCGCGTCGGTGAACCGTGCGTTGCGCCTACTGCTTCAGCTTGCCGAAGAGCAGGTGCATACGAAGTAAGCGACGTGACATTGCGCACGAGCTATAGTGTATGTATGTGATGAGCCCTCTGAGTTCCTGGCGGGGGCGAGATGCTCTTCAGCGCCGAGCTTGTGGCCCGCTATGGCCAGATCGGGGGGAAGACCCCGCTGGTGCGGTTTGAGCCAGAGGAGCCATTCCGATGACGACGCGCACACTACTCGAAACCTTGCGGCCGTATTTGTGGGACACCGACTTCGACAAACTCGACATGCTTGTGTGCTGCACTCCCCCTTCCGGCTTGGCGGGCGTTCGCTGCGCTGGGGCTCGGCCTCACGCCGATCCGAGACACGGCCCATACCTTTGAGTGCCTGGCCGCGCTTGAATAGACATCAGTTTCCGTGATGAATCTAGAGATCAAAATACCTGCCAACGAGTTGCGGGCCTTATGCGTCCGCCATGCGATCCGGGAGCTCGCCATATTTGGTTCGGCGCTCACAGAGAACTACATGGCGGAAAGCGATGTGGATGTCCTTGTGGAGTTTCAGCCGCATGCCCGCGTTGGTTTTCTTACACTGTCCCGCTTGCAGCGAGAGCTCTCCGCGCTCTTCGACCGGCCGGTCGATCTTGTGCCCAAGTCGGGGCTGAAGGCACAAATCAGAGCAGGGGTCCTTGCGACAGCAAAGATCGTGTATGCGGCGTGAGGAGCTTTATCTTGCCGATATCGTGGATGCCGCGGACGCGATAACTCGGTTCATTGCAGATGCGGATGCCCAGACATTTGCAGAGAACGACCTTCTCCGCAGCGCAGTCTTGAATAAGTTGGCGATCATCGGAGAAGCCGCCGCCAGGACCCCCTCTCCTCCCGCAAGCTTGCCGAACCCTTTCCTGCACCGCAGTCCACTGTAGCCTTCTCCCGTTCGCCGCACGTGTCGGCGTACCGGAGACCCATCATGTTTCGAAAGCTCAGTTGGGCCGCGCAGCTCGCCGCGGGTGTCGCGCTCTTTGGGATCTCGTTCCTCTTAGAGGGCTTGGTGTTGACGGCCTTCCTTGCCAACGCCGCCCTGGCCTTTTCCTTGACCGCCGCGCTCGAGGTCAGCAAGGCCCTGAGCATCGTGCTGTACCGGTTCATGAAAAACCAGACCGTCACGCCCTACCCGGCGAGCACGCGGGCGCTGGTCCTCTCCTTCCGTGCGGCGCTGTTTCTGCTGTCGGCCGCCTGCTCCGTCATGTACCTCGCCGAAGGGCTCGACCGGCCGGGGCTCGCTGATGCGCGTGTCGCGGACCTCAAGCGCCTCGATGAGGAGCACAACGCGGGGCTCGCGCGACTCCGCGAGGAGCATGACAGCGAGCGGAGGCAAGCGTTACAGGGTCTCGAAGGGCGTTATCGCGAGCAAGCCGGCGCCATCGCCGAGCGCTACGTCCCGGCCATTCGTGATCTGGAGCAAGCCCTGGATCGCGAGATGGGGATCGCCGTCAAGGGCCAGTTCGCGGGGCCGCGCTACCGGGAGATCGAACGCCGGCTCGGCGAGGAAAAGGCTGCCTACGAGCGTGAGCGCGCGCGGCTCGGCGCGGGAGAGACGCGGGAGCAAAGACGACTCGGCGACACCCTCGCCATACGCTACGGCGCGGCCCAAGAGAAGGCCGAAGAGGCGTATCACCGGCGCCGCGAGGTCTTGGCCCACGACGACTATGTGGGCGACGACCGGGTCGAGGATCCCCTGGTCGATGCGTTCATTCACCGTGACCAACCGTGTCCTGGGCACGCATCTCCACACCCTGCACTTCGTCTTCACCTTCTCGCTCTTCCTGAGCCTTTTGATCGAGCTCGGGATCTGGGTCGCCTTCGAGAACCTGACGCTCGCCCATCTGCCGATCTTCATGGCCGAGCAGGAGGTCGCGGTGAGCCTCGGACAGAGCCGCGCCGCCACCGAAGGCGATCTCCGCGGCTTCCGGATGGAGGAGGGGCTCGCGCAGCGCAAGGTCTCCGCCCGCCGCGAGGACATCGAGCGGCGGATGTATGAGGGACTCGCGGCCGCTGGTGGCTGACAAGCTTGCCGATCCGGCAAAACGCCACGGTTTGAAGTCCAATATGCCAAGCACGGTCCGAATCGCCCTTTCTCGATGCGCTCAATCTTGCCCTCTCGGAGGGAGAGGAGATGTACGGAAGCGATCGATGACCGTGGCCAGTGTATATCCATCGCGTACAGGATATCGGTGTTGGAACAGAAGGAGGGTCTGAACTGGATCGCCCACCCCCTCGCCCCCTCCCGTTGGGAGGGGGAATAAGTTTATTGGAACGTTGATACTTCGGGAGGGAGAATAACGACAGTTGATTTCCCCTCCCCACGGGAGGGGATTGAGGGGTGGGCGATCGAAAATCACCTTCAACAGATCGCGCCGAATCCGATCGTAACGCGTATATATCCCGCACCTGGCGTCGCCAGGACCGTTAATTAATCACAGGAGACAACACATGAGTGAAAAGACCTCGGTATCCGGCGGCCCGATCCTGGACAGGGAGGCCGACCTCTTGAGGAGCTATGTCGCCGACAACACGGCGCTCGTCGGCTCCGCGCTGACCCGCGATCGGGGCTTTTTGAACCGGCTCTTTCCCGGCCCCGAGGACCGGCTGGTCCGCGATCACGGCCTGGACCAGATGAAGGCCGGTTTCGACTATCGGCGGCAGGCGTTGCGAATGGCGATCGACACCAAGCTCCAGGCCATCGAGGAAATGTGCAACCACGTCCTCGTGACCGGCAAGAGCGAGATCCGGCGCCAGCGGCAGGAGTTCTTCGCCGAGCAGCGCTTGAAGCTCGAGCGCGCCATGAACGACTGTGCCGATCGCTTCAACGAGGACATGGAACGGCGCCTCGATTCTCTCTCGCGCTGCGGCAATCCGCATCTGCGCCAGCGGGAGGAGGAGCGCCTCGTGCGCAACATCGATCAGTTCCACGCGATGCTCGAACAGTTGGCGCGCGGCTTCATGGACATCATCCAGGAAGGCGTTTCACGATGAAGCGCCGGCCCGCAGTCATCGCCTACGACATCGAGTGCCACCGCACCCGCCGGCAGGTGCACCGCGTGCTGCGGGAATGGCGGCTGGACGGACAGAAGTCGGTCCATGAATGCCGACTGACGGCGCCCGAGGCGGAGGAGCTATTCGTACAGCTCGCCGAGGCCATCGATCGCGACCACGACCGCCTGCTCCTCGCCTGGCTCGCGGGGCACCGGCCTGCCCTGGCGCGGGGCCGGGGACGGGTCGATGCCCTCTCGCGCGAGCTCCTGAGGATCGATTGAGCGATGGGCACGGACACGGGAAGCTGGTATCTCCTCGCGTACGACATCGCCGACCCTAGGCGCCTGCAGCGGGTGCACCGGTGCCTCAGCGGCACGGGGATCCGGGTTCAGTACTCGGTGTTCGTCGTGTTCGCCGATCTGCCGGGGCTCGCGGCGATCCTCGATGACGTCGAAGGCCCGATGCACAAGCGCGAAGACGATCTCCGGGCCTACCCGATCACCCATCCCGGCGAGCTGTGGTTCCAAGGCCGACAGGTCCTTTCCGGCCCGCTCCTACGCCCCGGCGAGGCGCCCGCCGCGAGCCATCCCGAGCCTCACTCGCCCGGGGTGCTGCGGAGGCTCTTCGAGAGGTTGAGAGTAACCAATGGCGGGCGCTGAGCTCACCCTGCTCCTCGATCGCAGGGACATGCGGGTGCGCCTGGATGGGCGCGCCCTGCGCATCGAGCGGGCCGGCATCGCGGTCGCGCGCGTGCCGCTCGGGGTGCTCGGCAGCGTGATCGTGCACGGCAGCCCGCTGGTGAGCTGTGATGTGTGGCGCGCGCTCGCCGAGCGCAACGTCCCCGCGGTGCTCTTGCCGGCCCGCGGCCGGGGTTCGGCGGCCTGCCTGTCCACCGCGTTCTCGAACACGATCCGCCTGCGCCGGCGCCAGCATCGCGCGGCGAGCCGCCCGGACCTCCGGCTCGCGGTCGCGCGCCGGTTGGTAGAGCTCAAGATCCGGGCGCAAAGGCAACTGCTGGCGCAACTCTCGGGCAGGGCCGGAACGGCCGGAGCGGAACCACCGACAGGGTTGGCGAGCAGCCGCGCCGAAGTATTGTCGGTATTCGACCGCAACCTCGCGGCCATGGCCGAGGTCGGGAACACCGCTGGCCTGATGGGCCTCGAAGGCGCCACGGCGGCGGCCTGGTGGGGCTGGCTCGCGGCCGTGCTCCCAAAGCGCTGGCGTTTCACCGCGCGTAACAGGCGCCCGCCCCGCGATCCGGTCAATGCCCTCTTGTCGCTCGGCTATACGCTCTTGGGCGCGGAGATGCTGCGCCAGGTGCACGCGGACGGTCTCGATCCGGCGCTCGGGTTCTTGCACGGCATCGTGCCCGGACGCGAGTCGTTGGTCCTGGACCTCATCGAGCCGCTACGCCCGAGCATCGACGCCTTCATCCTCGATCTGTTGGACCAGGTCCTCGTACCCCGGCACTTCACTTTCGGCCGCGAGGACGGCTGCCGGCTCAACAAGGACGGCCGCAGCCTCTTTTACCAGGCCTGGGCCGTGCGCCGCGGCGCTTGGTTGGACCTTTGGCCATCGAGAGAGGGACCCACCGGCGGCACGCCGACAGTCATTCCGCTGGACGCCGAGCAAGCAGCGGCCCGAGGCCCTGAGGAAGGTCCCGAGCCCGAGGATACCGCAAGCTTGCCGGGCCAATGCCGGCGTATCGCGCGGATGCTGCGGACGCTCTTGGATCTGATGGACCTGCCCGAGGACGCGGTCGATGGGTGAGCTCTTCGAGCGGGCGCTATCGCCGCAGGTCATGGATCTGGCCTGGCGCCGCCTGCGATCGGATAAAGCGGTGTGGGAGCCCGGCATGCCCCGCTCCGAAATGGAGCGGAATCTCGTACTGCACCTGTTGGATCTGAGAGACGAGGTCAAAGGCCGCCGTTACCGGCCCGCGCCCCTCCGCCAGTTCCCGGTCCCCAAGGGCGATGGCCGCCTGCGCATCCTCTCGGCCCTGAGCCTCCGCGATAAGCTCCTGCAGCGCGCCGTCCTGACCGTGCTCGAGCCCATGGCCGAGGCGCTCTTCCACCACGACAGCTTCGGCTACCGCCCCGGCCGGAACGTGGATATGGCCCTGCGCCGTGTGCAGGAGCGCGTCGCCTGCGGGCTCATCTGGTTGGTGGACGCCGATATCCGGGGCTTCTTCCATCGCATCCCACACCGCCCCCTTCGCAAGATCTTGAAAGAGCGGATCCCCGATCGCGAGGTTCTCGGGCTCATCGACGCCTGGCTCGCCATGGGACCCTCGCACGCGAGTATCTTCGAGTCCCGGCGCGGCATCCCCCAAGGGGCCATCCTCTCCCCGATCCTCTGCAACCTCTATCTGCACGAGCTCGACCGCGCCCTGTCGGACAAGAACATCCCCTTCGTGCGCTACGCCGACGACTTCCTGCTTTTCACACCGGAGCAGAAGACCGCCGAGAAAGCGCTCGGCTTCGTGGCCGGCCGCCTTCGGGACCTCGGGCTCGAGCTGCACCCCGAGAAGACCCGGGTGATCGAAAGCGGTCCCACATTCAGCTTCCTCGGCCGCCCCCTCCCCCGCCCGCCCAAGCCGGCAGCGTCCAAGTCGTAACCGCATAAACCCCTGTCCTTGAAGGCTCGAACCAGGTAGACTTCGGGTTGGGAGATGACCCCCGCGATGACAAGCGTAGCCGCGCGACACCTAACTCCGATGTTCGATCTGCCTGTGGATAACTCGACGCGTATCCCATTGACCGGAACAAGGTTTTGTCGATGGGGTAGGTTCGAACGACGCCCTGATGAAGAAGGGATTGAAACTTTCTGCCACTCTCCGTAGCCGCCCCGCTTCCGAGTTCGAACGACGCCCTGATGAAGAAGGGATTGAAACAAAGCTCAGTGACCGATAGGATGAGATATTGTGTTCGAACGACGCCCTGATGAAGAAGGGATTGAAACCCGGCCCAGGAGGACCCCCTGGGCCGGGCCACAAGGTTCGAACGACGCCCTGATGAAGAAGGGATTGAAACAGTGCTTATCTTGATCCACCAAAACAGACGGCAAATGTTCGAACGACGCCCTGATGAAGAAGGGATTGAAACCTGCGCTCTTCCGTTCAAGTTCTGCCTCCTGAACCGTTCGAACGACGCCCTGATGAAGAAGGGATTGAAACGCAAGCAATTTGAGCGATGTGTCTTGCATAACCGGTTCGAACGACGCCCTGATGAAGAAGGGATTGAAACCCGGCCCAGGAGGACCCCCTGGGCCGGGCCACAAGGTTCGAACGACGCCCTGATGAAGAAGGGATTGAAACAGTGCTTATCTTGATCCACCAAAACAGACGGCAAATGTTCGAACGACGCCCTGATGAAGAAGGGATTGAAACCTGCGCTCTTCCGTTCAAGTTCTGCCTCCTGAACCGTTCGAACGACGCCCTGATGAAGAAGGGATTGAAACGCAAGCAATTTGAGCGATGTGTCTTGCATAACCGGTTCGAACGACGCCCTGATGAAGAAGGGATTGAAACCACCAAACAGGACTCCCAAATATCTCGCGGGCGAGTTCGAACGACGCCCTGATGAAGAAGGGATTGAAACTATCTTGAAGAGGTTTATCCTCCACATAAGTTGAGTTCGAACGACGCCCTGATGAAGAAGGGATTGAAACCTCGTTGAACTTGAAGTAGTTATCAACGCCGTTGAGGTTCGAACGACGCCCTGATGAAGAAGGGATTGAAACCTCTTGGCGCGGTCGGGTGAATCGGGTATTTCGCGGTTCGAACGACGCCCTGATGAAGAAGGGATTGAAACCCGGTTGATTTTCTCACGCCTGCGGCGGCGGCGGCGAGAACGCGCCGCGAAAGCATGAGGGTGTCGCTCGCGCGCCCGTGATACGAGGAAGCCGATGCCTAGCGCGCTCTTGATCTACGGGGCAAACGGCTACACGGGCGAGCTCACAGCGCGATTCGCGGCGGAGCGCAACCAGCAGGTGATCGTCGCCGGTCGCAGCGCGCAGCGTGTTCGGGCGGTCGCCGATCGGTACGGCTTCGAGCATCGGGTCTTCGGGCTCGACGATCCGGAAACGCTGGTCGCGGGCTTGGCCGATGTCGGAGTCGTCTTGCATTGCGCCGGGCCATTCAGCCGCACGTCCAAGCCGATGATCGACGCGTGCCTGGCGGCGCGGGCGCACTACCTCGACATCACCGGCGAGATCGCGGTCTTCGAGGGCGCTGCGGCGCGCGACGCCGACGCACGAAGCGCCGGCGTGATGCTCTTGCCGGGCACCGGTTTCGACGTCGTACCGTCCGACTGCCTCGCGCTCCATGTTGCGCGAAAGCTGCCCGATGTGCACGAGCTGACACTGGGGTTTTTTGGCCTCGGCTCGGTCTCTCACGGCACGGCCATGACGATGGTCGAAAACGTGCACCACGGCGGTTTCGTGCGGCGTGACGGCAAGCTCACGCCGGTGCCCACCGGATCGCTCGTGCGAGACATCGACTACGCGGACGGCTCGGGCAAGAAACGCTCGATGGCCATCCCGTGGGGCGACGTCTCGACCGCTTTCCATAGCACGCGCATCCCCAACATCGAAGTCTATGTGCCCGCCACGAGCGCGATGATCTGGGGAGCGCGGATCGGCTCGCGGTTCGGGGCAGTGCTCGGCTCCGACATAGTGCAGAGCTTTCTCAAACGTCGCATCGACGCACGCCCGGCCGGGCCGACCGACGAGCAGCGCAAGCGCGGCAAGAGCTTCCTCGTGGCCGAAGTCCGCAACCCTGCCGGACGATCCGCGAAAGCGTGGCTTGAGACTCCCGAGGGCTACACGCTCACCGCGTTGACTTCGCTCGAGATCGCCAAGCGCGCGCTCGCGGGCCAAGTCGAGAAAGGATTCTCGACGCCCGCCAAGCTGCTTGGCCCCGACTTCATTCTCGGCTTCGAAGCAGTGCGCCGCCGCGATGACGACGTTGCCTAGCTAGAAGCGGCCGTCGGGCGCCAGAACTTGCCGGTCGGCCATCCGGGCGCGATCTTACCGTCCGCGGGCCTCCTCGAGAACTCCGATTCCAGGAGATGAGACTGCAGCGGGTGATTCGATTGCCGGGGGAGCGCCGCGGGGCTTCTGAACGGTGCGCTCGCCTTGCTCTTCGCGCGCCTTTCCCGCCGGACGAGTGTTTTTGGAGGAGCACCTATAAGCCCCGTCCCCGGCGCTCACCCGAGCCAGGAATACTTCAAGAGCCGTTTCAAATCCTCCAGGACGCCGAAGGGGTCGAATCCGGGCGGATAGCGCAATATCACCCGCACCTCGGGATCGAGGACATACAGTCCCGGCCCGGTAGCGAAGGGGCCATCGGCGCCGACGGCTCCATCGGCGTGCAGGGCGAGCGTGCCGGGAAAGTCTTCCATCACCCGCCGCAATGTGGGCGCGGTGGCAGTCGCGAAGAGCGCCACGGCGTCTTGCAACCGCTCCTGGTTCGCGCCCAGCAGCCGGTGGATGCGGATCAGCGTGTCGATGTCCGTGCGGCAGTCGGGACCGCAATCCGCGATGACGCGGAGCAGGGTCCACCGGCCTTGCCATGCCCGTGTGGAGAACGGCTCACCCGCGAGGGTCGTGAGCAACGGATCGGCAAGCTGCTGGGGCGGCTCGACCAGCACGCCATGATGCACGCGGCCCTCGGGCGCCCAATCGGGGTGAAGGTAGAGCACGAATGCGCCTACGACCGGCAGCAGCGTGAGCGCGGCCAGGCCCAGGAGCGGGCCCAGCTCGCGCGGACGTGGTCTCGCCGGCGGCCCCATCCGCCGGTCAAGGGCCCGGGCGCCGCCGCGATCGCCACAGCGCGAGATAGGCGCAGACGGTCACGCCAGCGATCAGAAACCACTGGCCGGCATAGGACAGGTGCCGGTGATGGTCCTGCAATCGCCGCCACTCGCGCACGAACCCGTAGGGCGCGTCCGGGTCCAGGAGCATGACATAGGGCTCCACCGAGAGCCCGGTGCTCTGTACGAAGTACCCGAGGTCGAGATATGCCCAGCGACGCCCCCATTCGGGCCCGGGCCGCGACAGCCGATCGATCGCGAAGCGCGGCGCGGGCGGGCGATCGAGGACGCCGCCAAGCTCGATCTCGCCCGCCGGCGACTCGATGGCGGGCAAGTGCTCGCGGTCCGGCCCCATCGGCACCCAGCCCCTATCGATGAGGATCCGACGTCCCGAATGAGCGAGCCGCAAAGGCGTGATCACGTGGTAGCCCGCGCGGCCGTGGTCGGTCTCGTTATCGATGAAGAATTGATGCAGGGGTTCGAAGCTGCCGCGCAAGATGGCCTTGCGAAACCGGAGCTCGTCCCCGGCCCCGGCGGGCGTCTCGAAGGTGATGGCCGCGAGCCGCGCGCGCGCGGCGACAGCGGACGCCAGGGCCTCCTTTTCTGCGGCCCGCCCGATCTGCCAGAAACCGAGCCGCGCGAACAGCACCGCGAGGCACAGGGCGGCGATGCCGAGACCGATCTCGGCGCTCCACCCCGCTTTCCCACCCACTCGACTCGAAGCCCGCACGCTTACTAGTGGTAGATTAGCATGGGGTCATACCGTTCTCTGCTTCGCGAAGCGCTTTTCCCCGTGCGGGAACTGGTTCCTGCCGATGATGACCCAGCGTGCATAATTGCCCTCCTCCGCCCACCGACATGAATCGAGGACCCCGCTCATGAAACCGATGCGGCCGAGGGGAAGCGCCTCCGGGTCGGTGGTTATTACATCGCCAACGTCCTGGCGGATCTCGACCCGGCCGTGCTCGCGACCCCCCGCCCGCTGGACGCCGATGCCTTGATGCAGGTCCTCATCGAGCAGTTCCTCCTCACCGCCGACGACGGTGGGATCCTGCGCCGGGCGCCTTATTATCGCGGCGCCCTTCCAAGCCGATCTCCCGGAGCAGGAATACGAAGACCAGGTCAAGGGGCTTACCGAAACGGTCCAGGCCCTGGCAAAGAAGCAGGATGCCCCCGGCGTCAAGGAAGCCTTCGCGGCGTTGGTACAGGCACCGGCAACCCGGGCGCATCTACCGGACGCGCGATCTCGAGCGGGCCGAGGAGATGCTCAAGAAATCGCTGGCGCTCTTCAAGGCGATCGGTGCAGCGCCCGGCGTGAACCAAGTCCACACAGGGCTGGACGCTGTGAAGAAGTTAAGGGCGGAGCGATGAGACGCTCGCCCAGAGGCCCGTTACCCCGCGCAGCACGAGAGCTGCGTCACGTCCCTGGTGAAGGTCTGCGCACAGAGCTTGAGAGCCTCGACCATGGTGAGGTAGGGGAAGAGTTGTTCGGCGAGGTCCCGCACGGTCAGACGGTGGCGAACGGCGAGCGCGGCCGTCTGGATGACCTCACCGCCTTCCGCGGCCAGCACCTGGGCGCCGAGCAGGCGCCCGCTCCCGGGCTCGGCGACGAGCTTGATGAAGCCCCGGGTGTCGAAGTTGGCGAGCGCCCTCGGTACATGCTTCAAGTCGAGCATGCGGCTGTCCACCTCGCACCCCTGCCGGGACGCCTCTGCGACGGTGAGGCCCACGGTCGCGACCTGCGGATCGGTGAAGACAACCTCGGGCACGGCGGACAGGTCCAGGGCCGCGTCCCCGCCCATCAGATTGATCGCCGCGCGGGTGCCGGCGGCCGCGGCGACATAGACGAAGCGCGGCTCTGTCGTACAATCCCCGGCGGCATAGACATGCTCGGCGCTGGTCCGCAGGTGATCGTCGACGACTACGGCCCCGCGCGTGTCGGTGTTGACCCCGAGCTTCTCGAGCCCGAGGCTCGCCGTGTTCGGTGTCCGGCCAGTCGCGATCAGCAGGCGATCGCCGACGAGGGTCTCCCGGTCTAACTCGATGCTGAACCGCTTGCGGAACCAGCGGCTCCCGTAGCGCACCTGCTTGACTGCGGTATGGGTCAGGATGCGCATGCCTTCGCCTTCGAGCGCTGCTACCAGCGCTCCCCCGATGGCCGGATCGGTCTTGGATAACAGGGTCGAGCGCGCGATGAGGCTCACCTTCGAGCCCAGGCGCAGGAACGCCTGCCCGAGCTCCAGCGCGACCACCGAGCCCCCGTAGACGATGAGATGCTCCGGCAATCGTTCCGCCACGAGCGCCTCGGTCGAGGTCCAGTAGGGGGTGCCCTTGAGACCCGGCGTCTCCGGGATCGAGGGGGAGGCGCCGGTCGCGATCAGGATACGGTCGGCGCGCAGGCGCTTCTCCTGGCCCCCCGGTTCTTTCACCATCAGGGTCCTGTCCTCGGTGAAGCGCGCGGATCCCCGTAGGAGCGTGATGCTGGGATTCGATTCTAGGATGCTTTCGTACTTGGTATGCCGCAGCTCCTCTACTCGACCCTGCTGCTGGGCCAGGAGCGCTCGGCGGTCGAGGACGGCCGTGCGCTTCTTGATGCCGTCGAAGGGGTGCCCGGATTGCAGGTGCGCGAGATGGGCCGCGCGGATCATGATCTTCGAGGGTACGCAGCCGACATTGACGCAGGTCCCCCCTAGGGTGCTCCGCTCGATGAGCGTGACCTCGGCGCCTTCCTCGGCGGCGCGGATCGCGCCAGCAAACGCCGCCCCCCCGCTTCCGACGATCGCGACGTGGAGAGCGCCTCGCGATCTCCGTCGTGGTTTGACAGGAGTCATGGGCGTGTCGACGATCGAGATGCGCGGCCCGTCCAAGACTCCCTTCACCACAGTCCAACCCTTGCGATCCAGCACCTCCGCGCCAAACCCTTTGCCCTGGACCGTATCGATGAGCTTCGCGCTATCGACCCTCACCTCGGTCTTGATACGGGCGGTGCCTTCGTCATATGAGACCTTGGCTTCGAATACCCCAGCCACGCCCGCCAGGGCGTCCTCGATCGACTTCGCGCAGCGATCGCAGGTCATCCCGGTGATCTGCAGCGTATAGGTGCTGATCACTGCCATCCTCTGGTGCCTCAGCTCTTTGCTTTCTCGGGATCGCCTTCAGGCGCCTCCGAGGGTATGCCGGCAACACCGAGGTAGTAGGCCGCAGCGATCGCCGCGTCCGCAATCGCACCGAATCGTCGCAACGCCTTCGTCATTGCAAACATCCTCTTGTATCCTTGCCTTTGAGGTCAGAGCGGACGAATCGCCCCAAAAGCCGTTCAGATCCCCACCACAATCCCGCCGTACCGAGGACCACGCCCAAGGCCAGCCAGGTCCACCCGTACGCCCCTATCGGGAGTACCCCGAGGCCATAGAAAAGCGTGACACAGGCCATGAGGAGGAAGAACGGCGCAGTGAAGTAGCAGTGGGTCCGGCCACAGTGCCACGCATTGGCCAGGCAAGCCGCACCCAGCCATAGCAGTGCCACGCACCAGATCCAAGTCCGTAACGACGGCTCCAAGAAAAACGCGGCAAAGAGCGCAAAGCTCGGCAGGCCCCAAGCCAAAAGCGCGCTGCGACGCCGCGCGGCCCAGTCTGCCGACTCGTGAGCACAGGACTCCGGCATGCCGCGAGCTTATTCCGCCGGGCGGGACGGATAACCGGCGTTGGTCGTGGCATCGATCAAGGCGGCGACATCCGTCTTGGCGTCATCATAGGTCACGATCGCGGTGTTCGCTTCGAGCGACACCTCGACCCGAGACACCCCGTCGATCCGACCGAGGCTCTTCTTCACCACCGGCGGGCAGGTGGCGCAGGTCATGTTATCCACGCGGAGAGTCACGGTCTTCTCGGCCGCGGACACCGGGCCGGCCACAAGCGCCATCACCATAGTCACGCATCCCAAGAGCAACTTTCGCATGTCGGCCTCCAAGCTCAGAGTTTGTGAAAAAACCTAGCCAAAGACATTTGAAATTTACCGTCCCGCTACGCAAGGGAGGGGACCCGGAGACTCCCTCCCCTGTCTGCGCTTTCTGCGGACGGGGGAGGGTGGGGTGGGGGCCAAGCCCTTCAGCCGCTGACCAGGCGTCGTCTCCGCCTGACGCGCCTGGCCCCCACCCTGACCCTCCCCCGCTTCGCAGGGGAGGGAATACCCTGGCGCTTGCAGCTTATTGACTTTACATCTGAATCAGGACTTGCATGAGCGGTGTTGTTCGACATTTACGACACAAGTATCTACTGCGCTCGGGATCTCGCGTTCCGGCGGTGCTCGGAATCTAATCCTCATGTATTTCAACATACACTCCGGCTGCTCGTCCCATCCCTGGGACTCGCCCCTTCGGGGCTTGCGCTCCGTTTCGCTCCCGGCGAAGCGGTCCTGCGCTCCGGCGGAACGCGACCTCCCTTCGCTCGCGACGGTTTTCACAAACTCTCATGTCTCGATGAGGAACGGTACCAGAAAGGGGAACGCGAGCGCCACGGCGATGATCGCGGTCGCGATCCAGAGGCTCACCTTCGCGAGGCGGTCCGAGGCCGGTGTCGCGCAATACGACCCCGGCGCGCACACCATCCCCGGCTTCCGGTACACCATCACGAACCCGGCGGCCAGAAAGCCCAGCGTGACGACCACGAAATAGGGTTGATACGGCGCGAGCGCCGTGAGATTGCCGATCCACGCACCGCTGATCCCGAGCGCGAAGAACACGAGCGGCAGCACACAACAGGACGAAGCCGCGAGTGCGGCGACCACGCTCCCGACGGACACCAGCGCCTTCCCGACCGGCTGAGCCCTGGACGTGCGGCCGGTCACCGGCGGTCCGACCGATGGGGTATCCAAGGGGGTATTCGACGCCATATTCATCCCTCCTGCGAGGCCTGCCGTATAACATAGACCCTGTAGCCACTACGGAGTCAAGCGCGGCGTCGATGCACAGGGCGTATGGATATCGGGCCCTCCGCGCCGCGCCGATCGGGCATTCTCCCGTTGGGAACCGGCCCATCATCGCAACCCGCGACGACGATGTCTGCCCTGCCGGCTGGAGTACCGAGGGACGTGGTGCCCCCGGGGGCCCATTCGTTATAGACTCTTGGCCCGGCACGCCGACGACTGCGCATGACAACGCCGAGGGAGGCACGTTCCATGGGGTTCTTAGCGGGCAAGCGCGCGCTCATCGTGGGGGTGGCGAGCAACCGCTCGATCGCTTGGGGGATCGCCAAGGCCATGCGCCGCGAAGGCGCCGAGTTGGCCTTCACCTATCAGGCCGAGCGGCTCAAGCGCCGTGTCGAGGAACTGGCGGCCGAGGTCGGCTCGGAGGTCACCGTGCCCTGCGATGTCGCGAGCGACCTGGAGATCCAGGCCGTCTTCGAGCACCTGGACAACTTCTGGGACCACTTCGACATCCTCGTCCATGCCGTGGCCTTCGCGCCGCGCGAACAGCTCGAGGGCAACTACCTCGACGCCGTGACCCGCGAGGGCTTTCGCATCGCCCACGAGATCAGCTCCTATAGTTTCTCTGCGCTGGCCAACGGCGCGCGCCGGGGCATGCACGGGCGTAACGGTGCGATGCTGACGCTCACCTACCTCGGCGCGGTCCGGGCCATGCCGAGCTACAACGTCATGGGACTCGCCAAGGCGAGCCTGGAGGCCAATGTGCGCTACATGGCTCAGGGCCTCGGACCCGAGGGGATCCGGGTCAACGGGATCTCCGCCGGGCCCATCCGCACGCTCGCCGCGGCCGGGATCACCGGCTTCCGCCGCTTCCTCGATCACGTCGAGAAGACCGCCCCGCTCCGGCGCAACGTCACCATCGACGAGGTCGGGAACGTCGCGGCCTTCCTGTGCTCGGATCTCGCCTCGGCCATCACCGGGGAGATCACCTACGTCGATGCCGGATTCAATGTCGTGGGCATGGCGGGAGAGTAGCGTCCCCGGGTCTCTGCGGCTCTCCGTCCGCCCTGCGCGGCGGAGGTCGGCCACGCCTTTGCTCAGGCGAGGCGTGCATCTGCCGGGCGGCGGGCTTCCGGCTCCCTGCGATTGACGGTATAGTAGATGCCTGAAGGACCACTAGGACAACTTCATGGAGTAACGGTATGGGGAAAGGACAGGCTCATCGCGTGCTCGCTCTGGTCCTTGGGGCGTTTGCCGTTTGCTGCGGCCCGGATGCGGTGGCGGACATTTTCAAGTACGTCGACAAGCATGGCCGGGTATTCCTGACCGATCGGCCGGATCGGCCCGGCTACAAGCTCCTCGTTCGGACCTGGAAAGGCTGGAGCGAATCAAGCTTCGGCCACAGCGCCAAATATCGGGCAGCGTACACCGCCTTGATCGCCAGGGCGGCGACCACCTACCGGCTCCCGAACGCCCTCCTCCACGCGGTGATCACGGCGGAGTCCGCGTATAACGCCAACGCCATCTCGCGCGCCGGGGCGGTCGGGCTCATGCAGCTCATGCCGGACACCGCCCGGCGCTACGGTGTCTCGAACCGCACCGATCCGCGTGCCAACATTCACGGGGGTTCCAGTTATCTGCGCGACCTGCTCGGGATGTTCAACAACAACCTGGTGCTGGCGCTCGCGGCCTACAATGCCGGCGAAAATGCCGTGATCCGGCACGGCAAGAAGATCCCGCCGTATCCAGAGACGCAGACCTACGTCAAACGGGTGCTCGAGTACTACAAGCGCTACCGCCTCACCATGTGAGCACGGCGCTAGCCGTCGCCGCCTGCCAAGGCGGTCGTGAACCGCCGGGATGTGCCTCCCCCGAGGACGACCCCATCGATTTCGGCGAGCTCGAGCGAGGCGATGAGAGCTAGGATCGTCGCGCGCCAGCTTGCGGCCTCCGCATCTCCGAGCTTGGCGCGCAGCCGGAGGCGATCTAAGGTACGCAGACTCTCGGTCTGGACCAAAGCGCTTGATACACCCTGGTCAATGTGACGCCACTCGGACAAGGCGTCCGGCTGCCGGAGGGCGACGCGGAGCAGCACGGACGCGTCCACGTAGGCAATCACCGATGGCCCTGGCGTTCTTCGAGAAGGAGCTGCACAACATCCACCGGCACCTTCGCGGGCTTGGGAAGCGGGACACGATTGGGCGCTGGCGTGCCTGGGGCCGGCTTCCGGCCCCGTAGCGCCGATCGGTCACGGACAGGCACAATTTGGGCGACCGGCGTCTCACGGTCGAGGATCGCGATCGTCTCGCCGCTGAACAACGCGAAGATATTCGCTCAGTCGAGCCTTCAGCTCGGCGATGCGCACCTGCTTCATAGTCATAGTATGACTAGAATTGGTCACTTTCGCAACGACGCGCGGGGTGATCCGCGTGGGCCACCATTCGAACTTGCGACCGGCGTGGACGATACGCGCTCAGGGTGACCAGTGCGTCGATGCCGCAAAACGTGAATGGACAGGACGTCGGTTTCTACCCTAATATTCAGATGGAGGACTTCGGGCAAGAGATGCTCGCTCTAGTGGCCAAGGCGGTGGCGCAGAGAAGCCAGATGGCGGGCAGGGTACAGGTTGGATTTCGCATCGGCGAGCATGCTGCCCGTGGCATCGATGGGTGGTGGCATTCGCTTGGAAGAGATGAGAAACGCCGGATCATGATCTGGGGAATGCTCAACCGACGGTCCTGGATATCGATGCCGAGTAAGAGCGCTCTGAGTGCTTGGTGAGGATGGCACACCTCGCGGACACCTAAGCGGCTTCGAAACCGCCAGTCTGCGCGAGCTTGAACAATTCCTCCTGAGCTTAGGCGCGATTGTGCATTCGTCGCCCGCCAAAAGCAGACTATCGTTGGCACCGAGGGGTTTTATATCGACTTGCTTGTCCGGATCACTCAGCGATACGACATTGCTACTGAGTAGGTTGTTCAACGCGGATCCCCAACGCGTAGTGGCCCGCCGTCGAAAGCCACGAGCTCATCCCAGAGCCCCCGGATCGCCGCGATACCCTGGGCGCCGGCGTTCCAGGCGAGGGGGAGATGGGCCGGAGTAAGCCCGCCCAGGGCATAGACCGGCAGGGGGGCGCGCCGCACGAGATTCGTGAAGCCCGTCCAGCCGAGGATAGGGGCGTCGGGGTGGGTGGGGGTGGGCTGGACCGGGCCGAGGACGATGAAGTCGAGCCCGAGCCGCGCCGCCTGTTCGATCTCGGCGGCGTCGTGGCAAGAGGCGGCGATGAGCCACTGGCGTCCCAGCGGGCGTCTCTTGAGCGCGAGGAGGTCCGTGCTCGTCAGGTGCAGCCCGTGCGCCTCATGGGCGAGCACCTGGCCGAGCGCGCTGCTCAAGAGCAGCCGGGCGCCGTGTCGCTCACACAGGGCACGGGTCTCTCGAACCAAGACCCGGTAGCGCGGCGATGGGATCTCCCGGCAGCGCAGCTGGAAGAGGCGCAGGCCGGCCCAGAGGCGCGCATCGAGCGTCGCGAGAAAGGCGTCGAGATCGGGGCCGGGATCGGGACTGATGAGATAAAGCGCCGGCAGGCGCGCGGCGGTGATGATGGCCTTGTCCGCCGGCAGGAAGCGGCGTTCGTCGAGCGCCTGCGGCCGCGCCCACGCGATCCGCTGGCCCTCTCGTCCATGTACCTCTCCGTCCCAATGGCTCACGCGCCAGCAATCGAGGAGCACGGCGCGATCGGCGTAGCGGTGTCGGACCCGGATGAGCGGTCGGGCGATGGTGATCTCGATGCCGAGCTCTTCGCGAAGCTCGCGCCGCAAGGCCGCGCGCCCGTCTTCGCCCGGCTCGACCTTGCCGCCCGGGAACTCCCATAGCCCGCCCAGGTGCCGCCCCCTCGGGCGCTGGGCGATCAGCACCTCGTCGCGGTCGTTGCAGAGGACGCCGATGGTGATAGGAACGATGGGATCGAGGGCCCTTGCCTCGGGGGGCCTGCGGTCTCCGCACGCCGACTCGGGATCAGCTGCGGTACTCGGCGTTGATGCGGACGTAGTCGTAGGAGAGATCGCAGGTCAAGACCGTGGCGGCGTGGCGGCCGCTGCCGAGATCGATGGCGATGACGATCTCGGGCACGGCCATCGCCGCACGTGCGTCTTCCTCGCAGAGCCCCGCGGCACGCGCGCCGTGTTGGAACACGCACAGCCCGTTGAGGTGGAGGATGAGCCGCTCGGCATCGATGTCCGGGGACACGGCCCGCCCCACCGCCGCGAGGATCCGGCCCCAGTTCGGGTCCGAGGCGAAGAGCGCCGTCTTGACCAAGGGGGAGTTGGCGACGGCGCGTGCGATCTGGAGCGCGGCGCCTTCGCCTGGGCAGCCCGTGACGTTGATGGTAACGAACTTGGTTGCCCCCTCGCCATCCCGGACGATCGCCTGAGCCAAGGTCCGACACACATCGGTGATGGCCGACAGGAATGTCTGATACGCCTCGCCGGCCGGCTCCGTGATCGGTGGCGCCGGGGCGCGAGCGGTCGCCACGAGGCAACAGGCATCGTTGGTCGAGGTGTCGCCATCGACCGTGACGCGGTTGAAGCTCTGCCCGACCACATGCGCAAGGCAGGCGTCGAGCACCGGCTTGGACACGGCCGCGTCGGTGGCCACGAACGCCAGCAGGGTGGCCATGTCGGGCGCGATCATGCCGGCGCCCTTGGCGATCCCGGTGACCGTCACCGGGATCCCGCCTATGGACACAGTGACGGTGCTCGTCTTGGGCACCGTGTCGGTGGTCATGATGGCGCGGGCCGCCCCCGCCCAGCCGTCATCGGTCAGGGCCTCCAAGGCACGGGGCAGCGCCTCGGTGATGCGCGCGACGGGCAGGGGCTCGCCGATGACCCCGGTCGAGAACGGCAGTACCGCCTCGGTGGCACAGCCGCAGTGCAGGGCGAGCGCCCGGCAGGTGGCGAGCGCATCGCGCATGCCCGGAACGCCGGTCCCGGCGTTGGCGTTCCCGGAGTTGACGATGAGATAGCGCGGAGGCTTCTGCGTGAGGTGCCGGCGCGCCAGTAGCACGGGGGCGGCCTCAAAGCGGTTCTGTGTGAACACCGCGGCACAGGTGGAGCCCTCTGTGATGGCCATGACGGCGAGGTCGTCGCGGTCCACCCGCCGTATCCCCGCGCAGGTGGTGCCCCAGCGGATCCCTGCGATGTGCGAGGGTGCCGTCACCGGGGGTTAACCCCCTCTAAATCTCCCCCTTCGTACGGGGGAAACTTCTTTTCTGTCCCCCTTGCTACGGGGGGAGACTTTTTTTCCGTCCCCTTCGGAAGGCGGGAGGCTTTCTCTCCCTTCCCCCTTACGAAGGGGGAAGGGTCGGGGTAGGGGGTTACGCGAGCCGTCCGTGGCACTGTTTGTATTTCTTTCCCGAGCCGCACGGACAGGGAGAGTTGCGGCCGATCTTATCCCCGCGCACATAGGGGGTGGGCCGGGCCTGTGGCGGCTCCCGAGATCCGGCCTCCCCATCCGCCGAAGAAGTTTCGAGCGGGCTCTGGGCCTCATCGTGACTGTATTCGACCGGGGCGCTCTGGCGGCGTTTCCGCTCGACCGCCTCCACGTCCGATTCGGCCCGCACCTGGACCCGCGACAGCACCCCAATTACCTCGCGCTTGATGCCGTCCAGCATCTGGTGAAACATCTCGAAGGCCTCGCGCTTGTATTCCTGCTTGGGGTTTTTCTGTGCATAGCCGCGCAGGTGGATCCCCTGACGGAGATGGTCCATGGCCGCGAGGTGCTCCTTCCAGTGGGCGTCCAAGGTCTGGAGCAGGATGGCCTTCTCGAAGTGGCGCATAACCTCGGTCCCGGCGACGTTCTCTTTACCGGCATAGGTCGTCTCGATCTCCGCGAGGATCTTCGGCCGCAAGGCGTCCTCGTCCAACCCCTCGTCCTGTTTGAACCACTCGGCGATGGGCAGCCTCTGCGCGAGATCGCGCTCGATGTTTTCTTCGAGGCTCGGGATGTCCCAGATCTCATCGATGCTCCCCGGTGGGATATGGGTATCGATGATCGCGCTCACCACGTCGCGCCGGATCGCCTGGATGTTGTCGGAGACATCGGAGGCATCCATGATCTCGTTGCGTAGGTCATAGACCTCCTTGCGCTGATCATTGGCGACGTCGTCGTATTCCAGGAGCTGTTTGCGGATATCGAAATTGCGCGCCTCGACCTTGCGTTGCGCGTTCTCGATTGCCTTCGTCACCCACGGATGCTCGATCGCTTCGCCCTCCTCGAGGCCGAGCTTCTGCATGAGGCTCGACACGCGCTCAGAGGCGAAGATGCGCATGAGGTTGTCCTGCAGCGAGAGGTAGAAGCGGCTCGACCCCGGATCCCCCTGGCGGCCCGAACGCCCGCGCAACTGGTTATCGATGCGCCGCGACTCATGGCGCTCGGTCCCGATGATGTGCAGGCCCCCGGCACTGACCACTTGCTCGTGCCGTTTCTGCCAATCGGCCTTGAGGCGCGCGACACTCACCTCGTCGGCGGATTCCAGGGCCTTCAATTCCTCCCCGAGCCCGCCACCCAACACGATGTCCGTGCCGCGCCCGGCCATGTTGGTAGCGATGGTGATGCCCGCGGGGCGCCCGGCCTGGGCGATGATATGGGCTTCTTTCTCGTGAAACTTGGCGTTCAGGACCTGGTGCGCGAGCCCGGCTTTCTCGAGGAGGCCCGAGACGTACTCCGAGGTCTCGATCGAGGCGGTCCCGACCAGGACCGGCTGGCCGCGCGTATGGCAGTCCTTGATGTCGTCCAGGAGGGCCTGGAATTTCTCCGGCTGGGTGAGATAGACGACATCGCCGAAGTCCTCGCGCACCATCGGCATGTGGGTCGGGATCACGACCACCTCGAGCCCGTAGATCTGCTGAAATTCGTAGGCCTCGGTGTCGGCGGTGCCGGTCATGCCCGAGAGCTTGCGATAGAGCCGGAAATAGTTCTGGAAGGTGATCGACGCGAGCGTCTGGTTCTCCTGCTGAATAGCCACGCCCTCCTTGGCCTCGACTGCCTGATGGAGGCCCTCGGACCAGCGCCGGCCGGGCATGGTGCGGCCGGTGAATTCATCGACGATCACGACCTCGCCGTTGCGGACGATGTAGTCCACGTCGCGCTTGTACAGGGTGTGTGCCCTGAGCGCCGAGTGGACATGGTGCATGAGGCCGATGTGGGCCGCGCTATACAGGCTCTCGCCTTCCGCGATGAGCCCTTCCTGGACCATGAGCTCCTCGATGCGCGCGTGGCCTTGCTCGGTCAGGTGCACCTGGCGCTGCTTTTCATCGAGCGAATAATCGCCGGGGCCCTCCTCTTCCTGCTGCGGGTCGAGCCCCGGGATCAACCGGTTGACGTGGACGTAGAGGTCCGAATGGTCGTCCGTGGCGCCCGAGATGATGAGCGGCGTGCGCGCCTCGTCGATCAGGATCGAATCGACCTCATCGACGATCGCGAAGTTTAGGCCGCGCTGTACCCGATCGCGGCTCTGGAACGCCATGTTGTCGCGCAGGTAGTCGAAACCGAGCTCGTTGTTGGTGCCGTAGGTGATGTCTGCCGCGTAGGCCGACTGCCGTTCCGCCTGGTTGAGCCCGGGGACGATGACTCCGGTGCTCATACCGAGGCGCTCGTAGATCTTGCCCATCCATTGCGCGTCACGGCGCGCCAGGTAATCGTTGACCGTGACGATGTGGACCCCGAGCCCGGTCAAGGCGTTCAGATAGGCGGCGAGCGTGGCGACCAAGGTCTTGCCCTCGCCGGTGCGCATCTCCGCGATCTTGCCCGAGTGCAGCACCATCCCGCCGATGAGCTGCACGTCGAAATGACGCATGTCGAGCGCGCGCTTACCGACCTCGCGCACCACGGCGAAGGCCTCGGGCAGGAGCTCGTCGAGCGTCTCGCCAGCGGCGTACCGATCGCGAAACTCTCCGGTCTTGGCCGCGATCTGTTCGTCCGAGAGCTCCGCGCACTGGGGCTCGTGGGCGTTGATCTGCGCCACGGTCTTGGCCATGCGCTTGAGCAGCCGATCGTTGCGGCTGCCGAAGACGCGGCGCAGGAGCCCGGCAACGTTGACGGAAGGCATGTGGGACGAAGGGGACGGCGGCGCGCAGTATACTACGGTTTCAATGGTTTCGATGGCGCCATTTGCTCATGAGCGAGGGGCATCGAAAGAGCGGGCCCACCCGGATCGGCCCAGTGGCGATCGGCCCAATCGCGATCGCTAAGCTCGTGCGGGCCGCGACCGGCGGTGGAGATGCGGCGGTGCTGCCCGAGCTACTGGACCTACAGCGGCTCGACGCGGTGATCCAGGCCGCCATGCCGGCTGAATTGCGCGCTCATTGGCGGATCGGGCGGCTCACGGCCGGCACGCTCAGCCTGTTTGCCGACTCGCCGGTATGGGCGGCGCGCCTGCGCTACTTCGGCCCGGTGTTGATCGAGCGCCTGGCCGGACGGCCGGGCGCGGCCGCGGTACGCGCGATACGGGTCAGGGTCCTGGTCACCGGCGCTCGGACCCCGTCCGTCAAGCGCGCGGAACCCGCCATCTCCCGACCGATGTCCGACTATTTGCGCCAAGCGGCACAGAGCTGCGGGGATGCGCGCTTGAGGGCGGTGCTATTGAATCTGTCGAGGCATGGGCCGCCGCCGGGTTAGCCGGGTTAGGCTAGATACTTGTGTCGTCAATGTCGAACAACACCGCTCAATGCAAAGCCAATAAGCTGCATGCGCCAGAGTGCGCCAGGGTAGTCCCTCCCCTGCGCAGCGGGCGAGGGTCAGGGTGGGGGCCAGGCGCGTCAGGTGGAGACGAGTCTTGGTCAGCGGCTGAAAGGCTTGGCCCCCACCCTACCCTCCCCCGTCCGCAGAAAGCGCGGACAGGGGAGGGAGTCTCCGGGTTCCCTCCGCTGCGTAGCGGGACGATAAATCTCAAATATCTTTGGCTAGGACCTCAGTGCGCAGGCAGGGGACGCAGGAAGGTCAGCGGTAGCTCGACCTCGTCGCGATAATCCACCAGTTCCCAGGCGCTCTTGTCCGCCAGGAGCCGCCGCAGCAGCCGGTTGTTCAAGGCGTGCCCGGATTTGTAGCCATGAAACGCCCCGATGAGGCCGTGGCCCAGGAGATACAGATCGCCGATGGCGTCCAGGATCTTGTGCCGGACGAACTCGTCCTCGTAGCGGAGCCCGTCTTCGTTGAGCACTCGATAATCGTCGATGACCACGGCGTTCTGCAGGCTGCCGCCGAGTGCCAGATCCTTCTCCCTCAGCATCTCGACCTCCTTGAGAAAGCCGAAGGTGCGTGCCCGGCTGACCTCTTTCACGAAGGAAGTCGTGGAGAAATCCACTTCGGCGAACTTGATGGTCTCGTCGAACAGGGGGTGGTCGAAATCGATCGAGAACGACACCTTGAAGCCGTCGAAGGGCTCGAGTCTGGCCCATTTGTCGCCATCCTCGACGGCCACCGGGCGCTTGATGCGCATGAATTGCTTGGGGGCCGACTGTTCCTCGATGCCGGCCGACTGGATGAGGAACACGAACGGACCGGCGCTGCCGTCCATGATCGGCACCTCGGGGGCGCTGACATCGACATAGGCATTGTCGATCCCGAGACCCGCGAAGGCCGACAGCAGGTGCTCGACGGTCGCGATGCGCACCTCGCCTCTGGCGAGGCTGGTCGAAAGCCGCGTGTCGCCGACGTTCTCGGCGCGCGCCGGGATCTCGACCGCGGGTGTCACATCGACGCGACGGAACACGATGCCGCTGTGGGCCGGCGCAGGGCGCAAGGCGACCAGCACCTTCTTCCCCGAGTGCAGCCCTACCCCCGTGGCCTTGATGCAGTTCTTGAGCGTGCGTTGTTTGATCATGCCCCCCCTCCCGAGTTGCAGTAGTACAACAGACTTTAACCGACCAGGCATCATAATACAACAGCTTTATCGGCACGGGAAGCCTCGGGGTTGCGTCGAATGCAAGGGGGCCCGCGGCCGAGCCTACGCCATGGCCAGGGGCGGTAGTCGTAGTCGATGGAATAGAAGAGCTCCACGGCGCTGTCGATGCCGGCCTCGGCCTTGAACGACCAGCTCCGGGTCGG
The DNA here is from genome assembly GCA_050740695.1 of Gammaproteobacteria bacterium. Taxonomy (GTDB): domain Bacteria; phylum Pseudomonadota; class Gammaproteobacteria; order JACCXJ01; family JACCXJ01; genus JACCXJ01. The sequence continues at coordinate 5,813 of JBOIDR010000009.1, read as the reverse complement.
GTCGTAGCCATCTATCACCGCACCTCACGCCGTCCGCCGTCCAAGAGACAGCTCACGTTGATGTCCCCGAGGACATTGATCGTGGTGCGGCAGCGGTCCAGGAACCAATCGACCGCCAGGAGCACGGCGATGTGCTCGATCGGGAGCCCCACCGCCTTGAACACCAGGGTCATGGTGACGAGCCCGGCCTCCGGGATCCCGGCCGCCCCCACCGACGCCAGGACGCTGGTCGCGACCACCAGCAACTGCTCCGCGAGCCCGAGATCCATTCCGAGCATCTGCGCCACGAACAGCGCCGCCATGGCCTCGTAGAGCGCCGTGCCGTCGTTGTTGAAATTGGCCCCGACCAGGGCGCCGAGGCTGGCCGATTGTTCGCGCAGCCCGACGCGTTCGGTGAGACACGAATAGGTCACGGGCATGGTCGCGGTCGAGCTGGCGGTCGAGAAGGCCATGACCAGTGCGTCGCGCGCGCCACGCAGCACGTAGAGCGGTCGCGCCCAGGAGGCGAAGCGGATGCGTGTGAGGTAATAACAGGCCTGCAGCGACAGCGCCAGGAGCACGCAGAGGATGAAGAGGCCCAAGGAACGGAACGGCGCGAACCCCTGCGTGCCCGCGATGCTCGCGATGATGCCGAAGACCGCGAGCGGCACCAAGGTGATCACCCAGTGGAGGATGCGCAAGAGGCAGGCGAGCAGCAATTCGACCAGGTCTCCCGGCGTGGCGACTCTGCGTTCGCGCTCGTGGCGCAGGGCGAGCCCGAAGGCCAGCGCGAGAATGATCACGCCGAGCACCTTGCCGTTGTCGGTGAACGGACCGAGCACGCTCCGTGGCACGTTATCGAGAAAGATCGCCAGCGGGTCTGCCTTGGGCCGCACCTCGGCGGCCGTCTCGGGAGGTCGCAGGTCCGCCCCCGCCCCGGGCTCCAGGAGGTTCGCGACCAGAAGCCCGATGCTAATGGCGACCAGGGTGTTGAGCAGCAAGAGCCCCGCGAGACGCAGGCTCACCCCTTTACCGAATTGCGCGTTGATGAGGGCGTGGACGACGGCGCACAGGATCAAGGGCGGGGCGAGCGCGCCGAGCAGGCGCAGCACCAGCTGTCCGGGCAGCATCAAACCCGCGGCATCGGGGCCGAGCCAAACACCGACGACGACGCCGAGACAGAGCGCCACGATGATCTGCACGTACAACGGCGCCCCGAACGCACGCACCACGAACGCCCGCACGCTCGCGACGATCGACCCGGGACGGGACACCGTGGCTCCATCCGCGTCACTCTGCGGGACCGTCACGGCGTCGCACCCTTCCGGCCCGGCACACGCCTGTCGTATATTGCGAAACGCCCCATCATCACCCCGCATGAGCCCATCGGTCCTACTGTACCTGCGCGCTCTCGTGTTTTACACCGGCGTCTTGACCACGCTGTGCGTATTCGCGCCGCTCGCCCTGATCATCCGGCCCCTGCCCTACCGCACACGCTACCGCCTCATCATCCAGACCTGGGCGCATCTCAACATCCGGTGGCTCGAGAAGATCTGTCGGCTAGGTTTTCGCGTCACCGGCACCGAGCACCTACCGGACGGTCCCGCGATCATCTTCTGCAAGCACCAGTCGGCCTGGGAGACCTTCGCGCTCCAGGAGGTGTTTCCACCCTATGTCTGGGTCCTGAAGCGCGAGGTCCTGTGGCTGCCGCTGTTCGGGTGGGGGCTCGCGACGCTCGATCCCATCGCCATCGACCGCAAGGCCGGCACGGCGGCCCTGCGCCGGATCCTGCGCGCCGGCGGCGCGAGGCTAGAGAGCGGCCTTTGGGTCATCATTTTCCCCGAGGGCACGCGCGTGCGTCTCGGCGAGCGCCGCCGCTATGAGCCGGGCGGCGGCATGCTGGCGGCGCGCAGCGGGTTTCCGCTCGTACCCGTGGCGCACAACGCCGGCGTGTTCTGGCCGCGTCAGAGTTTGATCAAATATCCGGGGACCATCGATGTCGTGATCGGTCCGGTGATCGATCCGGCGGGCAAGTCCGCCACCGAGATCACGGCCATCGCGCAAGGCTGGATCGAGGCCACCTGCGAGCGCCTCGCGATGTCGCCCGCGCGGGCATAGCAGCCGGACACGGACCTATTCATCTTACGTAGAAGAGGGTCCTCCTTACCCTTCCTCACCGCTCAAGGCCCCCTTGTCCAGGTGCCGGATGCGGTGCGCGCGAGCGGCGGCCGAGGGATCGTGGGTGACCATGACGATGGTCTTGCCGATCGCCTCGTTGAGGGTCTCCATCAGGGCCAGGACCTCGCCGGCCGAGCCCCGATCCAGATCGCCGGTCGGCTCGTCGGCGACGATGATGCGCGGATCGCTCACCACTGCCCGGGCGATGGCGACGCGCTGCTGCTCGCCGCCCGAGAGCTCGGAGGGATAATGCCGGCGACGCGGGGTGAGGCCCACCAGCTCCAGCACCAGGTCGACGTGCTCCCGTCGTTCGCGTCCCGAGAGTCCCGTCAAGAGCAGCGGCAGCTCCACGTTCTCGAAGGCCGTGAGGACCGGCATGAGATTGTAGAACTGAAACACGAAGCCCACGTTGGCGGCCCGCCACGCCGACAACGCGGCATCGGAGAGGGTCGCGATCTCGGTGCCGGCGACGCGCAGGAGTCCCGCATCGGGCCGGTCGATCCCGGCGATCAGATTGAGCAGAGTGCTCTTGCCCGATCCCGAAGGTCCCATGAGGGCCAGGAACTCGCCCTCTTGCACCACGAGATTGATATCGTCGAGGACCGGAACCGTGGTGCCGCCACGGTGGTAGGACTTCGAGACGTGCGCGACCTCGACTGTGGCCTCGTTCATGGCCCCCGGATCGCGACCTCGGCACCGTTGGACAGACCCCCAGGCGGGTCGAGGACCACCCGATCCCCACTCGCGACACCGCGCACGACCACCACCTGATCGCCGAGCCGCGCACCCGTCTCGATCGCGACCTCGGCCACGCGCCCCTCGCGCACTACGAACACGATCGCCTTGCCCTCGCGTGAGACCACCGCCTCAACGGGCACCGAGACCGCCGCCTGGCGTTCCTCCGGCGTGGGCTCTTGCGACAGAAAGGCGACCTTGGCGCTCATGTCGGGCAGGATGTGCGGATCCAGGTCGATGAATCGGATCTTGACGAGCACCGTGGCCTTGCTCCGGTCCACCCTGGGCACGATGCTCGCCACCGCGCCGCGCAGCCGCGCACCGGGTAAGGCATCGAGCTCCACCTCGCAGGGCTGGCCGATCTCGGTCTTCGCGAGATTGGATTCCGACACATCGGCCTCGACCTCCAGCGAGCCCATGTCCGCGAGCGAAACCACCGCCCCCTTGGACTGGGAGGTCGTGGCGAAGGGCGCGACCATGTCCCCCATATCGGCGTACTTGCTCAGGATCACGCCATCGAAGGGCGCACGGATCAGCGTGTACTCCACCGCCACCTGAGCCTCCAGGTGCGCCGCCTCGGCCGCGGCGACGGCCGCTCGCGCCCGCTCCACCCCGGCGGCGGCCTTCTCAAAGCGCGCCACGGCGGCATCGTGGTCCTCGGGTGTCACGAAGCGCTTGCCAACCAGCGTCTTCGAGCGCGCGAGCGCGAGGCGCGCCTCGGTGAGTGCCGCCCGGGCCTCGACGACCTCCGCGCGTGCCAGCGCCACGTTGGCGGCGGCGCGGTCGGCGGCGGCCAAGAGGTCGCCGTTCTCCAGGCGCGCGATGACCTGGCCTTTCACGACCCGGCTGCCCTCCTTGATCTCCAAGGTCTCGAGCCGGCCGGTGGCCTTCGAGGCCACATCGGCCTTGCGCTGGGGTACCACATAACCGGTGGCGTTGAAGAGCGTGTAGGCCTGTGCCGGATAGGCAATCACAGCCGTGCCGACCGCCACCGGCAGGCTAGGATCGAGGAGCATGCGCGCGGCCAAGTACACGACGGGCACGGCCGTGATGGCGCCGAGCACATAGCGCCACCGCCGGCGCGTCGCACCACGACTCACCTCCGGCTTCGCGCCGCGCTCGATGCGTAAGCGCGCCAGATTATCGTCCATTCGGATCGGGGACCGGGGCGAGGGACAGGGGCGCCCCCTGTCCATAGATTCTCACATATCCAATGCCTTACAGAAGCACTTCCAGAAATCTGGAGTCCTTCTCCCGAAGGATAGAGCTTGCCCTGGCGAAAGCCTTGGAAGCTGCCTTCAGAACCTCTACTGCCGGGTCGCAAGCCCTGGATCGTGCTTCAGAACGTCTTTGGCCCGTTCGGAGCCGTGGAATGGCGTTTCAGGAATTGTGAAGCCGTGAGGAAAGCAGTGGGACGCGGAGTCGGTCCGGATGCTGTAATGCTTCCTCCGGATCCGGTCCCGGACCTGGTCCAGCACACGGGGTTCCGTCACCCATACCAACCTCCGAAGGTGTGCTTGCCTTCCGGCTTTAGGGGGTACTATAATTTATCCAAGTGCTTGATCCTTGGGTCGGGGCTCTTGTACATTGGCCCAGCATACAGCCAGTTGACGCAAGACGCCGAGCAAGTGCCTTATGCCGATTCGAGCTTCGACGTCATTGTTCGCTCCCCCCCGGAGTTGGTTGCCGCCGAACTGCTGCGCGTGTATCGGGTTGGTGGCCGTCATGGCCAACTGGACGCCCGAGGATCACGTCGGCCAAATGTTCTAGATCATAGGCAAGCACGTCCCGCCGCCGCTGATGGCCTCACCCGTGAAATGGGGTGACATAGCGACAGTCCGCGACCGGCTGCGAGAAGGCACGGCCAGCGTGACCACCACCAAGCGCATATCCGCGTTGGTTTCGCGCCGGCGGCCGTAGATAATTCGACGCTCAGGATACCGAGCACGTTACTCAAAGGAGATCAGGCCATGTCTAAGGCAATTTTCCGCGCGCATTTCGAGCAGATCTGGAACAACAAAGACGCCAGCGGCATCGAGCGCTTCATCGCGCCCAATTACCGCGGCTTCGATGCGGCGGAGCTCATCTCCGGGATTGAGGCCTACAAGCAACACTTCGTAACGATCACTACCGCGTTCCCGGATATGCGGATCACGATCGAGGTGATCCTGGAGGAGGAAGACCGCGTCGCGGCGCGGTGGTTCGTGGAGGCGACCCACACAGGCAACTTTGGCGATATCCCGCCCACGGGAAAGCGCGTGCGCGTGACGGGCAACGCGATCGTCCGGATCAAGTAACCGCCAGATTGTCGAGGAGCATGCGAATTCGGACACGCTCGGGCTCCTGAAGCAGATCGGAATAACCCCCGAGTCCGTCAAGGTCCCTCCCTTTTTCTTTTAATGTTGAGCAACCCGTTCGAAAGCGCAACGGCTGGCTGCTGGCCGCCGAGCTGTTCGCCGCTGTCCCTCGCCATGGCTTCAGCGCCTGGCCTTTGCGGCCGGGCTGCGAGCAAAGAAAGAGTCCGCCCCCCTTAAAGTTCGACCGATCGCTCGCAGAGACTGCCACGTGCTTCCTCGTGTCGCCACGACATGTGCTCACGCCGTGCGCGTCATCCCCGCGCCAAAGACGTGGAGGATTGCGTTGTCGTTTTCGAGGGGAGCCCGGGGCGGGACCCGGAGACATTCAAAGAGAAAGGCTGTGGTGTGGAGCAGCGGCGGCGCAGAACTGGACGCGACGATCCCTCCGGAATAAAGAATAAAGGGGTCAGAGCAGGTCAGAGCTCTTTTATACTTTAATATACCCTATCGTTGCATAAATTGTCGCTTACTTGGGGATCTCAGGCGGCTTGCAGTGCCTCTAGATAATGCAACAATTCCTTTTGGACCGCCGGATTGGCAGACATACTGAGGGTGAGCTGCCCC